>CAMJRX010000025.1 GCA_946408355.1 uncultured Selenomonadales bacterium
GCTTTTATACTCTTTGCTATGATTTTTGATTCTTTAGTGTGAACACGTCCTAGAAAGCAAAAAGGAAAATCAAGAAAATACGCAAAAAAATCCTCGCCACAGGAGGAAGAATTATCAGCAAACGCCCAGATATTTTTATGCACGGAAGATATAAAAAATAGCAAAGAACATCGCTTTTTCGGATATGAAATATTTTTTGAGTTCGTGGGGATTGCCTAAAAGATATTGTACGAAATTTGCCAAATTATTCGCAGTGTTCATATTGAATGCCGTTAAACTCCAAAAGCCTGCTATGCAAAGGACATGTGAACTTGCCCAAACCCTTGCCCCGAAAGCCTGCCGACGCCCGCGAATTCTCCGAACTTGGCAAGCAAAAGAAATACCTTGCGTACATCGTGATACAATGCTTCAAGGTCGTAAACAAAATTACCATAAAAAGCCAGTGTCCCGCGATTTTTCGACAAGTGAAAAACTTTGCTCTCTCCTCGCCAATGAGTCAGGCGAATCTGCGCGGCAAGTTCGCGAATAACTTTTTTGTCGACGGCGGCGGGCATGGCGGCTTGCGTCCATTTGTCGGCAAGCGAAGGGAAAATCAATTCAGGACGAGGATAAGGCGCATCAAAATCGTCAATGCGGAACGATACGGGCGATATAAAATCAAAACGAATTTCCTTAGCGGGTGGGAATTTCTTGGCGGCGTCAATAAAATCTTTTATAGTTACGATTCCCGTATCGTCGCGGATATTTCCGTCACAAATCTTTTTGACGACTCGCAACGACAGCGAACCCGCTTGAATTTTTTCGCTGACGGGTACGCTTAGAGCCGCTTGCAAAATTTCAGCATTGAGTCCCGTCACTCGCCAAAAAAACAAGTCCCCGCGTCGAACAGACCAATTATCTTCAATGTTCGGTATTTTTTCTGCTGGCTCAAGAAAGGATACCGTGAACGGTTTCAAGTTGCACTCGTTGTGTATGAAATCGCCCAAAGACTTAGAAAAATCGTTGAGGATTTTGAAAAATGCCGCGTGCATTAGTCGCCCGTTGACTAACGGTAAACGTACCGAATTCTCCGCTCGCAAAACGTAGACAAGTGCGCCTATCATTTAACGACCTCAAATATTGATTTAATTGTCGGCAAAGGCGCACGCTGTATAAATCGCTTGTCGACATCGCCTTTCTTGGTAACATTGCCGTTCATCGATTTAACCCAATCGCTCCAACCTTTCCGCTCGGCGGGCGACCAGTTCAAAATCATCTTTAGCTCGTCCATGATTTTTTGCCACGCCTTATCCATTTTGCGCTCTACCAGATATTTTCGGAAAGCTTTAAGATAAGCGTCGGGGCGTTCTTGGTGACAAGGATTTTTCCAACCGTCGCTGTCGAAAAGTTTGGTGTAAGCGTCATTACTTTCGACAAAAAGCGTCGGCGTGATTTTAACGCTACCAAAACCAAAAGGCTTGCCCATTCCAATTTTGTACGCTGAATTTTTCTGCCCGTCCAAATCGAAAACCATCATGAACGCGCCCAATTCCTCCGCGCTTAGATTTTTGAAACGAATTTTCGCAGTGAAATTGCTACCCTTAGCGAGCGGCGTCATCTTTTTAGCCAAGCGACTGTCTTCATTGGGCGATATTTTCCAATCATCCGCGGGCTTGTGCCAGTAAAGTTTGTAGCCGCGAATTTGCGCACCCGGCGCGTCCCAATACTTTAATTCTTTGCCGCCCTGTTTAATATACAGCTGATAAGAAGTCGGATTAGGTTGCATAAGTAAATGCGCCGTCGCCGTCGACAATTCGGAAAATTTTTCGGACGTGGCGTCCTCTAAGTATACGCGACTTGCCCAAAATTTTTCCTTGCCGAAAACCGCGTCGGCGAAGTCAATCGAATCGTTGTCCAAAATTTTCACGAGCGCGCCGATTCGATTTTCGTAGGGAATGCGGAAACATTGTCCATGACCAAAAGCCGTAACAGTTTCGTCGTCGGTCAGGAAGTGGCAAGGGATTATGGTATCCACGTCGGGGAAATCCTTGCCAGTATTCTTTTCAAGTTTATCACGCGTCAAAAAATATTTGACCTTTAAAAGGTCGACACCTTTTCGGTTACGGTCGTGGCGGTAAGAGTTTAGAACTTCATCGGGAACTGCAAGCCACTTTTCGCGATTCGGCTCAATGTAATCCAAATCCGTGTAGTGAATGATTTGCTTGCCGTGCTTGCGTGCCTCGTCATTAAATTCTGCCTCTGAAATTTTACCGGCGTCTTTCTTTTTGCGTAAAGCTTTTAAATCTTCCTTGAATTTTTTATAAGCCGCCGCGTCCAAAAGTCTTTCGGGTTTGTTAGCCCATTGGTTGCCCGTCACGATGTAAGCGATTTTCCCGACCCAATGAACGCGCGAATCTCTGAATTTAACTGCGCCGTATTTTTCCTGAAACTTTTTTATCGTAATGAAATCTTCCGGGCGGTCGCTGGTGTAGATTGACGGCGCGATAAAATATTGCCCGCTGGTCTTGCGAATCAAGAAACCGGGGTGCGCATTCTTAGCGATGAATTTTTTGCCGTCCTCATCCGTGTCCTCTCTGACCATTCGATTGACGTAAACCTTGTGAAGTTCGTCCGACCAGTTGTAGCCGCCGAGCGCGGCGTTGTTGTTTTTCATGAGGCAGCGGAAGTATATGTGTTCGTCGTTAAAGTCCTCGCCCTTTTTCTGATAATCAGTCTGCCCGCGAAATGTCCCGCACGTCACGATTTTGAAAATATTTTTTATCATGCCACGCAGTGATGAACCGGGGATAATCGGCGTGTCGTTAACGGGCGCAAAACTTTTTGTGCCTTGACCTCCGCCTATGAAAAGCGGCGTCAAAGTTTCAATCTTCAAAGAAATTTCGCAACTGATATTTTCTGCCGCGCTGACGTGTTGCCCGAAATCTTCGACGCTTTCAAACTGCGCGGGCAAAACCTTGTTGGTCAACGAAACGAAATTGTAAGGCGCGGTCGCCTGATTTTGGGGCGGCGGAGGCAAAGGAGCTTTTTCTTTGTTTATTTTCATTCCAAAAGCCGCGCCGAGTTCGTAGAAACCTTTCATTTTTGCCATATTAATCACCGTCCCAAGCAGATTCAATCGCAACGAAACGATAATCGACGTAGCCGCTCAAGCCCGTATCTTCGTCGCTGCCGATATAGTTTCGCGTCAACAGTCCGTAAAATTTTTTGTCACCGTCGTCGCAAGGGATTGTCATGGAAAGTTTGCGCTCCGCGTCGCAAAGCTTTATCCAGCCATCCGTCGAAAATTTTTCGTCACGTTTGCCCCAAAGTCGCGAAAAACTGTCGGCATAAAATTTTTTTTCGCCGTCTACGTCGCAGATGTATCGCCCTACGAAATTTTGTCCAGCCCGCTTGAGATGAAGTTCCGCTTGGCGATTGAAAATACGACACTCTAACCAGTCATCAAAATTCGGCGGTTGATTGTCTTTAAGCAAAAGTTTTTCGCCGTCCAATTTGCCCCAAATAATGCTTTGAACTTGCCACACTACAAAAATTGCCTGCGAAAATTTTTCATGCAAAAACTTTCCTAAAGCCTCCGTTGACGAAAATACAACGGACTCCGAATGAACTTTACCCGCGCAGGATTGCAAGCCGAGTTTTTTCGCTAAATCCAAACCGCTCATAAGCCGTCACCTCCCGCGAATTTTTTCGATGCCGTCGTAAAGTTTTCAAGTTCAGCCTTATCGCCGCCAATCGTCACGCGTCCGAGCCACAAATCGCGCAATAAGAAAATCGCAAGACCTGCCTCATAGTCTTCAGTCGCGCGAATCTCGAAATGCAACTTGAATGTCGATGCCTTAGAATTTTTACGATAAGCGGGCTTAGTTGCGAAAAGTAGCCCTTGCAAAGTGCCGCCCGTGAGTCTGTCGATTTTATTGCGGCGATGTTCAACTTCGGTGAAATTTGCGGGGGCAACATAACTTTCCGACACGATAAAGCGGCTTTTGAGTTTTTCGCCGTTCTTTAACGAACAGCCCATCAAATTTTCTAAAGCCTGCGCATCACCACCGAGTTCGCCGAAAATGTATTCGGCGCGGTGCCGTAAAATGCCCTTGAGACTCGTGCCGGGAATAACAAAATCTTCGCGACTTTTTAGCGTGACGGCGGAAATACTTTTTTTCTTGTCCTCCGCGCTGACATCATAATCACGAATAATAAACGACGAATTGAAAGCAAAATCCGCGTCGACTATAAAATCTTTTGGGTTTGCAGAATTTTTTTCGCTCAACGGCAGAATTTTCTTAGTAGCGGCGTTGTTTTGGAGCCATGCGGTAACATCTGCTTTGTTGTGGAAGTCGTACAATCCCGCGTTTAAATCCTCAACAGTTACCAGCCCGAAACCTTTGGTAGTAAGTGCGCCAAGTCGAATACCGTCTTGAAGTTTCTTCAACATGCTGGCTATAACGTCCGAAACCTTTTCAAGCGAATGGTAGCCGCGCAGATTTATCAAAATGCGAAGTTTACCGCTCACGCCGCGCTCAATCGCCTCTTAATCAAATTTACCGCCGTCGACGCCAGTGCCCGTTAAGCCGGCAATCTTCAGGCCGTCACGAGAAATTATTTCGCCGTCGACAAGCTCAATATCGTCAAGCTGAATCGAACTTTGCATTTTATCCGAATCGCCGAAAATTTCTGTGACAATCTCGGAATCGGTTTGCGTCATCCAATCGCGCAAGACACCGCAAAGCGAAGTTCCAGGTATAAAGGGCTTACCGTCCCGATTTTTCACGACGTGCACATCACGAAAATTATCAGCAGTTTCGCCTGCGCCGTCTCCTATTAACAGCGGCGATTTCAAAATCAATTTGCCCTTGATTAGAATTTTCCCGATAATGCTTGATTTATTCACGAGCCGCGCCTCCTTTCGACGTTGCCAATTTGCGGGCAAAGCGGAAATAATTCATCAGATACTCAAGATAAATCGCATCCTTAGAAAGGTCGTCTTGTGACAGTTTCAAATCGTCGAACAACGGCTTTATCTTCCGCAAGTCAATTTCATTGGACATGCTACGCGAATCAATCGGCAACGGAGCCTGTTCAGTTAGCACGTCATAAAATGTTTGTTTGTTCGCCATGCGAAGATTATGTAAATGTTCCTCAAACACTTTACTGCCTTTGTTGAGGTCCGTTTGCAGTTGCGACGAAATATTTTTGCGCAGATTTTTTTAATCAACACGCGTAAGAAATCCCTCAATCCGCGCGAAAAAATGCGTGTAATTGCCGCCTTTAAGTTGCGGACGAAGTTTTTCGGCGTCCTCGTGAGCGTAAATCCTCACCTGTTCCAAAAGTTGAGCCGTTAATATTTTTTTTGCCAGAGCAATCGTCTTGTCTGAAAAGTTTTCGGGACGGGGAATTTCTTCGTTTTCAAGCTTACCGCGTGTGAATTTGTTCATGTCCAAAGGCGTCCAAAGTCTCAAATGCCCGAAGCCCTCTTCTGTACGCGTTCTCAAGCCGCGTTTGATAGCGAAGGGATGTAAACGAATTGAGAACATCAAACGTCGTAAAAATTTCGGGATATTTCCACTGTAAATACTTCCATTCCGCGCAAAAAGTTTCGTATTCAGTAGAAGGAAGTATATAAAAATTCGGCACGATAAGCTGAATATCAAGTGTACTCTCATAGAGAAGACCCTTGAATCTTTTGGCGGGGAAGTAAGGAAAGCCAAGCGCATCATGAACTATTTCCGCGTCAACGTTCACATCGGCTTGACCAGAATTCAAATGAATCGGCGACAAAACTTTAATCGTCACGTCAAGTTCTGCCATGTTTGATTCACCTCCTCGACGTAAAAATCCATGAGTTCTATTGCGTCGACGTAAGGCGTCGTTGAATTGTGCCCAAGTTTTTCCCTGAAAATTTCCCAATCCGAAACCGTCGGCAAGTCTTGTCTTTTTTTTTCAGTTGACGCAAAAATTTTTGAGCATCATCTTCACCACGTTGAAGGACGCCGCGCAGTTCCTTGATTTTATTATTCGCCATAGTCGGAGGATTTTTCTTTTTGCCTTCCAAAAATTGTTTCGTGCAGGAAAGGAGATTGTCCAGCTTATGAGCAGAATCGCCCTCGCCGCAAACCAGATACGCGCCGAAATGTAAATTTTTCCCACGAGCCCCGCGATATTGTGTCGAGCGAATTTGTTCGAGAGTCGGAGGTTGTTCGCCGTGCAGTATAGCAAAGTCCAACCAACTTGAGCCGCGCGAAATCTTTTCCGTCGATAAAATTTGTTCGCGCATGGATTTTTTGGCGGAGTCGCAGAGTTGTTCGGCGAGTTTGTAGCCACGAAAGAAAGGATATTTCGTCGGGAGAATCGCTATGCCCGCGCAAGCATCCATATGACGCGAAAATTTTTCTGTAAGGTGTTCAGGCGCGTCTTCGGGAGTATCAGCGTCTAAATTTTCCATAAGTGTCTTTGTGAACAGAATAGCCATATTAGCCGGGCAAAGGAAAGTTACATCGTCGCCGCCGATTATCAGCGGTCGTATCGGCAAAAATTTTCCTTTGAAGTCAAGTGCATTTTCGAAACCGCCCGCTGTTTTCATGTTGATAATTTTCGCCAATAGCTCGGCAAAGGCACCTTCAGTCTTACGACGAATTTCGCGGGACAATTTGCGGCGTTCACTTAAACTTTGACAAGTGCGGAACTTTACACCTATATTATTGCCGTCAATGTGGACGATTGCAAAATAATTGTTGTCTTCCGTTTGACCGAGCTTTTCAACTTCAAACGGAAATTCAAAGTCTTTCTGAACGTCGAACTTTTTTAAGGCGAAAATTTGATTGAAACGCGCACGCAAATTGTTGTTGGCATCATCGGCGGCATCAGCTTTGACTGCAGTCTACTGCGAATAAATTTTCTCTTCGCCCACGCCGATTGCACCATAAAAATTCGCCGCCTCGCCGTTAATTTCACAACTAAGCGTCAAGCCGGTGTAAGGCACATTAACCGCAGGGAAAATGTTGTTTTGATTGTCTTTAAGCTTTTTGTACAGCGCGTCGATATGCTTTTGATTGAGTTTGCCGTCGACGAGTTCAAGTTCTCCGATAGCCGCGCCGACTTTCAATCCAGGACGCTCAAGTAAAAGTTTGCGGGCAAAACTTTTGACAACCTCGACAGGTGAAGTCTTTGCTGTTTCATCGAAAAGTAACAGAGCATTGCCGCCGCCGATATACGCCACGTAACAGGATTTCATTTTATCACAAGGCTTAGCCTCATCATTGGCAGGCATCCAAGCATCGTCTTGAAGAAAATTTTTCTTCAGGAAACATTTCCTTCAAGACGCCCTAAATCAATACGTCGAAAAAAACTCTGTCGACGATATAAGACGCACCAATATTCGTGCGAAGTTTGTTGCCCAAATATATGTAGCGTTGAATGCTACGAGTGTCGAACAACAACGCTTTAAAAATTTTTTGAGCCACCTGCTTACCTCCTCGCTACGCATTATGACACCTTTAAATAAAGTTTTCAAGCAATCAGAAAAAAACCGCTACGCTTTCACGTAACGGTCAAAAATTTTTTCAGATTTATATCTTCAGAATAGTCGTACTGCATTTTCGTAATCACCTCGTCTTATTACTCACGCCGCCGAATCAAAATCCGTTCATACATACGCTTGCCATTGACATAAAATCTGCCTGTATTATTTTTCAACTTGCCGTTAACGATAACTGGCTCCGCAAATGTATCGCTTTTGCCGATAATTTCAAATTGATTGGGATTATATTTATCGAGAAAAGTAATCGGGACGCCCATAACGCCAAAATAATCCATAGGAGTTTCTGCGATCTTGGAAACTTCGATAGCGTCTTAGTTGTCGTAGTGAGGATAAACTTCGGGCGTATACTTCATGTACAGCAAAATATTTTCGTGTCGCTTGCGAACGTCCAAATTCGTGAACCAATGAACGCCTGAATTCCTAATCAACTCCGCGCGGTGTTGTGACGCGATTGCGGTATCTTCATAAGGACTGCGGAAAAATACAACCATACTTCGGAAACCTTAGCCGAGCCAGATTTTGTTCTGCATGATAAGCGGGAAAATTTCTTTGTAAGTTATGCAGTTAATGTTGCCGATAATGAGAAATTTTTTGTCGTATTCGACGAGTTGGGCGACGTATTCGCGGAACAAAGTGAACGGGGGATTTGTAACGACGACATCAGCCTCTTTAAGTGCGGCGATACATTCGGGCGAGCGAAAATCTCCGTCGCCGTCGAGGTAAGTTACGACGTTGCGATTATTTTCGAGTAGCCATTTGACATCAGCAAGGTCAGTTGCGCCGTCGCCGTTAAAATCTTTTACTTCGCTAACGTCAAACCTAATGGCAGATTTTTTCTTGTCGAAGTTAAGATTTTCGTTGGGCGTGCCGAAAAAATCCAATTCAGTCTGGACAATCGGCGAGCCGGCATAACACGTAGCGATTAATTTCTTGAGCTGATTAAAATAAATCGTGAAGTACTTAAAAAAATCGCTCTCGTAAGGGGTCACAGTTGCAAAGGACGGTTTTGCCCGCGAAAAATTTTTGGTAGTGGCGCAGTTCGTTTTCAATGTCGGCGATTTGAGTATAAAACTCGTCCTTCTTTGCGCGCGCCGCCGAGTTTAAATTTCTATTGCCCGCCATATAATTTCCTCCTTACCAATTACTTTTGCGTCGACAAATTTTAATGCTGGCAATGGCAATTAACAGCGCGAAAATTTCCAGCCGCCCGACAACCAAAATTATCATGCAAAAAACTTTTCCAAAGTTCGATAAGGATTTAAAGTTATCTGGTTCGCAAAGTCCCGGCAAATTTCCAACCGTCGACAGACACGCAACCGACATTGAAACCGCTTGAGAAAACGTCGGACCTGTAAAACTTAACACCGCCGCGCAGATAAACATTGTTATTAGCGCGAGGAAGAAAAAACTTAAAATCCTGCCAACAGTTTTCATTGGGACTGGCACATCACCTACGCTAATAGCCGTCATCATGCGTGGGTGAATTGTCTTTTTAACTTCCGCCGCCGTAATTTTTACCAAGACAATCAGCCGAATAATTTTAAAACCGCCAGTCACCGAACCAACACAACCGCCCGTCACAGCCATTAAGAAAATAAAAAATTTGTCGAAGTCGTGAACGTTTCCAGAGCCGTCATAAAAAGATACGCCAGTCGTGCTTAAAAACGAAACGATATAGAACAGCGAGCGTCGCAAAGCCTCGTTGCCGTCGAAATAAATTCCCTGCCAAGTGATTCGGAAGAAAATAATTAGCAGAGCGAAAAGAATTGTGGCGTAGAGAACTTTAACTTCCTCGTTGGCAAAGATAAGTTTTGCGTTGCTGATAATTGTCCGTTTAAGTCTTAGGAAGTATTGCTTGAGGCGCGTGAAGTAATTCAGCCCGAATTCTAAACGCGGCGGCAACAGCGTATAAATCACGTGATAATACAACAGAAAATTTCCGCAGGCGAGGAGCATTGCAAAGATTGCGGCGTATTCGACGTAAATATTTTCTTCTGACGGGAAAAAATTTCCTCCGCCCGTCGAAATGCAACGCATTGCCATTAACAGCGAATTCCAAACGTTAAGCCCCGCCGCCTTAAACGCGCCAAAACTTACTGCTGTTAACGTCATATAAACTTTAATAATTCGGACGCTCATCAAGTTCATTTGCCCGATAATCGCGCTGAAACCGTGCCCGCCCTGCAAACTCAACGTGATTCCGAAACAACCGCTAACTTCAGGTAAAACAGTAACCAGCATGATTAAAAAAAGTAGCGAGCCGAGCCACATCATTTCACTTTGCCATAAGAGTAAAAGATACGGCGCGTTTTCAGGCAGAAGTGACAATCCCGCAGAGGTTAAATCGCCGACCGACTCTAAAAGTGCGTCGAGCGGTGACAGCCAACCCGTCAACATAAACGGCAAGCAACCGAACACCGCCAAAATAGGATACATTAGTAGAATTGCCGTCGCCGACTCTGCAACAGGTGCCCGCTGAAATCTGCCCGTGCCAAGCTTGGAAAAAATTATGCCCGTAATGATAGAAAAAATTCCTATTGCCGAGAAAAAAATTGTCGTGTCAAGTGCGTTGAATTCAATAATCGCGTAGGCAACCGGCAGGAGGGTAGCCGTCGCAAAAGTTAGTAGTGCTTGGCTCTGGATTCGCAAAATCATTCTAAAGTTCATGACGCAAGCCTCAGAGGTGGAAATGATTCATCATTTTTTCGGTTAAAGATTTGGCGTCGTCATTTTTGTGTTCGAGGAGGCATTCGAGCGTGTGGACATTAAAAAAGGAAGTTATCGGGACGTAGCGATTATATTTGCGGAAATCGCCCCACTTCATAAGTTTAGCGTGGAGTTTGGAAATATCGCGCTTGCTTGCGTTGTGCCGTTTAAGAATTCTTTTAAGTAGTACGTCGTCACTAATCGCCGCAAAAATTTCTTCGATGAGTTGCGGATTAAATTTGTCGTTCTCGTATTTTTCGATGAGTGCGACGGAGGCTTTTGACATGCGCATTGAGCGGCGTATCGCGAAGATAAAGTAAACTACCAGCGCGACGAACAAAATATCTAAAAAAATATTCATGATTAATTCTCCGGTGTTTAAAAATTTTTTTGCTTGTGGTATTATCATTCAAAAAAGCTATTAGCTAAATTGTATGAGCATTGCCGTAATAATATCACAGTTAAGGAGCAAAAGAAATGGAATTGGTTGGAACTTTTTACGGCATAGGAGTTGGTCCTGGCGATCCAGAACTCTTAACAGTCAAAGCGATTAACGCGCTGAAAAAAATCGACGTGTTGATTGCGCCGAAAACCGAAAAAAAATCTGACAGCGTGGCATTGAGCATTGCGCAACCGTATTTAAAACCGAGCGTCGAAATAATTTATCAGACGTTCCCAATGGTCAAAGACTTCGCAGAGGAGAAAGAAGTTTTCGAGGCTAACAAGGAGGAAATTTTACGTGAATTGTGCGGTGGAAAAAATGTAGGCTTCGCAACTTTAGGTGACCCGATGTTTTACAGCACGTACATTTATATTTTCAAGCTGTTGGAGCCGTGCGGAGTAAAAATTGTTACGATACCAGGCGTTCCGGCGTTTTTGGCGATTGCCGCGCATATTGGACGTCCACTCGCTTACGGCAACGACATCTTAACGATAATTCCTGCGACCGCCGAACTTGACGCGATTAAAAATTTCCTCGACAAAGCTGACGCAACTGTCCTAATGAAAGTTTATAAAAATTTCCCAGAAATCGTCGACGCGCTCAAATCTAACGGCATGATTGACGAGGCAGTTTTAGTAAGTCGTTGTGGCTTAGACGACGAAAAAATTATTGCGGACATTGCGGTCCACAAGGACGAACATTTAAATTATTTGTCGACAATTTTAACGAGGCGTAATCATGATTAAAAAATTTTTAGCGGTAATCTGCGCGGCGTCTTTATTAATGACGGGTTGCGGCGGCGAAAAAACTTCTGCACCTGTCGAAGTGGAGCAGACGAAAACTTTTGCGACGATTGAAGACGATTTAGGACGAAAAGTTATTCTTCAACAAAAGCCAACGCGAATAGTTGTAACGAGCGCGGGATTTTTGGAACCATTGCACGCGGTCGGCGGCGAAATTGTCGGGCGTCCTGATTCAAAAAACAAAATGCCCGATTGGGCTAAAAATTTGGCTAGCGTTGGCGCAGTTTATCAAGTTGACGTGGAGCAACTGTTGAGTTGTGCGCCCGATTTGGTTATTATTAATAAGGGCATGAACGAAAAACTTTTGCCCGTGCTGGAAGAAAATAAAATTCCTGCGGTGGTCGTCGAGATGAAAACTTATGACGACGTAAAACGCGGCTTGAAAACTTTCTCTAAGATTAGCGGCGACGAGGCAACTGGCGAAAAAATTATCAGCGACATGGACGCCGAAATAAAAAATATCGTCGACAAAGTTCCTAAAGAAAAGTTGCGCGTGGCAATTCTTCACTCGACGGCGCAAGGCTTGACGGTTCAGCTTGACGGGAGCATTGCCGGTTCAATCGCTAAAATGTTTGGTTGGAAAAATGTCGCCTCCGGTATGACGCCGCTTGAAAAAAATCCCGACGCCGCGCCTTACAGCATGGAGACTTTAGCTGAACAAAATCCCGAAATAATTTTCGTAACTAGCATGGGCAACATTGACGAGATTAAATCGAACATGACAAAAGCTATTGCGGAAAATGCCGCGTGGCAAGCTATCGGTGCGGTTAAGAACAATAAACTTTACTTTTTGCCGCAAGATTTATTCTTGTTAAGTCCAGGCTTGCATTATCCAGACGCCGTTAAAACTATGGCTAAGCTGATTTATCCGGAAAAATTTTAAGGAGGAAAGGACATGAAATCAATCTGCGTGATACCGGCGCGCTATTCTTCAACTCGTTTACCCGGCAAGCCGCTCAAAGATATTTGTGGCAAACCGATGATTTGTCGCGTGTGGGAACGGGCAAGTCAAGCAAAATCCGTAGCTGAAGTTATCGTGGCGACCGACGACGAAAGAATTTTACAAGCGGTAGAAAAAAATCACGGGCGGGCAATGATAACTCGCGCTGACCACAAAACCGGAACCGACCGTTTAGCGGAAGTTGCAGAAAAATTTCCCGACGCGGAAGTTGTTGTTAATGTGCAGGGCGATGAGCCGCTTATTGAGCCGAGCTTGATTGATGAACTCGTCGCGGAATTTGTTGAGGATAAAAATTTGCAAATGGCGACCGTTGCGACTGAACTGTTCGACGCGGAAGAAATGCGCAATCCTAACAACGTCAAAGTCGTCCTCGATAAAAATAATAACGCATTGTATTTTTCCCGTTCGCTGATACCATACCCACGTAATATTGGCAAGTCGAAAATTTTCAAGCACATTGGTATTTACGCTTATCGCCAAAATTTTCTGCTTGACTATGCAAAAATGGAGCCAACGCCGCTTGAGCAATCTGAATCACTTGAACAGCTTCGCGCTTTAGAGAACGGCTTTAAAATCCGCGTGATAAAAAGTTCGTGCCGTTTCGTAGGCGTCGACACTGATGAAGATTTAGAACTCGTCAACGAAATTTATCGAAGGGGAAAGTTTGATGCTTGAAAAATTCTATATCGCCTGTAACGCGGAAAATCATTGGGAATTAACTGACCGCGCTCGCGCCGACGACAAAATTATTTACCTCAAGGACGAATACGAAAAATTTTGGCAGAAAGTCCTGCGCGGCGAAAATTTTGCACTTCCTCGCTATGGTAACGGCGAACGAGCTTTGATGATAGGACGTGCAGTCAAAGCTCAAGAGGGCTGGAATGATTCGGGGGGGTGTTACTCCGTTAGGTGAAGCTCTTAACGATTCGTTGAAAATTACCTCTCCAAATTTTTATTATGGCGTTTCTTGCCCGTGTTGCGATTCAGCGGCTTACTATTGGTATCTGCAAAACATAAAAAATTACAACATAACTTTTGCAAACATCTGGTTGAACTCGAATTTTAAAGCATTCCAAAAAAATTTTGCAGAGTTAGAACGCGACGCCGTCTTGATAACGAATTGGCGCGGCAAGGGTAAAAAATACGGTAAACTCAACATTAAAAAACATTATGCTGTTAGCGATGACTGCATTAAGTTTTGGAAAGAGGATGGCAAAAATTTAATTCGGCAGATAATTGCCGATTTCGGGCACGAAAAAAATTTACTCTACGTTATATCGGCTGGTCCGCTATCTTGCGTAATTATTGCCGCGCTCTTTAAGAACAATCCCGATAATTGCTATATTGATTTCGGTTCGGCAACCGACCTCATGACGCACGAGAAAATTACTCGTCCCTATATGGTTGACAGTACGGCTTATGCTCAACAAAGTTGCTGGATGTTTGATAGGAAGAAAATCGACTTAGATATTGACGTTGTCCTGACGTGTTATAAACGCCCGCAAGTTTTGGAGCAACAAATTACAGCGATAAAAAATCAGACGCTCAAGCCGCGCAGAATTTTTCTTTATCAAGACGGCATTGACGGCTACTATAAAGTTGAGCTGAACAAAAAAGTTTTGAACGCGTTCGATAGTTATAAAATTTCTCCGACAAATGGCGGCGTATGGAAACGATTTGAATTCGCCAATAAAGTTGCCAAGTCGCCTTATGTTTGTATATTCGACGACGACACAATTCCCGGTGAACGCTGGTTTGAAAATTGCCATATGAACATGATGCAAAATCGCGGCGTCTACGTAACGAATGCCTGTTTGATAAATGATATTCCAAATTATCCGAAAGGTTCATTTTGGGGCGGCTGGCACACCGGCAACGAAAAAACTTGCGCGGTTGACTTCGGTGGACATGCATGGTTCTTTGAACGGGAATATTTAAATTGGATGCTTGAAAAACCCTATCGCAAAAAATATAAAATAGTAGCAGAGGACATGACAATATCTTTTACTGCGAGCGAGCACGGCTACGGAACATACGCTCCACAACACCCGAAAGATATTTTATCGCTTTGGGGCTCCATTCCCGAATCGGCTGGAAATACGGACTAAGCGAAGTCGCCATAAGCGTAAACGCTAACAACTTGCAACTGATGATAGCGGCGTTAAACGAATTGCACGATGACGGCTGGAAATTGCTATTAGAAGAAAATCCCGATTATCTTAAAGAATTCATTAGTGCTTGCAAGCAACCGACGCAAAATAATAAGTTAAATAAGCAGCTATTCAAACTAAGTTCAAGGCTATTGTTGCCGCTCTTTGGCAAGAAAGCTCCAGTTTTTTGGGGCGAAAAAAAGTATCTTGAGCCTGTTTGCAAGTTCTTTGAATTGCCTTTTGATGATTACAAAATTTTGGAGGACGAAAACAATAATATTAAATCTGACAGATTGTATTCGTTTTCGCGTCGATATGCGATTCACATTTTCTTTACCGACGTTTACAACGAGTTGAAGCCGTTCCTTGAGAAAAATGGTTGGCAGGAGTGCGTTGATTTTGTGGATGGCAGAGGATTACTTTATGCTGTTAGTGATTAAAATTTGAGGTGACAAAATGAATATTGTTAAAGTTAGAAATATAGAATTCGGCGGCGACAAATTGATATTGCTTGCTGGACCGTGTGTGCTTGAGGGCTTTGAGCGCAGTTTAAAAATCGGGCGTCGCGCTAAAGAAATTGCCGATAATTTAGGCATGCCGTATATTTTTAAGGCGTCGTTCGACAAGGCAAATCGTTCGTCGATAAAAAGTTATAGAGGTCCCGGCTTAATCGAGGGCTTAAAGATTTTGGCGGCGATTAAGCGCGAACTCAACGTTCCGATTGTTACTGATATTCACGAAACCTATCAAGCCGCGCAGGTTGCTGAAGTCGCTGACATTTTACAAATTCCCGCGTTCCTCTGTAGGCAGACGGATTTACTTGTTGCCGCCGCGAAAACCGGAAAAGCTGTCAACGTCAAGAAGGCGCAATTCCTCTCTGCGCGGGATATGATTAACGTCGTCGAAAAATTGCGAGCGAGCGGAACGGAGAAAATTTTGTTAACGGAGCGCGGCACTTCGTTTGGTTATAATAATTTGGTTGTCGATATGCGCGGCTTGCCGATTATGCGTGGCTTTAATTGCCCCGTGATTTTCGACGGCACTCACAGCGTACAACTTCCAGGCGGCGCGGGTTCAAGTTCGGGCGGTCAACGCGAGTTTGTTGAATATCTGGTTAGGGCGGCGTGCGCGGTCGGTGTCGACGGTTTGTTTTTAGAAGTGCACGACAATCCGGCAGAAGGACTTTCAGACGGCGCGAATATGATTGCCCTTGATAACTTAGAAAAAATTTTGACTGGCGCATTAAAGGTTCACAATGTCACAAAAAATTTGGAGCGTTAATATGATTAAAGAAAAAGCGATTGAGACTTTAAAGATTGAGGCGACGGCGATTGAAAATTTAATCCCGCGCATTGACGAAGAATTTATATTGGCGGTAGAAAAAATTATGAGTTGTCGTGGGCGTGTCGCAGTAACTGGTATGGGTAAATCGGGGCATGTCGGCAGAAAAATCGCGGCAACCCTTTCCTCGACAGGCACGCCGTCATTTTTTATGCACCCTGCCGAAGCTTATCACGGCGATTTGGGTATGTTGACTGAAAACGACGTGTTGATTGCCATTTCAAACAGTGGCGAATCTACGGAGGTTATAAATATTTTGCCGGTGGTGAGGAGAATTGGAGCGGCGGTTATCGCTATGTGCGGCAAGCGTTTTTCCACGCTCGGCAAGAACTGCGACTACTTTATTGATATTGGCGTTGAGCGCGAGGCGTGTCCTTTGGGCTTAGCTCCGACTGCCTCGACGACTGCAACGTTGGCTATGGGCGACGCGCTTGCTATGGCTCTTATGGACGAGAAAAAATTTACTTCTAACGATTTTGCATTATTCCATCCAGGCGGCTCATTGGGCAGAAAACTTTTGTTGACAGTTGGCGACGTAATGCACAGCGGCAAAGACAATCCGATTGTTAAAGTCGGAGCAACGGCTAAGGACGCGCTTTTTGAGATGACTGCTAAAGGTTTGGGCGCGGTCTCTGTCGTCGACGAGAAAAATAAATTCGTTGGATTAGTTACGGACGGAATTATTCGCCGCGCCTTAGAAAAAAATCGTTCGTTTATTGATGAGCCTGTTGAACACATTATGTTTGAAGAGCCTCTGATAATCAGTGCTGACAAATTGGCGACGGCGGCATTATCCGTTATGGAAAAACACAAGCCGCGCCCCGTTACGGTTTTGCCCGTTATCGACGCAGAAAATTTCCCCGTCGGCATGATTCACTTGACAGATTTACTTAGACAAGGTGTGGTTTAAATGAAAATTTCTAGCGACGCTCTCGACAGAGCACGGCGCGTTAAGCTGATAATTTTTGACGTGGACGGCGTGTTAACTGACGGCGGAATTTATTACGGTGCGAACGGTGAACTTTTTAAGGCGTTCCATTGTCGCGACGGCTTTGGAATAACGCTTGCTCATTCGTGCGGCTTGAAGTTGGCGATAATAACTGGCAGGACTTCGCAAATGACAACTCGCCGCGCAGCTGAATTAAAAATTTCCGCCATCATGCAAGGACAAATGAATAAGCGCGACGCTTACAAAAAAATGAAGGCGCAGTTCAACTTGACTGACGAGGAAATTTGTTATGTTGCCGATGACGTTATTGACTTGCCTGTCTTTGTTCAAGTCGGATTTCGGGCGGCAGTCGGCGACGCTTCAGAGGAAGTTATTGAACGTGCACATTTTGTAGCGAATAATTTCGGCGGGCGCGGTGCTGTTCGAGAAATTATAGAATTTATTTTAAAAGCAAAAGGATTTTGGGCGGGCATTATCGAACGCTACACTACAGCAGAATTCGACGACAAGGAATTGACTAATCTAAACCAATAAAAATTTTAGGAGGCAGAAATGCTTTACAAAACGCTGATGTTGATGAGCAGAATAATCCGGCTTTTGCCCTATGACGTGCTGTTATTTTTGGGGCGAGTGTTCGGGAATTTATATTATCTGCTTATCAAAAAACAGCGGGAACGAGCGGTTGCGCAAATGATGCCTGCACTGAACATTTCAGAGGCGGAGGCGCGAAAACTCGTAAGAAAATCTTTTATAAATCTGGCACGCAACATATTAGATATTTTTTACATGCCTAACCTTAACGAAAAAAATTTGTTAGATTACATAGAGATTGATCACCTTGAACGAATGCGAATGGCATTAATGGAAGGGCAAGGCGTAGTTGTGCTGACGGGGCATATTGGCACGTGGGAATGGTTGAGCGCGGCATTTTCTCTAAACGGAATGCCAGTTACGGCAATCGCCAAACTTCAACCCAACGCGCAGTATTCGAGGGCATTGGACGACTTGCGAGCGACGATTCACGTTGAGATTTTCAATCGCGGAACAAATGAACTTCGAGCAGCGGGGCGCGCTTTAAAGGAAGGAAAAATTTTAGGATTCCTCGCCGACCAAGACGCTGGACCCGGCGGAGCATTTATAAAATTTTTAGGAAAGACAGCCTCGACGCCACTGGGACCTGCCGTTTTCGCAAGAAGATTCAATGCACCGGTTTTGCCTGCGTTTATAATTCGCAAAGAAAATGGGCGGCACCTCGTTAAAATTGGTGAAATTATGCATTTCGAGGATACAGGCGACACCGACGCTGACCTCTTGCGCTTTACTGAAAAAATGACAAAAATTTTAGAGGAAGTTATACGCGAAAACCCGACACAATGGCTGTGGTTTCAAAAGCGTTGGAACACGCCGCCCGAAATGCAAAAGACAAATAAACATCACACGGTTAAAGTCCGTAGAAAATCTAAAGAGGAGCAATTAAATGAGCACACGTGAAAAAATTTTGGCGGGAGTGGTAGTGATTTTTTTTGTGTGCTTAGTGGTTTGGGTAGTCCGAACGACGCCGAAAACGCCGCCGCCAATAGAAAGAGTCGAGCCGCCAACCGTCATGGAGTACGAAGGTAACACAATATCCGAAGAAAAAGACGGCAAAATAATTTGGGAGTTGACTTGCGACAAGTTGCGCGTTGATTCACTTACACAGGATATGGAGCTTATCGACGTCAGAGGAAAATATTACGACGATGATAAAATTTGGTCTTTAACGGCTAAGCGCGGCATTTACGACCAAACGGAGAAAGTTATTTACGTCGAGGGCGATGTTGTCATAGTTAACGACGTCGATAAATCGGAACTTCGTAGCGAGGAGCTGTCTTGGTTAACGGAAAAAGAAATTTTAACTGCAGTTGGCGAAGTTAGCGTTATGAATGACGACGGCGCAAAACTTCTCTGCGACAAGATTGAATGGTTCGCTGCAGAGGAAAAAATCACCGCAACGGATAATGTTGACGTGACTAACACTGACGGCGCAAAACTTCTTAGCGATAAGTTGGAATGGTTTATGGCCGAAGAAAGACTTATCGCAACGGGCAATGTTAAAATTTCCAAAGACGACATGCGCGCCTTCGGCGATCTTGCCTATGCTGAAAACGATTTTAAGAAGTTCGGACTTTTGGGACATGCAAGAGTTTTAAAGGGCGTTAAAGATAATGAGGAGGGCTTTTAATATGATAAAAAAAATCTGCGCGGCGGGCTTGGCGGCAATGCTGATAAGTTCGGCGGCAATAGCGGCGGAAAAGGATAATTTGCCCTCTGAGGTAAATGCCGACGCAATCGAATACGACATGAACACAGGCGTTGTCTCTGCGGAAGGAAATGTTCTTTTAAAGCACGGCACAACTAAGGCGACGGGACTTCACGCACTGTTTAACGTCCAGACTAAAGAGGCCCACCTTATCGGCAATGTTATTGTCGTTGATGAGGATATGCGCTTAACTTGTGGAGCCTTGAAAAGCAACGGGCAAGGGCATATGGTTGCAGATGAAAATGTTATCGCTACTCAAACGGTTGCGCCCAATGAAAAATATCCGGATGGCGACGTACGCACATTTATGGGCGACCACATTGATTATTTCCCCGACGACAGAAAACATGTCTTGATTCCGGGCGGCGGCATTGCTAAAAGCGAAGTCGAAGGAACTTTTACGGCTGACAAATTGGAAGGCTGGATAGACGACGAACGCTATATCGGCACGGGCAACGCGCACCTCATCAGCGAGGCTAGAAAATTGGAGGCGGGCGGCGACCAAGTTGACTATGACGGCAAGCAAGATGGTAAGGCTGTTTTAAGCGGCAACGCGTGGGCTTATCAAGACAACAACACAATTCGCGGCAATCGTCTAACGGTTTATCTTGCTGATGACGGAACTTTAAAAGCTGAACCAAAAATTCAAATGCCCGCTGATTTCGGTAAAGCTTTCGAGCAAAAATCTGAACCCGCGCAGGTCGAGGAAAAATCTACTGACGAAACTGTTGTAATTAATCCCGACGAGGCGACGAGTAATGTACCTTGAGGCGCGTGATTTAGTTAAGTCATTCAAAGGGCGCACAGTCGTCAACAAAGTTTCAATCAAAGTTGAGACGGGCGAAATAGTCGGTTTACTTGGACCAAACGGCGCAGGTAAAACAACTTCCTTTTATATGATGGTTGGACTTGAACGCCCCGATTCGGGCGAAGTATTTGTTTCCGACGTAAATATTTCTAAGTTGCCAATGTACCGCCGCGCAGAATTGGGAATAAGTTATTTAACTCAAGAGGCGTCGATATTTCGTAAGCTGACTGTTGCCGAAAATATTATGGCGATTCTTGAGACGTTGCATTTAACCAAAGAGGAACGCCGTAAAAAGCTCAACGAACTTTTGCGCGAATTTAGCATTAGACACGTCGAAAAGCGCAAGGGCACAGAACTTTCAGGCGGCGAGCGGCGTCGCGTAGAAATTGCCCGTTGTCTTGCATTGGAGCCGAAATTTATTTTGCTTGACGAACCTTTTGCCGGCGTTGACCCGTTGGCTGTTGCTGACATTCAAGAAATTATAAAATATCTTCGCAAGCGCGGCATGGGAATTTTAATTACCGACCATAACGTCCGCGAGACTTTGCACATTGTTGACCGCGCCTATATTCTAAACGAGGGAAAAATTTTGCTGGAAGGTTCTGCCGATGAAATTGCAACCAGCGACATTGCCAAAAAGTTTTATCTCGGTAGCAACTTCACATTGTAAAGGAGCGATAAAAATGGCGTTGATAACAGTAAACATAAATGACAAAGCGTTAGAAGTTCTCGAAGATTACACAGAGAGACACGACATAAGCGTATCGGAATTTATTCGGCGGGCGGTGCTCGAAAAGCTCGAAGATATTGAAGACATTCAAGCGGCTGATAAAGCATACGTGGAATATTTGAAAAATCCCGTTACAATTCCGCATAAACAATTTTGGCAGGAGCTTGAAGCGTTATGAAAAAATTTTCCGTTGAATACGACCCGCACGCTTTAAAAAAAATTAGCAAGCTTGACGCTCCAGTTCGCAAAAGAATCAAAAAATGGATTGACACAAACCTTGAGGGTTGCGAAAATCCGCGTCGACGTGGAAAACCGTTGGAGGGAGAATTTAGCGGCTTTTGGCGTTATCGCGTCGGGGATTATCGAATCATTGCCGATATTCAAGACGACAAGATTATAATTTTCGTCATCAACGTGGATAAACGTAATGATATTTATAAATAATCGACAATTTACCAACGGGGGTTTTTGAATGCGCCTTAGGATACTGGACAAATATATTTTTCGAGAGGTAATTTTCGCGTTTCTCTTTGCGATATGCGCGTTTACGGCGGTATTTATCGGTTCGGGCACGCTGTTTAGAATTGCGCGGTACATAACCGACTACGGCGCGAGTTTCTCCTCTGTGGTGAAAATTTTTATTTACGGCTTGCCGAGTATAATTATGTGGACGTTCCCAATGTCAATGCTTTTGGCGACGCTTTTGACTTTTGGGCGGCTGTCGAGTTCAAGCGAAATTACTGCGATGAAATCTTGCGGAATAAGTTTCGGGCGAATTTCCGCGCCCGCAATTTTTTTGGGCATGATAGTTACAATCGTCGCTATTCTCTTTAATGAACACGTCGTTCCTTGGGCTAATACCGCTTATAACAACGTCGTCTACTACGAAATTCAAGGCAACACCGAGCTTAAATCTCAAGACCACATTATCGTTAAGGAATTGGCTGGCGAAAAAATGGAGCGGCTGATTTACGCCCGCGAATACAAAGCGCAAGATGAAGTTTTGGAAGGCGTAACGATGCAAGTTTTCAGCGAGGACGGAAAAGTTACACACGTCGAGAACGCGACTTTTGCCGAGTGGAAAGACGGCGAATGGGTTATGCATGACGGCATGATTTACGACTTAGCCGACGAACAGCGAACGCATACGATGAAATTCGACCGACAAATTCTGCCCGTTAAGGCAAGCCCGCGCCAAATCGTTCGCGAACAAAAAAAGCCCGAAGAACTTACGATGAACGAGCTTAGGGCGCAAATCGAAATCATGAAGTCGCAATACGCCAACACGAGCAAACTTGAAACGGAACTTTATCAGCGCGTAACGGTTCCAATGGCAAGTTTAATCTTCGCGTTAATAGGCGTGCCGCTGGGACTTCAGCCAACGCGAACATCATCATCAATGGGTTTCGCGTTGAGTGTCGTAATAATTTTCTTCTATTATGCAATCATGACGCTTGCCAATGCAATAGCTCGCGGCGGCGCAATCCCGCCAATGTACGCCGTGTGGATTCCGAACGTTATCGGGTTAATCGCGGGCTTTATCTTAATTTATCGGGCGTCTAAGTGAGGTTTTTTCTATGAAAAAATTTTCTGTCGAGGCGGATAAGGAGCGCGTCCATAATCTTTACAAATTCGAGGATAAGGAGCGTAAAGCGGGATATAAATTAATTGCCGGCGTCGACGAGGCGGGGCGCGGCTCATTAGTTGGACCGGTCGTCGTGGCGGCTGTTATCTTGCCGGAGGATTTATATCTTGAGCGGCTTGACGATTCTAAAAAACTTTCCGCCAAAGTTCGCGAAATTTTATATGACAAAATTATTTCCGTAGCGATAAGTCATCACGTCGTTTGCGTCGACATTGACGAAATTGACAATTTAAATATTTATCAAGCGACATTAGTTGGCATGAAACGCGCCGTCGAAGGTTTAAAAATTCAGCCGGAATTAGTTTTTACCGACGCAATGAAAGTTGACTTCGGCGAAAAAATTCAATCGCAATCGATTATTCACGGCGACGCGCTTAGTGCCTCGATAGCCGCCGCGTCGATTATCGCTAAGGTGACACGTGACCACCTCGCTGATAATTGGGCGTTGGATTATCCCGAATACGGCTTTGAACACAATCGCGGCTACGGAACTCAAGAACATATCGCCGCCATTGAAAAATACGGACCTTGCCCGATTCATAGGCGGTCGTTTAATCCCGTTAAAAGTCTTTGCAACAAATAAATATCTGGAGGAAAATTTATGAGCAGTCTTGAAGTTGGTATCGTCGGTTTGCCAAATGTGGGCAAGTCGACGCTTTTTAATGCGATAACAAAGGCGGGCGCGGAGGCGGCAAATTATCCTTTCTGCACGATCGAGCCGAATGTCGGAGTTGTTGCCGTGCCCGACGGTAGATTGGAAGTTTTGACGAAACTTTACAGTTCAAAGAAAACTACACCGGCGAGTGTTCGATTTGTCGACATTGCGGGGCTTGTTAAGGGCGCGTCTAAAGGCGAGGGGCTTGGCAATAAATTTCTTGAACACATTCGCCAGGTTGACGCAATCGCCCATGTCGTGCGCTGTTTTGAGAACGAAAATATTACGCACGTCGCTGACACGATTGATCCTCTGCGTGATATTGATACGATTCAAACGGAGCTCTGTCTTGCCGATTTAGACGTTGTAGATAAACGGCTTGCCAAAGTCGCTAAACTTTTAAAATCGGGTAGCAAGGAGGCTAAACTTGAGGCTGAAATTTTGGAGCGCGTGAAAAATGCTTTGGACGAGGCAAAACCTGCGCGGAGTTTAAATCTTAGCGACGAGGAACTTTTTACCATTCGCGACGCAAATTTATTGACGCTTAAGCCGACGCTTTACATTGCCAACGTTGCTGAAGACGAACTTACAGAGGAAAATTCTTACGTTAAAAAAGTTCGTGAACTTGCCGCGCAGGAGGAAGCTCAAGTCGTCGTGATTTGCGCTAAAGTTGAGTCGGAGATTGCGGAACTGGACGCGGACGAGGCTAAGGAATTTTTAGCGGATTTAGGTTTGGAAAGTTCAGGGCTTGACAGATTAATTCATGCGGCATTTGATTTGCTGGGCTTGATGACTTTCTTAACGGCTGGTCCCGACGAGTGCCGCGCTTGGACGATTAAAAAGGGAACGCCTGCAGTTAAGGCAGCGGGCAAAATTCACAGCGACATTGAGCGCGGCTTTATTCGGGCGGAAATTGTCAACTACGACGACTTAATTAAGCTTGGTTCTGTTAATGCCGCCCGCGATAAAGGACTTGTGCGTTTAGAGGGCAAGGATTATATCATGCAAGACGGCGACGTTACTTATTTCCGTTTTAACGTTTGAAGTATATTTGGAAATCAAAAAGCGGCCTCGAAATTTGAGACCGCCTTTTTTGTTTTAATTTTTACGTCCAGATGCTTTGCCGCCGTCGGCTGATTCTTTTTTACGAGCTGTACCTTGTTTAATCGCGTCACCAACTTTTTTGACGCCGCCTTTATCCTCTTCCTTTAATTCACGAGCTAAATTTTTCAGCTTGCCGGCAATGTTCGGTTTTGCCATATCAATCACCTCGCCGCAAATGTAACAAATTTTCTTGACGCCGTCAATCGGATAAAATAAAATTTCTAAAAAACTTTTCGGAGGGCAACGTATGCACGAACATAAATTAGAAGACGGCACGATAATTCGTCACACGCACACGCATACACAAACTAAGGCGGTTTTGAATCGCATGGCACGACTTATCGGGCACCTCGAATCAACTAAACGCATGATTGAAGACGGGCGCGATTGCTCCGAAGTATTGATTCAACTTTCCGCCGTCGACGCCGCCATTAAAGCCGTCGGAAGAATTATTTTAAAAGACCACATAGAACATTGTATAGTTGACGCCGTTAAAACTGGTGACACCACCGAGATTGAACGCTTAAACAAAGCCATTGAACAGTTTATTCGTTGAAGAATTTTTGCCGACGATTTGTCGGTTATTTTTTGTGGTGTTATAGAAAAATAGAGCCTGTCACTTGACAAGCCCTAGAAATTTTTAAGCCGGAATAGCATTTACTTTTAATGTGAGTTTGGACTTTTTGCGAGCGGCCGCGTTCTTGTGAATCGTGTTGTTAGCCGCTGCCTGGTCGATAGCTTTATGCGCCGCGGGGAGAAGTTTTTTAGCCTCAGCCGCATCGCCCGCCGCTATTGCCGCCAATACGAGTTTTTGAGCCTTCTTCATGCGCGTTTTCTCGAAAATATTGCGAGCGCGACGTTTTGCGTCAACTCTCATGCTCTTAATCGAAGCTTTAATATTCGGCAAGTAAAACACCTCCTTGAAAATTTTTTAAAGCTGTAGAAGTCTATCACAGCACGATTTAAATTGCAAGCTTTTTCCCGATTAGTATTAGTCTGCAGAATTTTATTTGGAATAAATTTATGTTCATTGCCATTTAAAATTTCTGTATATATCTAGCCAACGAGAAAAAGCACTCTGATGACCGATATTGTAGTTAGCCAAATAACGCTTGTGCTCGTACTTAAACCAATCAATAAGGATAGCTTCCCAGTCTATAAGTATTAAGTAATTGGCGGCAAATTTCCAGCTAGTTTCAGGAAGTTTAGTTTCGTCTATTGGCGCGATGTATTGTTTGTAAAAGGTCTTTGATATATACATTTCCGGAAAACAAAACTTGCGAGCCAATCTTTTAAGTTTACAGAGGTCGGGATTTTGCGCAAACTCTGAATTATAATCTAAAGAATGGCTAATATTTAAGACTTTATCGACGAATTTACGTATACGTTTGTAATGCGCGGCAGTATAACTCATTTCGCCTGGCTCACTATGGAACGGTATACTGTAAAGTTTGGAAATATCCTCAACATGTCCGAATGAAAGAAAATCTTGATAATAGAAAGGAAATTGAGTTAATGAAGGTTGGCTTAGGAAAATAATTCGTTGATTAAGTTTATCGTCTTTAGGCGGAAAAGTCGCTAATAGATTCTTAAAGTGAACCAAAAAATCAAAGCGATTAATGCGCTGATCCGTCCGAGTTTTCAACACAAATTTAGCAGAAGTATTTTCCCGAACGAATTTGACGCCCTGAAGCGAACTTTTAAGTTGCAGGTTGACGTTGAAGGCTCCACGTTCTTTGAGCGGCTCATTCTCAAGAAGGACGATTAAATTATCTTGGCACTCCTTGCGGAAATCGTTTGTAGCCTCGCCCTGCCATGTAGAAACGACAATCGGTACGTTGGGATAAATTGAACGATAAAGCTTGAAAGTCTCGACGGTGTAATTGTTATCATAAGCAATCGGTCCTTGAATTACAATCGCCGCATCGTTGAAGTTATAAGTGGGTTTAAAGATAATTCGACTGTCATAAGCTTGAAATTTAAAATCTTGAAAACGTAGATCCAACGTTGTTGTAAAACCGCGCGAAAATCGTTCTCCAACTTTATTTAAATTATTCGTAACTTCAGTTATTTTATCTTCCCTATACATCTGAATAAGTTTGGTTACCATCAAACGATCGTAAAGTGCCGTAGCCTCATCATATGATATACAAAACGCGGGAATAGTCCATGTACCACCTCTGACCTTAAAATCAAAAGTGGTTCGAGTAAATGGAACTGGCTTTGTAGTGAGTATTATTAATGCGGTGCCTTCATTAAAATTAGCGGAGGCTTCTTTGGTTTTGATAATGGGAATATACCACACTTCTTTTGCTGTCCACGTATCTTGTATTACCGCTCGAACAGGGATTTGGAGGCGTTTAAAAAGAGCCGCCGCATCAATGGTAAAAACTTCAGGAACTATATAAACGTTGTCGTATGCCTTCGCAAACTATATAAGTTCGGTTTCCATGCGACGAATTTTTTTCGCGTCAAACATCGTCAACACCTCCACGAGCGAAAACTTCTACCTCAGCGGGTGTGCCGAGAACGTGAACGAATTCGGTGGGAATATCTTTTATGTAAACCGCCGCGCCTTGTGCAATCTAGCGATTATAAATTGGCGCGATATATTGTTCGAGGCGTCCAGAATCGTTACCATAAAAATTTTTGTAAAGATCGGAATAAAGGCTTGCCGACTGAAAATAATACGCGCCGATTGAGCAATGATTGGAAATGCGATCCTTTTCGCGAACTTCTATAGCTTTGCCGTCATCACCAAGTTTAACGAAACTCCAATGCGTGCCCTCCGCTGTAAAACAAGGAATAAATCCCGCGCCGCGAATAAGTTCTGGCTTTAATTGTCCCGGTTCGACGTAAGTATCAATGTTGTAAATCAGGAGAGGTTCATCTTTTTGACGCGAACATTGCCGTTTCCGCTTGACCACGAGTTAATTTTTCCAGCTGAATAATTTTCGCGTTAATGCCCATCTTGTTGCAAGTTGCTTGAATAAAATTTGTCGCGTTGTCCTCTCTGCGCACTATAAAAATAAACGGCTCACCGAAAAAATTTTCCAAGCTCGACATTGACCACTTAAAAAGCGTTTTGCCTTTAACTTCGATTTGATATTTCGGCACAGTGTAGCCAGCTTCGCGAAAACGTAAACCAAGCCCCGCCATTGTTATTACAATATTCATTTCAACTCCTCCAATACGGCTTCAAATAACTCAACGCCCCGTGCCAACATGATTTGTTGTCGACTTAAAGAATTAGCGTGCAACGGAATCATACTTAAAAACAACGTCGCCTCAATCAAGCGCAGTGCAGGTAAGTTTCTAAGTTGCTCTTTAAAGACAGTAAAAAAACTTTCCCTAATCTCTGCAAAGTCCAGCGTCATTTTGTAATTTATTTCCGTGCCGTGAACGCTTAACTTAAACTCGTCGGCTATAATAAAATCGTAACCACCCTCCAAAGAGTGCAACAACTTAGCTAAATCGTAGCGTTGGTCGCCGTATATGTCGAAGTCGCCAAATTTCCCGCGAGGATCCACGAGTCGCAAAAATTTATGCTCCTCTTCAACTAAAATGTTCGGGAGGCATAAATCACCGTGGATAACCGAAAAATATTCTTCAACGTTTTCAAAGAGCAGATTAGCAACCATATCTGGTAGCAAAGAAATTATTTCGTTCAACGAGCAATAAGTTTTTCCGTTGACGATAACTTTCTGCGTGAAAAAACTTTTAAAATTGTCGTCTTGCCAAAGCGTATGCAATCTTTGTAAAGTCTTATCAACGTACATAGCCTTAGCAGCTGACTGCGCGACGGCTTTATCGCATTTAATTTTGTAGGATTGAAATTCTTCAACTACAAATAGCAAACTGCGGAAAAGTTTTTCACACAGGGGCGGAGAAATCCCCCTCCCTGTTTTCTGTTGCGTGTCTTTTAAGAAAATTTCGTGCAGTGTTTTATAGCCGTAAAATTCCATTTGTATGTAAGGAGAATCGCTGTATAAAGAATAGGTGAAAATGCGCGGCGCAAGATAATGGAGTTGCTTGGGCAATTTCAGATACCATTGGATTTCATTGATAAGTTTTCCTCTGTGCAAGCTCCGTTTTGTGAGAATGCCGCGCATTTCGTCCAGTTCCAAAAAGTTAAACGAACGAGGCGCAACTTTTATCTGTTCGTCCATGAAAATTTTCTCCCTATTAGTAAACGATTTTACCGAAGTCCGCGATTTTCGCAAGCAGATTGTCTATCGACTTCAAAAGCTCGAGCCGATTTTTTCTTATAGTTAAATCCTCGTCCATGACCATGACCGAATCGAAGAACGAATCAATCGGCGTGGAAAGTTTTTTCAACACGTCAAGAGCACCGAGAAAATCTTTCTTTTCGACGAGTTCATCTGCCGCAACTTTTATCGCCGCAAAAGCTCCGTACAAAATTTTTTCCGCGTCGAGTTTGAAAAGTTCCGCGTCGAGATCGGTAGTCTCTGCTTTTTTTGCGAGGTTGCTGACACGCACGAACGATTGAATAGTTTTTGTAGCGTCGGGCGTCTTTAAAAATTGTTCGACAGCCGCCGCCTTTAACGTGACTGCAAAAACATCGTCCACGTCATCAATTACCGCGTCGATAACGTCATAGCGCGTCGAGTTGCCCAAAACATTTTTGACACGCAAGCGCATAAAATCTGCCACGTCAACTTGAATTTTTTCGCGAGCAACTTTGTCCGTGATATTGAGCAAATCCATTGCAAGTTCGACGATTGCACTAATCGACATCGACCAACGCGCACCGCTCAAAAGATTCACAATGCCCAAAGCTTGACGGCGCAAAGCAAACGGATCTTGCGAGCCGGTCGGAATTAATCCTCTGCTGAACGTCGCGACAATGTTATCAATCTTATCAGCGAGGCTTAAAATTTTTCCAGCCGTTGTTTTAGGTTGAGCATCGCCAGCGAAACGCGGCATGTAATGTTCGTCAATCGCCGCGCAGACTTCCGGATTTTCGCCGTCGAGTTTTGCATATTCGCGCCCCATAACGCCTTGCAATTCCGTAAACTCCGTAACCATGCCTGTAACTAAATCTGCTTTGGAAAGTTCAGCCGCACGAATCGAGTTAGCCGCGTCGACGTTGAGCATTTCGGAAATTTTTTCTACGAGCTTAACGAGGCGTTCCGTCTTTTCGTAAACCGTGCCGAGTCCCTCTTGAAATACTACAGTTTTTAATTTGTCTCGATGAGTCGCTAAAGATTTTTTCCTGTCCTCGTTGAAGAAAAATTGCGCGTCCTCTAAGCGTGCCTTTAAAACTCGTTCGTTGCCGTGCTGAACAATGTCGAGATATTCTTTGCCGCCGTTGCGAATCGTTATGAACAGAGGCATTAACGCGCCGCCAGCAGTTTTTACAGGGAAATAACGTTGGTGGTCGCGCATGGGAGTTATCACGGCTTCAGCGGGCAGTTGCAAATATTTTTCCTCAAACGAGCCAACCAACGCCGTCGGATATTCAACTAAATATAAAACTTCCTCTAACAAGTCGTCGGTAATTTCTGCGACGCCATTTTTATTTTCGGCAACGTCATTAATCTGCTTAACAATCATATCGCGGCGTTCGTTTTGGTCGACAATAACAAAATTCGCCGCGCAGGTTTTTACGTAATCGCCAGCCGTCGCAATCTCAAAATCGCCCGCGCTTAAAAATCTGTGGCCGCGTGAAGTTCTGCCGCTCTTAACGTTGGCAACCTCGAACGGAATAATTTCCTCGTCGAACAACGCGACAATCCAACGCAACGGACGAATAAATTTAAAGTCCAAATTGCCCCAGCGCATATTGTTAGGGAAATTCAAATCGCAAATAATTTTCGGCAAAAGTTTCTTAAAAATTTCGGCGGAAGGTTTGCCCTGTTCACGAATCACGGCATAAATATAACCGTCGCGAGTAATTAAATCTTCCGGCTGAACTTTTTGCCCGCGTGCAAAGCCGATTGCCGCCTTAGAAGGTTTACCCGCCGCGTCAAATGCAATTTTCGCTGAAGGTCCTCGTTTCTCCGTCTCAACGTCGGCTTGATTCGTCGCAACGTCACTTACAAGCAATGCTAATCTGCGCGGCGTGCCCAAAGTTTTAACGTTGCCGAATTCGATACGCGATTCTTTTAAATTTTTTTCGGCGAGTTCTTTAAGCTGATTTAAAATGCCGGGCATGGCGTGCGCGGGGATTTCTTCCGTGCCAATTTCTAACAGTAAATTTTTCTTGTCCATTACGCGCTCACCTCCGCAGATTTTTTTAATAACGGATAACCGAGTTCCTCGCGCTGTTTAAGATAAACTTCTGCACACATGCGAGCTAACTTTCTAACACGCCCAATAAAAGCCGTCCGCTCACTTACACTGATTGCGCCGCGTGCGTCCAAAAGATTAAACGTGTGCGAACATTTCAAAACATAATCGTAAGCGGGGTGCACATAGCCGAGCTTGATAATCCGAACGGCTTCCGCCTCATATTTATCGAACAGCTCAAACAGTAAAGCCTCGTCGCTCAAGTCAAAAGCATAACTCGTCTGCTCAAATTCATTCTGGTGGAAAATGTCGCCGTAAGTGACGCCCTCCGCCCATTCCACGTCGTAAACATTTTCGACGCCTTGAATATACATTGCGAGCCGTTCAAGTCCGTAAGTTATCTCAACGGCGACGGGTTTAACATCTTGACTGCCAACTTGCTGAAAATACGTAAACTGCGTTATCTCCATGCCGTCGAGCCAAACTTCCCAGCCTAAGCCCCACGCGCCTAACGTCGGCGATTCCCAGTTATCCTCAACGAATCTAATATCGTGCTTTTGCGCCTCAATGCCGATTGCCGCTAAACTTTCCAAATACAACTCTTGAATATTATCGGGCGACGGTTTCATAATCAGTTGCAGTTGATGATGTTGATAAAGCCGATTGGGATTGTCGCCATAACGTCCGTCAGCGGGTCTACGCGAAGGCTCCGTATATGCCACGTTCCAAGGCTCCGGTCCCAATACGCGCAAAAATGTAAACGGATTCATTGTGCCCGCGCCTTTTTCCACGTCGTAAGGCTCCGCCAATATGCAACCCTTATCCGCCCAAAATTTCTGCAGTGCAAATACTAATTCCTGATACTTCAAGCGAGTTACCTCCTTTTTAAATTTCATGCCCGTTATAGCAAATGGCGTTGGCATTGTCAAATCATTTGCATTTGAATTACGGTTTATAGTAAAATATTACCGTTCTTTTAATAAAAAATGGAAAGGTAACTTAACTTGAATGAACCGACAATTTTACGACAATGAACGAGAAATTGACCTTGCCGAACAAAAAACTTTACACAATCGCGAGAAAAAAATCGTCGCTGCCCGTTCGATAACATTTATTGCGGCGGTTGGAAGTTTTGCTATCGGTTGGGACACGCATACAAATTATTGCTATATTATCGCGGCGTTGCTTGCAATGATTTTTATTCGGCTGATGAATTATCACGACGACCTTAAACGCCGCAAAAGATTTTTGAAAAGCCGCATGACAGTTTTGAATTCCTATATTGCTAGGGCGCGTGGCACGTGGCGTAAACGCTCCAACGACGGCAGTATTTATCTTAAAAATAACCGCCCGCAAGACGTTGACTTACATATTTTCGGCGAAGGCTCAATCTTCCAATATATCTGTGCGGCACGCACTAAACGCGGTAGAGATTTACTTGCCGCCGCTTTTAACCCGGAACCGCCCGATTTTAACGAGATTAGAAATCGTCAACGCGGCGTCGCTGAAATTTTGCAACGTCCAAGATTATCGCTTGACCTTGAGGCTTATGCGCGGTTAATGCCGAATAATCACGATACCAGCGAATTAATCGTTAGCGTGGAAGAGGAATTGCCGCCGCTCGGAAAAATTTATATGTTGCGTTTTATCATGCCGATAATTTTAGTCGCGTCGTGTGTTTTGGCGTGGCACGGATTTATAGACGAGCTTGCGCCGCTGTTCGTCATGCTAATTTCGCTGGTAATTTCAATAGCCGCAATCCCCGCCGTCAATGAATTGCTCGCGCCGCTAAAAATAATTTCAAAGGAATTGCGGCTGTATCGTGCGATTTTTGAGCGGCTAGAATCGACAAATTTCAGTTCAAATCGATTATCAGCCATTCGCGACATTTTAACCGACGAAGTTTCAGCCTCGCAGAAATTAAAAACGTTGTCACTACTGGTTGACGCGGCAAATGCTCGGCACAATCCGATATTTTTTATACTAGGTAATGCACTTTTTTTATCGGATTTCTTTTTAGTCGTGGCGTTCATGAAATGGCGTGTCGACGCGGCAAAACATCTTCGCACGTGGCTTGACGCCTTCGCAGAGGTAGAAGTTTTAATTTCTCTGGCGTCAATCGGTCAAACGCGAACAACTTATTGTTTCCCAACATTTTACGAAGAGGAAGAGCCGCACCTTAAAGTTGAGGGCTTAACGAGTTTGTTGGTTGCCGACGCTAAAGGCGTTCCAAACGACGTTGAACTTAAAGCTGGCACGACGATTATCACCGGCGCGAATATGTCCGGAAAAACGACGTGGATTAGAACGCTAGCCGCCGCCGTGATTGTCGCTTATTCGGGTGCGCCCGTCTGCGCGAAAAGTTTTTCCGTAAGTAGTCTAGCAGTTCTAACTTCCATTCGCGTAAACGATGACATTAGTCAAGGCGTCTCGACTTTTTACGCTGAACTTTTGCGGATTAAATCAATGATTGAGTACACGGAAAAAAATTTGCCAATGCTCGCGTGTATCGACGAAATTTTCAAAGGAACCAACGTTAACGACCGCGTAATTGGCGCGAAGGAAGCAATTCGCCGCTTAACTAACGACAGAAGTATTACGCTCGTCACGACGCACGACTTTCAACTTTGCGATATGGTTAACGAAAATACGCACATTTCCAACGCGCACTTTGAAGAATATTACGTTAACAACGAGATTAAATTTGATTTCAAGTTGCGTAAGGGGCGAACGCATACAACTAACGCTAAATATCTTTTGCGCATGGCGGGTATCTTGCCGCCCGAATAAAAGCGTAAATAAAAAGTCCCCTGCAATTTGGCGGGGGACTTTTTTCAAGTTAACAAGCAATGCATTTGATGATTTTGCCGACGCCGTGAACATTTAGCGCGGAGATTAAATCGTTAAGACCGGCAGAAAAATTTTTAGCGTTCGTCATAATAATTACTGCGTCATAAAATTTTAAGTTGTAAATAAAAGTCGTCCGCGTCGCGTCGTAAAAACTTCTAAGCTTAAAACCTTCGCGAATCGGATAATTTTCATCTTTGCAAATGCTAATGGGACTGCGCGTCGTCGAGTGCGTCATAACAGAAAAATTTTCCGCCTCAAGACAATTCCCCGCAATAATCGCTGGCAACATAAATTCTTCCGTGCCCAAAATTAAAATTTCGTCGGAAATATTTTCGCGTTTAAGCAAGTTGACGATAAATTTCCCCGCCGCCTCGCATTGATTAAAATATTCGCCGATTATAACGCCGCGTCGCATATCAGCCGAAAAATTCATTTCATGAATCGAAAAATCTTTATGCGTAGGAATAATTTCGTTTGCAGGCTCTACTGAAAATTTTTCCACGTCGAAATTTTTTTGCTCAAGTTTGACAAGGTAGACGCAAGAAATATTTTCCGCCGCCAATGAAGCAAGATTTTCTTCCGACAGCCGATTAATTATCGACGCCGCGCAGATTCTTTTATTTTTAAGCGCGGGAAATTTATTTTTAAGTTGACGGACGATATTTAACAAAGTTTTACCAGTAGAAAGTTCGTCGTCAACGAAAACAATTTCTGGCGTTTTATTAATAAGCTCGGATAAATTTTCGGCGTAAAGTTTTTGTTCAGGAGCGTGGCTGTGCTCCTCTAAAAATTCCACAAATTTACCACCAAGATTTTCTCGCGTCGTTTGCAAATAAAAACATTCGTCCGACAAATTTTTAGCTACAACTGCGCCGATTGCCGTTGCCGTTTCTGCGAACCCGATAACCAATCGCGCCGATGAAAATTTTTCTATAACTTTTTTTCCGAGTGCGTCCATCATTTCTAAGGCGGCGGAAGGTTTTGTAGGTAAATGTTTGCCCTGCAACGGATTGACTAGCAAATAATTTCGTCGCGCGTTATTCAATCGTTTAGCGACTTTTAAAACGTCATTAACTGCATAAATCATTCAATCACCCCGTAAAGCTCGCTCAAAATTTTTATCCGTCGTGCCCAATTCAAATGGCATTTAACCTCGTTCATGCGTGAACCGTCGGAACTTTTCATGACGCCATGTGTAGTCGACTTCCAATTTAGTAAAATATTTGCGTCGTCGAAATCTGCGTGGTTTACTTTCATAGAGTTAAAAATAATCGGTAACTGCGCGGGGTGAATCGCACTTTTGCCGATAAAACCATTTACCTTGTCCAATTCCAATTCACGTTGCAAACCTTCTGCCCACGAGCCGCCAAAAAAATTCCAAACAGAGCCAGCGACAACATAATCTTTAGCGAAGACGTTCAAAATATCAATTAAAATGTCGCGAACAACGCCTATATCATAAATAGTTTGATTAACATTACGTCTAAGCCAGTACAGGTTGCAGAAATCGTTGACGCCGACACGAATATTGAGCACTATGTTTTTAATTTCGTCGAGACTTTGTTTAAGCGATAAAAGTTCGTTTCGGCGAGTTAAAAGGCTTGCGACGCGGTTAGTTTCGAGCGTTGGCATAACTGGAAGATTTATTTCCTTTGCGAGCTTAATGTACGCGCCTGCGTTGCTCATGTCAAATTTCGGCAAAATGTAGCCCGTTAAAATTTTCGAGCGCAAGCCGATTGTCTCATGAAAAATTTCGAGGTGACGCGGCGAACGAATTCTAACGAAGATTAACGGCAGATTTGGTATATTTTCGAGTTCGTGTAGAATAAATTGCAAAGATTTTTCTGCATCGTCAAGTGAGGCGTCTTGAATTGAATCTTCTAAACAAAAAGCCGCTGATGTCAAGTGCGGCAACTTATTTCCTGTAATTTTGGGTATGATATTTGATTGGAAAGCCGGCATGTAAAGTAAGGCACCAACTTTGTACTGCAAAATTTCTTTGTCAAACATTTGATACCTCCGGAAAAATTTTTTTATAATTCTACACTTAACGATAAATCCTGTCAATGAATCATAATTCTATTAACCATAAGTTGATGAAACGTGCTGTCTACTATTTTATGAAAAAAGCACCTCCCGATATTGGACAATGGCATTAACTTAAGCAACACGATAATTAAAGCAACACGATAATTAAAGCACACAGGATAAATATAACGGCAATTTCGGTAGTGTAAAATGGATTGTGTAAGAAGGAGAGCACAATCCATTTTTTGATATAGGAGCAAGAAGAGATGAAAAGAAAAAATCGAGACACACTCGGCAGAAGAATTCATTATTGCCGAGTACAAGCCTAAAAGTGTCGCCCAAATGCAAGCGGCTCTAAAAGAAGTCTTTGGACCGATGTTTGAGGCTATGCTTAACGGCGTTTTGGCAAGGTGACAAAACGCGGCGCTTTTCCTAATGACTATTCCGTTTTCAAATTGCTTTATCTTAGAGTAGTAGAGTTGCAAAAAAATTGGGCAGATCGTCCGATTGCCAACTGGTCGCTCGGAAAGCAATCAGTTGCTCTTGAACGACCGCCTCGCTTCACTCTTCGACAAATTCGATCGCTAATTTTTCCTACTTACACAATCTGCTTGACACTACCCAATATCCCAATGGCATTAACTTAACAAAAAGTAGAAGAAATTTTATGATAGTCAGAAAAGG
>CAMJRX010000026.1 GCA_946408355.1 uncultured Selenomonadales bacterium
GGGATAATAAATCTTATGTTCCGGCTTCAACCTCTTGACTTTTCATAGCCGGTCTCATGTAAATTTTTTTAAAGGGTATCTTATTAGAGCATTGTAATAATTGTTTTTTTGTCAATTCCCGAACGCAAAATATGGAAAAATTTTTTTATGGCATTGTCTTTTCATACAAAGTTCAATTATAATTGGCGACAAAGGGAGGCGAAGTCTTGATAAAAAAATTGAGTGAACTGGCATTGTTAATACCCGACACGAAAATTTTAGGCGCGGACGTTGAGATAAGCGGCATAGAGCACGATTCGCGCAAAGTTGAGCCGAAAAATTTATTCGTGTGCATGGAAGGCGCACACGTCGACGGACATAATTTTATACCGCAAGCGACAGCTAAGGGCGCAGTTGCGATTTTGACAACGCGAAAAAATTTTAAACCGCTTGAAAATATTTCCGTGCTGGTTGTGCCCGATATGCTCAACGCGCTGGCTGGCATCGTTCCTTATTTTTATGATTATCCTGCGCGGCAAATGCGAGTAATTGGAATCACAGGTACGAACGGCAAGACAACGACAACTTATATGCTCCGAGAAATTTTTACCTGCGCGGGCTTTAAAGTCGGACTAATTGGCACGATTCAAATTTTAATTGGCGACGAAAGTTTTCCTGTGCGTAACACAACGCCTAACGTTATAGACTTGCAAAAAATTTTGGTCGACATGTTGGCTAAAAAAGTTCAAGTTGTCGTCATGGAAGTTTCTAGCCACGCGCTGGCAGAACATAGAGTTGCGGGAATTGAATTTGATACGGCGATTTTCACGAACTTGACGCAAGACCATTTGGATTTTCACGGTACACTTGAAAATTATCTCCGTGCTAAATGTAAACTGTTCGATATGGTGTCGAGGCACGGTCGCAAGCAAAATAAAACTGCCGTCATAAATATTGACGACGCGGCAAGCGCAGAAGTTTTAAAGCATTGTCTGTGCAGAAAAATTACTTACGGCATAAAAAATTTTGCTGACCTGCGCGGCACTGAAATTAATCTACGCGCTGATGGCATGAACTTTAAAATTCGCGACGAGCTGAACTTGTCATTGCATATAACTGGGCTATTTAATGTCTACAATGTATTGGCGGCGGTTGGTGCGGCGTTAGCTGAAAATATCAGACCTGACATCATCAAACGCGCCTTAGAAAATTTTAAGAGCGTTCCTGGACGATTCGAGCGGATTTTTTCCAATGTGCCCTTTGAAGTTATTGTCGACTATGCACACACACCCGACGGCGTCAAAAATGTTTTGGAGACTGCCGCGCAGATTGCAACGGGGAGAATTATTACGGTATTTGGTTGCGGCGGCGACAGAGATCATAGCAAGCGTCCGATTATGGGCAAGCTTGCCACTGAGTTCAGCGACGTTATAATTGCCACTTCAGACAATCCACGCACCGAAGATCCCGAAAAAATTTTAGATGATATTGAAGTTGGCATTGGCAAAAAAATTCACGAGCGCATTGTCGATAGGCGAACAGCCATTTTCAGAGCGATTGAACTTGCTAAGGCGGGCGATATAGTTTTGATTTTGGGCAAAGGTCACGAAACTTATCAAATCCTCAACACGGGGACGATTCATTTCGACGACAGAGAAGTTGCGAGAGAAGCGATTAAGGAGGTTAATTCCCATGCATAAATTAACATTAGCGGAAGTGGCGCAAGTCACAGGCGCAGAAACAAATTCAGAGGCGGAAATTTTTTTCGAGGGCGTCTCAACCGACAGTAGAAAAATTCAAAGCGGCGAATTATTCGTTGCGCTAAAGGGCGAAAATTGCAACGGCGAATCATTTTCAAAAGACGCGCTCAAAAAGGGTGCGGCGGCGGTTTTCGTTAGCAAAACAGCTAAAAGAGTTCCGGAGGGCGTTGTCCTTAAAGTTGAAGATACTTTGACGGCTTATCGACAAATCGCCGGAGCTTGGCGCGACCGTTTTCAAATTCCAGTTGTCGCAGTGACCGGTTCCAATGGCAAGACGACGACTAAAGATTTAACTGCCGCCGCCTTGAACGGTTTAGGACATGTGCAAAAAACTTCTGGAAACTTTAACAACGAAGTCGGCGTTCCAATGACTTTGCTTGAGTTGCAAGATAAACATAATGCGGCGGTCGTGGAAATCGGAATGCGCGGGCTTGGACAGATTGAAACTTTAGCGCAGGTCGTCAAACCGACGATTGGCATTGTCACGAACGTTAGCGAGACGCATATTGAACTTTTAGGCTCGATTGAGAATATTGCTAAAGCTAAGGGCGAATTAGTCGAAGCGATTAAAGAAGGCGGCACGATAATTTTAAATGCGGACAATCGTCATACGGCGGAAATGAAAAATTTGGCGGGCGTGGGCGTCAACGTCATGACTTACGGCTTGGAAAATCCCGCTGACGTGACTGCTAAAAATATTTTAATCGGTAGCGTGTCTACGGAATTTACGTTGACTTATCGCGGCGAGGATTTTGATTTTGAAATTCCTATGCTCGGTCGTCATAACGTGTCGAATGCATTGGCGGCAATCGCGGCGGGCTTGACGGTTGGTTTAAATGTCGAAGAGATTCAGCGTGGAGTTTCGACTTTGACGACAACTAAAATGCGCTTTGAAGTTATTCGCCGCGACGGCTTGACGATTGTCAACGACGCTTATAATGCTAGTCCTGCGTCAATGCGGGTTGCAATTAAAACGACTTCGGAAATTTATAGCGGGCGGCTTATCGCGGTTTTGGGCGACATGTTGGAGCTTGGCGACATTTCGGAGGCGGTTCACAAAGAAATTGGCACGGAGTTGGTTGAAAATAAATTTGACACGCTGATAACTCTTGGCGAGCTTGGGAAATTTATAGCGGCGGGCGCACGCGAGGCGGGCTTGAAAAATGTTTACACTTTCGACACGCACGAGGACGCCGCGAAAAAAATTTTGGAGCTTGTCCGCGACGGCGACACAATTTTATTTAAAGCGTCTCACGTCATGCATATGGAAAAAATTATCGAGTTGATTTGAGGGAAATTCTTAATGGAGAAACTTTTAATCGCGGGGGCAATCGCGGCGGGCGTTGTTATTATGTTTGCGCCGATGTGCATTCCGATTTTGCACAAACTTAAATTCGGGCAAAGTATTCGCGAGGAAGGTCCGAAAAGTCATCAAGTCAAAAGCGGTACTCCGACAATGGGCGGGATATTTTTAATCACGGGTATCGTTGCGGCGACGCTGATAATTGCTGATTGGAACGCTGAAATTTTCCTCGCGCTGTTCATTTTGCTCGGACATTTTATTTTAGGGTTCATTGACGATTACTTAAAAGTTGTCCACAAAAAAAATCAAGGACTGCTTGCCCGCTACAAACTTTTAGGACAAATTATAATTGCTGTGATTGTAACTTTTGTCGCAAGTTCGCTTTTGATTGATTTTGAGCCGGAAATTTGGTTGCCTGTGCTTAATGAAAAAATTTGGGCGGGAAAGTTATATTTGCCGTTCATGTTTTTTGTAATGGTTGGTGCGTCAAATGCAGTCAACTTGACGGACGGGCTTGACGGATTGGCGTCGGGGTGCATGGCGATAGCGGCAAGTTGTTACGCTGTAGTTTGTTTGCTGACGGGGCATAACGATTTAGCGATTTTCTGCGCGGCGATTGTCGGAGCGTGCATAGGCTTTTTAAAATTCAACTTCCACCCCGCAAAAGTTTTTATGGGCGACACGGGATCATTGGCATTAGGCGGGGCGTTTGCGGCAGTCGGTATCTTGACGCGCACGGAAATTTTATTAGCGGTTATCGGTTTCGTGTTCGTGTGTGAGGCTTTATCGGTAATTTTGCAAGTAATTTCGTTTCAAACGACGGGCAAGCGAATTTTCCGCATGAGTCCGTTACATCATCATTTCGAGTTAGGCGGTTGGTCGGAGGTTAAAGTCGTCTTCGTCTTTTGGACGGTCGGATTAATTTTCGGCGTAATTGGCTTATCACTTTTATAAGAGGCGTTAATAATGGAAAAAATTTTAGTAATTGGCGCGGCGAGGAGTGGAATTGCGGCGGCGAAGATTTTAAAAAATTTTGGCGCAGACGTTGTATTGAGCGACTCCAAACAGGAACAAGAAATAAATTTTGATTTTAGCGAACTTAGCGGGCTGGGAGTAAATTTACGTTTTGGCAAGCAGACAGAGGAACTTTTAAACGGCGTCGATAAAATAATCGTGTCGCCCGCCGTCCCGATAAAAATTCCGTTGCTTAAGGCGGCGGCGCAAAAAAATATTCCGATTATCAGCGAAGTCGAATTTGCCTACAGTTTAGCGAAGTCTCCGATTTGCGCGGTGACAGGCACCAATGGCAAAACTACGACTGTAACTTTGCTCGGACTTTTGCTTAAAGAGAAATTTTCTAAGGTCGGCGTCGGAGGTAATATCGGCTTTCCCTTGTCTGAAGTTGCTTTGGAAGTCGACGCGGGTGGATATTTGGCTGTGGAAATTTCAAGCTATCAAATGGAGGCAACGAAAAATTTTAAGCCTCACATTTCGGCGATTCTCAACGTCACACCTGACCATTTGAAACGTCACGGCTCAATGGAAGTTTATCAGCTCATGAAGGAAAAAATTTTCGCTCAACAGACCGCCGAAGATTTTCTGATTCTGAATTACGACGACGAACGGACTCGCGACATGATTAATCGCGCCGCTTGCAAAGTTTTGTATTTTAGCAGACAGCGCGAACTTGCTGAGGGCGCGTTCATTAAAAATAATTCGCTCGTCATAAAATTCAATGGCTCAATTCACAAACTTTGCACGATTGACGAACTTGGCATTAAAGGCGGGCACAACGTCGAGAATGCGCTTGCCGCGTCGCTTATGGCGTTTTTGGCGGGCGTCGAGGCTGAAAAAATTGCCGGCGTGTTGAAAACTTTTCAGGGCGTCGAACACAGGATAGAATTTGTTCGCGAACTTGACGGCGTGAAATATTACAACGATTCAAAAGCTACCAACACAGATTCGGCGATAAAGGCTTTGGAAACTTTCACGGGGAATATCGTCTTAATTGCGGGCGGCGACGACAAAGGCACTGACCTCACGGATTTTTTAAGTCTGGTCAATGAGCGCGTCGATTATTTGATTTTGGTTGGCGACGCGGCGGCAAGATTTAAAACTTGTGCTTTGGATAAAAATTTCCCTGCCGAAAAAATTTTAGAGGCGGGCTATTCTATGGAACGGGCAGTGGAGCTTGCCAAAGAAATTTCTCGTCCGCCGCAAGTCGTGTTGCTTAGTCCTGCCTGCGCAAGCTTTGACATGTACAGCGATTTTGAAGAGCGCGGCAGAGACTTTAAACGAATCGTGAGGGAACTTTAACATGGGTTATATTTATTTGACATTGGCAATTCTTTTGGAGCTGTGCGGTACAACTTGCATGAAATTATCGGACGGTTTCAGCCAAAAATTTTTCGCGGCGGGCACGTTGATTTTTTTTGGCGTTTGTTTTTATTTCTCCGCGCTGTCAATGAAGACTATTCCGTTAAATATCGCCTACGCGACTTGGAGCGGAATCGGAATAATTCTCGCGGCAGTTGTCGCCAAAAATTTTTTCCACGAAACCATTTCGACGCCGGGACTTATCGGAATTGGTTTTATCGTCGTCGGTGTGGTGTTGTGTAATTTTTTTGGAGCGAATCATTAAATGAAAATAATCGTATCAGGCGGTGGCACGGGCGGTCACATTTACCCCGCGCTCACGCTCATTGACGCAATAAAAAATAAACGCCCCGACGCTGAATTTCTCTATGTCGGCACGGAGAAAGGTTTGGAGGCGGATATTGTTCCGAAGGCGGGAATAAATTTTACTGCGCTAAAATTGGAGGGCGGGCTTGAACGGCATTTTACGCTGGAAAATATTTCTCGCGCCGCCAATGCCATTTGGAGCATTAAACGCGCCTCCGACATTATAAAAAGTTTCAAACCTAATGTTGTCGTCGGGACGGGCGGATATGTATGTGGACCAATTCTTCTTGCCGCAAGTCTTATGAAAGTTCCAACGTTGATTCAGGAGCAAAACGCCGTTGCGGGCGTTACGAATAAAATTTTGTCTAAGTTCGTAAAAAAAATCGCCGTTGGCACTAAAGACGCGCTTAAAAATTTTCCCGCTGACAAAACTATTTACACCGGCAATCCGATTCGCAAAGAAGTTCTCGCGGCTAAAAAAGAGGACGGACTTCAAAAATTTGACTTCACCGACGACAAGCCGATTATTTTAATTTCGGGCGGCTCGCGTGGCGCAAGAAGTATCAACAATGCAATGATTGATGTTTTAAAATCGGCGGCGAAAAAAAATTCTGCGCAATTTCTACACGTCACAGGCAAGGGCGAATTTAGTTCCGTTTTGGAAAAATTATCAGACCTCGACGCGCCGAATATAAGAATTGTCCCCTATCTTTACAACATGCCAACGGCTATGGCTATGGCTGACTTGGCAATATTCCGCGCAGGCGCAACCGGACTTGCCGAATTGACCGCACGCGGTATTCCCTCGATTTTAATCCCTTATCCATACGCGGCTGAGAATCATCAAGAATTTAATGCACGTTCACTCGTCGAGGCAGGCGCGGCTCGCATGATTCTCAACAAAGATTTGACGGCAGAAATTTTATCGGCAACAATCGACGAACTTTTAGCCTCGCCCGAAAAATTAAAATCAATGGCGCAGGCAAGTTTATCGCTGGGCAAACCAAACGCCGCCGACGAAATCGCTGATTTGATTTTGAAATTGGTTTAAGGAGGGTTCGTTGTGGACAGTGTCGTTGATGTGCGAGAATGCGAGTGGTGTCATGAACCATATCACCTTTCGGATGAACGATATAAATATTATTCGGATGAATGCGCCGAAAAAGCGAAACTTGCACGTCGCAACGGAAATTTTGGCGAGGTTGGAGACACTATGCCCAAAAGTCATTGGGAACAATATCGTGAAGAATATTGGCAAAGTCGCATGTTAAATAACAATAGTCATAAAAAAACTAAACGGCGAAAGCGCATCGTTCTCGAAAGAAAAAATTTTTAAACAAAATAGGAGCGGCATGTTTATCGCTCGGTAAACCGAACGCCGCTGACGAAATCGTCGATTTGATTTTGAAATTTAAGGAGGAAAAATAATTTGAAACTTGACGGCTTGAAAAAATTTCACTTTATAGGTATAGGTGGCGCAGGTATGAGTGCGCTTGCCAAAATTTTAATTGAAAGCGGGCTGGAAGTTAGCGGTTCGGACGCTAAAGACTCTCCAACGCTTGACATGCTTAAAAGTCTCGGTGCGCGGGTTTTCGTCGGGCATAAGGCTAAAAATATTCTCGACGAGGCGGGAAATCCCGTTGAGGCTATCGTTTGCTCGTCGGCTATTCCTGCTGACAATCCCGAAATTATCGCGGCGGGCAAATTCAAAATTCCAAAGCTTCACCGCTCCGACATCAACGCTTGGCTGTTAAATTCGCGTAAAGGAATTGCGGTTGCCGGTTCACATGGCAAGACGACGACAACTTCAATGATTGGCTACGTATTACACAGCGCGGACGTTGACCCGACAATTATTATCGGCGGCGAGTCAACTGACTTGGGCACGGGCGCGATTTTGGGCAAAAGTGATTGGCTCGTTAGTGAAGCGGACGAAAGTGACGGCTCCTTTGTAACGCTTAAGCCGAAAATTTCTGTCGTCACTAACATTGAAGACGACCACCTCGACCACTACGGCACAATGGAGAGAATTCGCGCCGCGTTCCAAATTTTTATCGAAAACCTCGACCGCGAGGAAGGCGTTGCAGTTTTATGCTTCGACAATGAAAATCTGCGCGGGCTTGCAAAAAAGATTGATCGCAAAATTATTTCCTACGCGATTGACAACGACGCAGATTTTACAGCCAAAAATATTCGCACGATGACTAAAGGAGTTACTTTTGACGCCTTCAATCGGGAAAAATTTTTGGGCAAAGTTCAGCTGTCAATTCACGGGCGGCATAATGTTTTGAATGCGCTGGCAACGATTGCCACAGCTTTAAAAGTCGGTGTGAGCTTTGATAAAATTGTCGAGGCGTTGAGCCATTTTCACGGCGCAAAAAGACGCTTTCAAACTAAGGGGCGCGTCAGAAATATTTTGGTCGTCGACGATTATGCACACCACCCAACGGAAATTGCCGCGACGCTTAAAGCCGCCCGCGAAACTAAGCCTAATAAAATTATTTGCATTTTCCAGCCGCATAGATATTCGCGCACGCAACTTTTGCTTAAAGATTTCGGCGGCGCGTTCAAAGAGGCGGACATGTTGATTTTGACGGACGTTTACTCGGCGGGCGAGGAAAAAATTTCTGGCGTCAGTGGCGAATCAATTCTAAAAGAAGTTTTGAGCACGACGAATCAAGCCGTTTCCTACATTCCAAAGCGCGAAAATATTGCCGACGCGATTAAAGACCAACTGTCGCCTGGCGATTTAGTTATAACAATGGGCGCGGGCGATATTTATAAAACTGGCGAGGAAATTTTGGAGGCTCTCAAAGATTGGACGGGTAAAAAAATTGTCGTCGTATGCGGCGGTACGTCCACAGAGGCGGAAGTTTCACGGCGCACGGGCAAGGCAATTTATGACGCGCTCAAATCTAAAAATTATAACGTTGAACTCCTCGAACTCAATCCGCAGACTTTTGCAAGCACTATTCGCGAAAAAAATTGCACGATAGTTTTTAATGCTGTACACGGTAAATATGGCGAAGACGGCTTGATTCAAGGGACGCTCGACATGCTGAAAATTCCCTATACGGGTTCGGGTGTACTTGCCGCCGCATTGACTATGGATAAAGTTGCCACGAAACATTTTCTTAACTCTGCTAATCTTTCCACTCCGAAATTTGCTGTTTATCGTGAAGTGGACAGACGCGACGAACTTGCCTCCGAGATTGAAAAGAATTTTGGCTTGCCTGTTGTGATTAAGGCGGCGTCGCAAGGCTCAAGTATCGGTGTTAATATCGTTGAACACGTTGATGACATTGACGCGGCGATTGATGACGCTTTTACTTTTGGAGACGAGATTTTAGTTGAGGAATTTATCAAAGGGCGCGAGCTGACGGTTGCAGTTTGTGGTAACGAAGACGAGGCGGAAGCTTTGCCCGTTATAGAAATCACTACGACGACCGGTCGCTACGATTATAAAAGTAAATATACTAGGGGCATGTCAACGCATATTGTCCCCGCGCAGATTTCCGACGAATTGACTGCCGAAGTTAAAAATTTAGCAATCGCGGCGTTTAAGCTGTGCAAATGTGCGGGCGTCGCTCGTGTCGATATGATGTTGTCCGAAGAAAATATTCCTTACGTTATCGAAGTCAATTCGGTACCGGGCATGACGGAAACTTCTTTGGTTCCCGACGCGGCAAGAGCGGCAGGTATCGAATTTCCGGAGCTGTGTGAAAAGATTTTGGCGTTCGCTGAATTTTGAAATACCCACATAAGCCAAAGTCTAAAGGAGAATCTGACATGAAAAAAATTATCGCGGTGGACGGTCCCGCCGGCGCAGGCAAAAGTACCGTATCAAAAATCGTTGCAGCTCGGCTCGGCTATACTTACATTGATACCGGCGCAATGTATCGGGCAGTCGCGCTGAAAGTTTTGGAGAGCGGTAAATCTGTCGAAGACGTTACGCGCAACATTGAGATAAAATTAGACGAAGCGGGAAAAGTTTTTCTTGACGGTCGCGAAGTCACCAAAGAAATCCGTACGCCTGAAGTTAGTCGCGAGGCGTCGGACGTGGCAAAATTTGGATTCGTTCGTAAAAAGTTAACGGAACTGCAACGAGAAATGGCAACTCAAGGTTCGGTGATAATGGACGGGCGCGACATTGGTACGCAAGTTTTGCCGAACGCTGACTTAAAAATATTTTTAACGGCAACAGTCGAGGAGCGAGCGCGGCGGCGTTTTGAGGAACTTAAAGCAAAAGGATTCGCGGCGGATTTTGAGCAGATAAAAAAAGAAATTTCCTTGCGCGATAAGCAAGACAGCGAGCGGGAAATTGCGCCGTTAGCACAAGCAGAAGACGCCGTACTTTTAGATACGACAAACTTAACTATTGAACAGGTCGTCGCAGAAATTTTACAACTTGTACAAGCATAGAACTTTCTACAAAAAAAATTATCCCCTCCAAAGTCGGAAGGGGATTTTTTATTGAACAAAAAAGTTTTACGCAAGTACACGAGCGAGACGCATGAATTCGGGATTGAGTTGCTTTTTATTATTAACAGCGTCGTGCAGATTGATAGAGACGACGTGTCCGCGATTGAATCCGAAAACAATATCACTTAAGCCGGAAATAATTGCCAATGCTGCATGTTCACCAAGACGGCTTGCATTAACGCGGTCGATAACCGAAGGCGAGCCGCCGCGCTGAATGTGTCCGAGCTTGGAAACGCGAGTGTCAAGCCCTGTCTTTTCGGCGATAATTTTGCCGATTTCGTGACCTTTACCAGCACCTTCAGCCACGACGACCAGACAATAACGTTTGCCCGCGTCATAAGCCGCTTTCATTTCATCGCACATTTCGTCGAGGTCGTATTCTTCTTCGGGAACGAGAATATATTCTGCGCCGCCGGAAATACCAGAAACCATTGCGAGCCAACCGCTATTGCGTCCCATAACCTCAAGGACAATCGTTCTGCGGTGAGCTGAGGCAGTGTCGCGCAACTTGTTAATGGCGTCAATAATCGTATTCGCCGCGGTGTCGCAACCGATTGTATATTCTGAGCCCCAAACGTCGTTATCAATCGTGCCAGGCAAGCCAACAATCGGAATGCCCGTTTCTTGACTTAAAATCGACGCACCGCGCAGAGAACCATCGCCGCCAACAACGACCAAACCTTGAATTCCTCTATCGACCAAATTTTTATAGCCGAGCATGCGACCTTCGGGCGTGGCAAAACGTCTGCAACGAGCCGTACCTAAAAAGGTGCCGCCGCGCTGAATGATGTCGCTGACGTCCTTAGATTGCATCTCGAACATTTCCTCATCAAGCATGCCATGATAGCCGCCGCGAATGCCCCAAACCTTAACGCCCTGATGAAGTGCCGTGCGAGTAACTGCACGAACTGCCGCGTTCATACCGGGACTATCGCCGCCGCTGGTCATTACTGCGATACTTTTCAACATAACCGAATCCCCTCCTGCCGAAATACCCTAAATAAAAATTTCTTTACCAATGATAGCATAAATTTTCAGAATTGCAAATATCACTTCGCGGCTAAGACAGAAAAATTTTTATTGATTGACAGCGTAAAAAGGAATTTGATATTATTTGCTTAGATAATTTTTGGAGGTTGTTTTATGAAACGCGGAGCAATTTTTGACATGGACGGCACGCTCTTTAATACGGAAAAACTTTATCGTAAGGCGTGGCTCGACGTGGCGGCGGAATTTGGCGAAGAAAAAAATTATGAACTCCCAACGGCGATTAGCGGCACGAATTTAGGCGAGGAGTCTTTGCGAATCATAAGAAGATTTTATCCGAACATTGACGCGGGAGCTTATCTTAACCGCGTATTGGAGGAAGTTCGAGCCGCCGCCGAAAGAAAATTGGAGCTTATGACGGGCGTCGAAGAAATTTTAGATTTTTTCCGAACGGCTGGTGTTAAAATGGCTGTGGCGAGTTCTGCGCCCGTTGCGGTTATCGAAAAAAATTTAGTGCGTTCTAATCTGCGCGGCTACTTTGAAGTTTTAGTTGGCGGCGATAAAGTTGCTAATGGCAAGCCTGCGTCCGATATTTTTCTGCTTGCTGCTAAGGAATTAAATCTTGCGCCGAAGGATTGCTACATTTTCGAGGACAGTTTTAACGGGATAAGAAGTGCGGCGGCGTCCGGTGGAGTTACGATTATGATTCCAGATACAGTTCAGCCAACGGAGGAAATTAAAAAGATCTGTGCGGCGATTTTCCCGAATCTCAACGAGGCGCGATTAGCTATTAAGCGCGGTGAAATTTAAGGGAGGCTTTGGTTTGAATACCACAGAAAACGAAATTCAAGCTCTGCACAAGGAAATTGACGACCTGCGCAACGAAAATATTGCCCTCTACAACGAACTGACCAAGCAGAATAAAATTTTATTCGAGCAAATCATTTCTATTGGCAAAGAGCTTGCTAATCAGCAAGCTGCTATCAGTGATAACTTTAAATTTATTAGAGGGCAAAGTTTGAGCACGTATTTGACGCTCTTGACGGGAATGAATACAGCGAAATTTATTATCACCAACATGAACAAAGCCAAAGTTATCAACGACAAGAACAATTATCTTAAATACGTCCTTAGTCAAGTTGATGTTTCAGGGAGTTATTTAGAATTTGGAGTTTATCAAGGTTCAACTATAAATCTTATTTCGGCGACGTTGCCCGACAAAATTGTTTACGGTTTCGACAGCTTTGAAGGTCTTCCCGAAACATGGCGTAGCGGCTTTTATAATCAAGCTTTCAACATGAACGGAAACTTGCCGCAGATTAATAAAAATGTTTGCCTTATAAAAGGCTGGTTTAATGAAACTTTGCCAGACTTTGTCAAGGAACATCCGGATCCTTGCGCCTTTATTCATGTGGACTGCGACCTCTACTCCTCGACGAAGACAATTTTTGACAACTTGAAGAATCAAATTATCCGCGGCACGGTAATCGCTTTCGACGAGTATTTTTACTATCCTGGCTGGCAGGAAGGCGAGTACAAAGCTTTTATGGAACTTGTCAAAGAAAATGATTTAAAATACAAATACATTGCTCGTACCGAACATCAACAGGTTGCGATTAAAATCTTATAGAAAGGATACAATATGAAAGTTGCAATAATTATAGGCAGCGATAGCGATTTGGGCGTCATGAAGGCAGCAGTTGATACGTTGAAAAATTTCGGCGTCGACGTGGAATTAACAGTTGCCTCCGCTCATCGCACGCCGCAAAAAGTTCACGACTTTGTTAAAATTTCGTCCGCGCAGATTTTCATAGCGGCGGCAGGTATGGCGGCTCATTTGGCGGGCGTTGTGGCAAGCTTAACTACCAAACCCGTTATCGGCGTTCCGATTAATTCCGAGCCGTTCAAAGGTTTGGATTCGTTGTTAAGTATAGTGCAAATGCCAGGCGGTGTTCCAGTCGCGACAATGGCTGTAAACGGCGCAAAAAATGCCGCTCTTTTTGCTGTGGAAATTCTTGCGCTTCAAGACGATTCACTTGCCAAAAAATTAATTTCCTACCGCGAGCAAATGGCGGAGGAGATTGAACTTAAAGATAAAAAAATTCAACAGGAGGTTTCATTATGAATACCAGAACTCATGAAATTATTCGCGAGTACATCGGCGTTTTGACGCACCAGGCACTCAATCGCGAATTGACGTGGACAACTGCCGTTGGCGACATGGAATATCGCTATATCATCAAAGAGTTGTTGCCCGACGGAACCACCGGGAAAGATTTGCTCGGCGTCTCCTACCGTATGCGCTCTGTGGACAGCGTCGACCTTACCATTAACGGTGAAACTTTCCGCACGCGCAACAAGCCCATTATTGAGCGCGTCGGCATGCTCTTCCGTATTATCAATTACGAGAAAAAAGATAACGTCATCAGCGACAACACAATTCAATTCATGCGCAAGTATGTTAACGAAAATCGCTAAGGAGTGGTTTAAAAAATGTCAACGGTGGTAATAAGCGGTGCGCAGTGGGGCGACGAGGGCAAAGGTAAAATCGTCGACTATTTGGCGCAACAAGCTGACACGGTTGTCAGATTTCAGGGCGGCAGTAATGCGGGGCACACCGTCACAGTTGGCGGCGAAGAATATAAGCTCCGCCTCTTGCCGTCTGGTATTTTGTATAAGGGCACGACCTGCGTTATCGGCAATGGCGTTGTCGTCGACCCGCAATGTTTGATTGAGGAAATTGATAACATGCAAAGGCGCGGCGTTGATACGTCGGGGATTCGGCTTTCTAATCGTGCTCATGTTGTCATGCCGTGGCACAAACTTATTGACGAACTCGGCGAAAATCTGCGCGGCGAAAATAAAATCGGCACAACTAAACGCGGAATTGGTCCTTGCTATATCGACAAGGCGGACAGAATTGGAATTCGCGTCTGCGATTTAATTGACCGCGAAGAATTTACCGCTAAAGTTCGCAATGTCATCAAGATAAAAAATTTGATTCTGGAAAAAGTTTACAATCATGCGCCGCTTAACGCTGAAGAAATTATCCGCGAATATGAAGGCTACGCCAAAAGGCTCCGTCCGTTCGTTTGCGATACGATTGCCTTGCTCAACGCTGAACTTGGCATGGGCAAAAAAATTCTGTTCGAGGGCGCACAGGCGACTATGCTTGATATTGATTACGGCACTTATCCTTACGTTACGAGTAGCCACCCGATTAGCGGCGGCGTTGGAATTGGAGCGGGCATTGCGCCGAAAAAAATTGATACTGTCGTTGGCGTCGTCAAGGCTTATTGCACGCGCGTTGGCGAAGGTCCTTTCCCAACTGAACAGCTTAACGAAATTGGCGATAAACTCCGCGAGGCTGGTCACGAATTCGGAACGGTTACAGGGCGTCCGCGCAGAACCGGTTGGCTTGATGCTTGCGTTGTAAAATACGCGGGGCAACTTAGCGGTACCGATTATATGGCAGTCACACGCCTCGACATTCTCGACGGCTTCGACGAAATTAAAATGTGCACGGCGTATAAAATCGACGGCGAAATTATTCACGAAATACCCGCCTCGCTAAAAGTTTTGGCGAAGGTTGAGCCTGTCTACGAAACTTTTGCCGGTTGGAAGACGGATATTAGCAAAATTTGCCGTTACGAAGATTTACCCGAAAATGCGCAGAAATATCTTGAGCGTATGGCACAAGTCACGGGCATTGCGCTTGGGATTGTCAGCGTCGGACCGAACAGAGACCAAACAATTGTACTCGAAAATATTTTTAGGGAGTAATTTTATGGCAAAAAATTTACAGCAAACGACAGATGAAAACGAGCTTATAAAGATTCGGCGCGAAAAACTTCAAGGCTTTGTTGATAAAGGCGTTGAGCCGTTCGGAGCACGTTACGAAGTTACACACCACGCGGCGGACGTTCGCGAGGAATTTGGCGACATTGAGGGCGAAGTCGACGCGGGCGAAGTTTCGATTGCCGGAAGGTTAATGGCGATTCGCGGACACGGCAAAGCTAGTTTTGCGACGATTGCCGACAAGAGCGGTTCAATTCAAATTTATTTCAAGTTGGACATTCTCGGCGACGACAAATACAGCGAGTTCAAACTTTTGGACATTGGCGACATAATCGGCTTGCGCGGTCAAGTTTTCAAGACTAAGCGCGGCGAACTTACTGTTCGTGTGGAAGATTTTAATTTGCTTGCTAAGTCGTTGCGTCCTCTGCCCGAAAAATTTCATGGGCTTAAGGACGTAGAAATTCGCTACCGTCAACGCTATTTAGATTTGATTATGAATCCCGAAGTTCGCGAGACTTTTATAAAGCGCAACAAAGTTATCAAGTCGATTCGCAAATATTTGGACGAGCGCGACTTTTTGGAGGTTGCGACGCCGGTTTTGTCGACGATTGCGGGCGGCGCGGCGGCTAGACCTTTTATAACTCATCACAACGCTTTAGACGCCGACCTTTATTTGCGAATTGCAACGGAGCTTAACTTAAAAAGATTAATCGTCGGCGGCTTTGAGCGCGTCTACGAAATGGGCAGAGTTTTTCGCAACGAGGGCATGGACGTTCGCCACAATCCCGAATTTACTTCCGTCGAAATTTATCAAGCTTACGGCGATTATCGCGACTTGATTGAAGTTACACGCGGTATCGTCTGCGCGGCGGCTGAAGCTGTTAACGGCACGACTAAAATCACTTATCAGGGCGTCGAAATTGATTTGGCGGAGGCTCCTTGCCTTAGCATGAACGACGCAGTTAAAAATAAAACGGGTAAAGATTTTCTGTCGTGTGAAACTGTCGACGAGGCGAGGGCTATGGCTGATTCAATCGGCGTGGCTTATGAAAAGCGTTTTGGTATTGGCGGGATTTTAAATGCGGTGTTCGAGGCGAAAGTTGAAAATGATTTAATTCAGCCGATATTTATCACGCACCACCCGACAGAAATTTCGCCGCTTGCAAAGAAAAATTTCGACGACCCGCGAGTAACTGACAGATTCGAGTTTTTCGTTTACGGGCGGGAACTTGCCAATGGTTTTACAGAACTCAACGACCCGATTGATCAGCGGGCGCGTTTCGAGGAGCAACTTAAACAACGCGAGGCAGGCGACGAAGAGGCGCACGTTATGGACGAAGATTTTATCCGAGCTTTGGAATTCGGTATGCCACCAACGGGCGGGCTTGGTATCGGCGTTGATAGATTAGTTATGCTGTTGACTGATTCACCGTCAATCCGCGATGTTCTCCTCTTCCCGACAATGAAGATTATCGCTGAATAAATTTAATATTTTAATCCCGTCAATGTGGCGGGAATTTTTTTGGCAAAAAGCTTGACAAAGCGACGTTGGGGGGGGGAATAATAGACGGGTAAATATTTTTTCATTGGGAGAGGATTTTATGGCTTATCTTAAAAACAGCACTTGGGGTAATTTTGTTCTGGGAACCGATTACACTGACATTATCGAAAACAACAACGAAAGCGTCACTGTCGACGGTCGCGCAGGCAATGACGGAATCAGTAATGCTGGCGCATCACTAACAGAGGATTATTTAACAACTTCTTCTTACAGATTCCCTGACAATAGCTCAATCAATGGTGGCATGGGCGACGATTCTATTGTTAATGGAAGCAGTCGTTCTACATTGATTGGCGGCGATGGCAATGACACAATCACTAATTGGAGTAGCGTTATTTTTGTTTATGGAAATAGAACCATTTATCCCATAAGTAATGACGTTAGCATTGACGGTGGCTCTGGGAACGATTCTATTCATAACGCTTATAATTTTAACGTTTCAATCAACGGCGGTACTGGTAATGATAAAATTTCTAACGAAGGTTATTATGTCCAGATTATTGGCGGTGAAGGCAAGGACACTATAGAAAACAAAGCTTTAACTGCAGCAATCTTTGGCGATGCAGGTAATGATTAAATAAAAGATGACAGTAAAGGTAAAGTTACAATTAGCGGCGGCAAAGGTACTTATTCAACCGTCGAAGGCGGCGACAATATTATCGTCACGGTCGGCAAAGGAAAAATTACGATTGTTGGCGGCGCAGATTTAGACGAACTGCACATTGACGGCGCAAAAGTTTTAACCGTCACGAACAAAACAAAATCGCCCGTAACTGCAGAGGCTGACGTTAAATTTATTAATGCCGCCAAACGCACTAAGGCAATTAAAATTACGGGCAACAGGCTCGCCAATTCAATCGTTGGCGGCTCCAAAAATGATACGATTTATGGCGACTACGGCGCGGATACTTTAAGCGGCGGCAAGGGCAATGATATTCTCGACGGCGGACGCGGCAACGATTCAATTTCAGGCGGCGCGGGTGACGATATAATAACCGGCGGCAAAGGCAACGACAGCTTGTGGGGCAATGCTGGAGCCGACAATTTTATTTATGCTAAAGGCGACGGCAAAGATATTATCTACGGCTTCGACAATAACGACACGTTGAGCCTCGACAATCTCGAATTCACTTCCGCCACTTACAACAAGAAAAGTAAAGCCGTCACGCTCAAAGTTGACGACGGCTCCATAACCTTGAAAAACTTCACTGCAACCACTTTCCACATTAACGACGACACGTATAAAATCAGCGGCTCTAATTTCGTTAAGCAGAAATAATTTGTTCGGAGAAATTTTAATCCCGTCAATGCGGCGGGAATTTTTTTATTGTAAAATAAATATGTCCTATGTTGCAGGAAATACTTTTAACACAACGAATAATTTTACAAAGTGGTTTTAGGTTTCTTAGAAGAGGTGAATTTTTATGGAAATGTTTTTAGGATTCCTCGTGCTATTGGCGTGTTTAATTATCGGCGTGCGTCACGGCGGAATCGGGCTTGCCGTCATAAGCGGTATTGGTCTCGTAGTTTATACATTTATTTTCGGCTACAAGCCCGGTACGCCGCCGATTGACGTTATGTTGACGATTTTGGCAGTCGTTACCTGCGCGGGTTTTCTGCAAACTTCGGGCGGTTTAACCGTCATGCTCAAATACGCAGAAAAATTCCTGCGCAACAATCCTAAGCACGTCACAATTCTCGCGCCGCTGACAACGTGGTTTTTAACGGTTTTATGCGGCACTGGGCATGTCGTCTATACGATGTTCCCGATTATTTACGACATTGCGATTAAGCAAAACATTCGCCCTGAACGCCCAATGGCGGTTGCGTCGGTTGCCTCGCAGATGGGTATTTGCGCCTCGCCGGTCTCGGTCGCTATCGTTTCAATCGTTGGCTTTATGGCTACGGCTGGTCACAATTACACCGTCCTACAAATTTTAGCAGTCGCAATGCCCGCAACTGGTATCGGCGTCCTCTGCGCGGCTCTTTGGAGTTATAGACGCGGTAAAGACCTCGACAAGGACGAACGCTTTCAAGAATTTATTAAAGACCCTACCAATCGCGATTATGTCTACGGCGACAGCGAATCTTTGCTCGGTAAAGAATTGCCGTCCAGTTTCTATCATGCAATGTATATTTTCTTTTGCGGCATTATCATCATCGCTATATTGGGCAACTTCCCCGACCTTTTACCGCATTTCCCCAACGCTAAGGGCGACATGAAACCCATTTCAATGACTGCGGTTATCCAAATGGTTATGTTGCTCGTTGCCGCGACAATTCTTTTCGTCTGCAAAGTCAAAGCTAAAGACGTTGGCAACAGCCAAGTTTTTAAATCCGGTATCGTAGCGTTGGTTTCGGTTTACGGCGTCGCGTGGATGGCTAATACTTTCTTCTCGGCTCATATGGCTTTCTTGCGCGAATTTCTCGGAAATGCCGTTGCTGAATATCCGTGGGCGTTCGCAATTATCGCGTTCTTGACTTCCAAACTCGTTAACTCTCAGGCGGCGGCTATTGCTATCGTCTTCCCAATGGCTTTAAGCGTCGGCATGGATCCCGTTATCATCATGTCGTTTATCAGCGCGTGTTATGGTTACTTCTTCCTTCCGACTTATCCTTCCGACCTTGCTTGTATCGGCTTTGACCGTTCGGGCACAACGCGAATTGGCAAATATATTTTGAATCACTCGTTTATGATTCCTGGTTTAATCGGCGTCATAAGTGGTTGCTGTGTTGGATTCGTTATGGCGCATATCGTCTTGTAAGTTTAAATTGATTAATATAAAATACTCGTCGCGTTCAATCGGGCGAGTATTTTTTGTTTTGGGAGATGATTTTATGATAGAAATTTTCGATGGAGCAATGGGGACAATGTTGCAAGCCGGAGGACTTAAAGCGGGTGCATGTCCCGAACTTATGAACGTTGACGCTCCAGAAGTTGTGAAAAATATTCACCGCGCATATATTGACGCCGGTGCAACGATTATCGAGACAAATACTTTTGGCGCGTCCAGTTTAAAACTCGCTCACTACGGAATTTCCGACCGTGTACGTGAATTGAATTTTGCCGCCGTGAAAATCGCAAAATCTGCCGGCAATGTAAAAGTCGCTGGCTCAATCGGTCCGACGGGGAAATTTATCGCGCCGCTTGGTGATTTAACTTTCGACGACGCTTATAACATTTTTTACGAACAATCAGCCGCTTTGGCGGAGGCAGGCGCAGATTTTTTAATTATTGAAACGTGCATTGATATTCAAGAAATGCGCGCCGCACTTTTAGCCGCTAAAGACGCTTGCAATTTGCCGATTATCTGTCAGCTGTCATATTCCGAAGACGGACGCACTGTTACCGGAACCGACCCGCAATCCGCCGCCGTGATTCTTGAGGCTATGGGCGCGTCGATTATCGGCGTAAATTGCTCGCTCGGTCCCGAACAACTCGTTCCTATCGTAAAAATTTTGGCGGAAAATTGTCGCGTTCCTGTCAGCGTTCAGCCAAATGCCGGTATGCCCTATCTCGAAGACGGCAAAACTAAATTTCCTATGGACGCAAAAACTTTTGGCTCGTGGGGTGCTAAACTCGTTGAGGCGGGCGCAACTTTTTTGGGCGGTTGTTGTGGCACGACGCCCGAACATATCCGCGAACTCGCTTTGAACGTTAAAAATCTCTCTCCAGCTCCTAAAAAAAACTTTGAACGTCAATTAATGCTCGCTAGCCGCTCAAAAACCGTCGCTATCAATAAAAATTCTATAATTTTAATCGGTGAACGCATTAATCCCACCGGTAGAAAAAAATTAGCCGCCGAAATTCGCAATGGCTCGCTTTTGGGCGTAAAAAAAGACGCTATTAATCAAATTAAAGCCGGTGCTCAAGTTTTAGATGTAAATATGGGCGTCGGAGGCATTAATCAGCCCGAAATGATGAAAAAAGCCGTTCAAGAAATTTCTAGAATCACTGACGCGCCAATTTCTATCGATACGGGCGACGCTCAAGCCCTCGAAGTCGGTTTAAAAGCTTTTCCAGGTCGCGCATTGATTAATTCCGTAAGTTTTGAGCCGGATCGCATTAAAAATTTCCTTCCACTCGCCAAAAAATACGGCGCGGCAATTTTAATCCTTCCAATAACCGAAAATGGCGTTCCAAACTCCGCTGAAGAAAGATTTTCCGTCGTAAAAAAAATTATCGACGCCGCAAAAGATTTTGGACTCGATAACGGAGATTTTTTGCTCGACGCGCTCGTTATGACAATTTCCGCCGATAAAAACGCTTGCCTCGAAGTTTTAAAGACTTTAAAGCTTTATAACGAATTAAATTTACCTACGACTATGGGTTTAAGCAATATTTCCTTCGGTTTGCCCAATCGCCCGCTTATTAATTCAACTTTTTTCGCTATGTGCCTCGCTAACGGACTTAACGCGCCGATTATGAATCCTTATGATGAATCTATGCAAAATATTTTAAAATCTGCCGCCGCTTTGCTCGCTTACGACCCTAACGGATTAAATTTTAGTAAACTCGCTCAAATTTCCGCCGATAAACCGAAAAAAATCATTACAGATACAATTTCCGCCATTAAATTTGCAATTCAAGAGGGCGATAAAGAAGAAATTCCGATTTTAATTAAAAAAGCCGTCGACGAAAATTTTTCTGCCAATGAAATTACCGAACGCGCCCTTACTGCCGCTATGAATGAACTTGGCGAAGATTTTGGCTCCGGAAAAATATTTTTGCCGCAAGTTTTATTGAGTGCAGAGACTATGCGCCTCGCTTTTGACGAATTGAAAAAAATTTTCCCCGCGCAGGAAACTAAAACGCAGGGAACATTCGTAATTGCCACCGTTAAAGGCGACGTTCACGACTTAGGGAAAAATATTGTCGGTGCATTGATTGCAAATAGCGGTTTTAAACTAATTGATTTAGGAAAAGACGTTGACTCGGAAAAAATTGTACGCGCCGCCGTCGAAAATGACGCCGATATTGTCGGTTTGTGCGCTTTAATGACTACAACTATGATTCAAATTGATAAAGTCATCGAAGATTTGCACGCGGCGGGCTGTCCAGCAAAAATTATGGTCGGTGGTGCCGCTTTAACGCAAGAATACGCCAATAGTGCCGGTGCTGACGCCTATGCTCGCGACGGTGTCGAAGCTGTGCGCCTCGCAAAAAAATTTATCGCTAAAAATTAATTTTAAACTATAAATTTTGCCGTTGAACCCGTTTTGTTCGGAATTACTTCGAGCCGAACGGGTATTTGATTTTTTAACTCCTCAACGTGCGAAATTATTCCGACTAATCGCCCGCCGCTTTGCTCAATTATCGTCGAAATCGCATCGTTTAGCGTTTCTGCGTCCAAACTGCCAAATCCTTCGTCGATAAAAATTGTATCAAGTTTTATTCCGCCTAAATTGTTGCGAACGACAGCCGCAAGTCCCAATGCCAACGATAATGACGCCAAAAAACTTTCTCCGCCGCTTAAAGTCGCAACTGGTCGCGTTTCGCCCGTATAATCGTCAAAAATCTCTAGATTAAGTCCTAATTTTGAATCTGCGCGGTCGCCAACGTATTTTCCACGCAAATTATAGCGTTTATCGCTCATTTTTTCCAATCTGTAATTCGCTTCCGTCAAAACTTGCTCAAACATCGCGCCGAGATAATATCTTGCGAATGAAAGCTTATTTCCGCGAATTTTTCCGCACGCCGCGTCCGAAAGTCTCTTCCATACGCGCAAATTCTTTTCTGCTACGGTAATTTTTTCGTCAAGCGCAGAAATTTTTGCAGAAAGATTTATAAGATTATCCAAATTATTTTTCAGCGACATTTCCTCGCGAAGGGCGTCGTTGAAATTTTTTTGTGCAATTTTCGTAAAATTTTCCAGTTCATCAACGTTAGGCGGCGTTTTTTCCTTAAGTTTTTCGGAAAGTTCGTTTTGAGCCGTCTGCGCGGACTTAAAAATTCCTTCGCACGAAGATTTTTTATTTCCAGCGTCGCGAAAATTTTTATCGGCAATTTTCCACGCATTTTCCAATTCGCGCAATGTTTTTTGCAAATTCGCAAGGTCAATGTCAATTTGGCGTTGATTTTTTAAATATTTTTCCGGAATTTGTTTTTGAATCGTCTGTTTTTCGCCTAAAAGTTTTGCTTGTTCATTCGCGGCGGATTTTTGTTTATCTTCTGCATTTTTGAGAGCGGATTTATTGTCTTCTATATATTGTTCGCCGCTTTTTATTCGTTTTTTACAATCTGCTAATTCATCGGCGGCTTTTTGCGCGTCTTTATAGTTTTTATTTGCGGTATCGACATCGGGCAAATCTGAATATTTTTTAAGATTTTCGCGCTGATTTATGAGTTGACCGTTTATAATATCGGCTGAACTCTTAAATTTATCAAAATTTTTCTTGCAACGTTCAACTTTTGCCTGTGACAAATCAATTTCCGCATCAGAGGGGATAATCGCGTCGCTAAATGCAACTTCAGGGTGAATTTTCGAGCCACATACTGGACATTTATCGCCGTCTTTAAGATTTTTTGCTAAAAGTGCCGCGCTACCGTCTTTTTGAAGTTTTTGCAAGCGTTCCAATTCAATTTTAGCCGCGTTAAAGTCTTTTTCTGCGGAAGAAACTTTTTGCAACGTCATAGATAATTCGCGTTCCAATTTAGAAATTTGACGCAAAATATTTTCGCGTTCTTCAACTCTTTTTAAAGTATTTTCTGCTTTTGCAAGATTTTTTTCAGCGTCTGCTAATTCGTCACGGCGTGTTTTAAGTTCTAAAAGCCGGCGTTCGTATTTTTCGGCATTCTTTTTGACAGTTTTCAAGACATCATCGGCATTTTTTAATTTATTTTCAGCGGATTCTATAGATTCTTGTTTGATTTTAAGTTCGTCGAGCGATTTTTTTATTTCTGCGAGCTTATCCACGTCGGATTTTAATTCTTCCCGACGCGGTTGCTCACTTTCGCGAAGGTCGTATTCTATTTTTGCACCAGAGAAAATTTTTTCGGCTTCGTCAAGATTTTCTTGCGCCGTTTCGAGTGATTCATTGCGTTTTTTAAGTTCCGCAAATTTTCCAGCCAAAATTTTACCATTCGTAAGTTTTTCTTGCGTTTCGTTAAAAATTTTATCAAGTTCAGCGGATTTTTTCTTTGAAACGGCATAATCTGCACGTATTTTATCAATTAAATTATCGTCAATAGTTATTCCTTGCAGTTGTGCCGTCAAATTTGCTTTATCGCGATTTAAATCGTCAAAAATTTTTTGTTCGGCGTCTGTTTTTTCCTTTAAAATCTCTTCAATTCGTTTATAAAGTTCCGCATTAAAAAGCGCATCCAAAATAGGCTGGCGTTCTCCTGAATTTGCTGATAAAAAATTTTTAAATTCGCCTTGAGGCAACAAAACTACTTGCCGAAATTGTTTAACGTTAAATCCGAGCAATTCTGTAACCATATTCGTAACTCTAGTTGATTGTGTCTCGATAATTTCACCGTCAAGCTCAATGTTAGCTGAAATTTGGTTTTTATTCGTCTTTCGATTATGATTATAGCTAAGAATTCGGCTTACATTATAAATTTTTTCGCCGAGTGCAAATGAAAATTCGACTTCAGTATTAATTTTATCGGAAATTCCTTTTGAGCGCATCATCACGCCATCGCGTTCATCACCGGAAGCCGTTCCGTACAACGCAAAGCAAATCGCGTCAAGAATTGTTGTTTTTCCCGCGCCTGTCGCACCGTGTATTAGAAAAATTTGCTTACCGCTTAGATTTTTTTCAAAATCCAATTCGACTGGCTTTATATACGGTCCAAAGGCTTGAATTTTTAATTTTATTGGTCTCATTCTCTATCCTCCCGCTCAATTTCCTTTAAAATCGATTCAAACGCCGCCAATTCGTCATTATTTAGCGGTTCAGTAGTCACCGATTCAAAAAATTTCGCGAACTGTTCAGAAATCGAATCTTCCTTGCGAAAATTGTTTATAGGCGTGTCATCGTAGCTTTTCAAATGATTTTTACGCTTAACTTCTAAAAAATGCGGAAAAGAATTGCGCAAAAGTTCAGTTTCATAGATATAAACGTCGTCATTCAAAATTATTTGTGCATAATCTTCCGTTTTTGTGCGTCTAATTAACTCATTAAACTTTCCCTCGACTACAATCACATCATGGAGTGGATTTAAATCGATTTTTTTAGTTTCAACGTTGCCAGCACAGTCAATATCAACGATTGTAACGGATTTTTTGTGATTATGTTCGTCGAATGAGTATTTTAGAGGCGAACCGCTATAAAATTTTTGCGGACGGTGCAAATGTCCGAGCGCAACATAATTATAATCGGAAAAAATATTCGCGTCGACGTTTGTTAAAGTTCCGACAAGCTTTCTTTCGGATTCTGATTCAATACCGCCCGTTAAAAAGACGTGTGCAAGTGCTACAGAACGTTTTTCACGCGGAATTTTTGAGCGAAACGAAGAAATAATCGCCGGAATTTTTTCTGAATCGACGAAAGGAATCATTGAGAAATAAATTTCGCCGAAATCGTCTTCCAACACGATATTTTTTGATTCATCGGAGATTTTTGCGGCGATAAATATGTTTTGACGCTCAAAAAGTTTACTTCCGAAGTTCAAACGGGTTGCGCTGTCGTGATTGCCCGCGATAATCAACGTCGGAAGATTTTTTTCAGCAAATCTGGTTAAAGTTTCGTTAAAAAGTTCAACGGCGTTGACTGGAGGGACAGCGCGGTCGTAAATATCGCCGCAAATTAAAATCGCTTTGGGTTTTTGCTCGTCGATGACCTTAAAAATCTCGTTGATGATAAAATTTTGGTCTTCAAGCAAGTTTTGACCCTTTAAAGTCTTGCCTAAGTGCCAATCAGCTGTGTGAAGTAGTCTCATAATGAAAAAATCGCCTCCTGAAATGGTTTTGAGGCGATTATAACAGAAAAAATTTTTTAAAACCAGTTTGAAGTTGATTTTTGAGTTCCAAACGTGCTTGAAAGTGCTTTTAAAGCTTGAAACAGGCTTTGAGGGGCATTTTTGAGGCTCAAAACTAAAAATCTCATAAAAGAGATTTTTACACTTCAAAAAATGGCGTCATTATGCGGGTTTTTAAGGTGTATAAAAAAACCACCTATTTTTTGGTGTAATTTTGGAGTTCAAATTGAGAAAATCTCATAAAAGAGATTTTTAACGTCGGATAGAAATTGCGTTAGCGTGGGCGTGTAAACCTTCGGCATTAGCGAGTTTGATAATATCGTCAGCCGCGCCGAGCAAATCATTTTTGGTATAGGAAATCAAACTTGTGCGTTTAAGAAAAGTTTCGACGTTGAGCACGGAATAAAATTTGGCGGTGCCGCCGGTTGGCAAAACGTGATTGGGACCGGCAAGATAATCTCCGAGCGGTTCGGGCGAATAAGCTCCCAAAAAGATTGCGCCTGCATTTTTAATTTTGGGCAGAAGAGCGAACGGCTCATTAACCAAAAGTTCGAGGTGTTCGGGTGCGGAAAAATTAGCAAAATCAACTGCCTCGTCCAAATTTTCAGCGACGACAATTAAACCGTTGAGATTTATCGATGATTCGGCGATTTCTTTACGTGGAAGATTTTTGAGTTGAATTTTAACCTGCGCGGCGACATTTTCGGCAAAAATTTCGCTGGTTGTAATTAAAATACTGCAAGCAAGCGGGTCATGTTCGGCTTGAGAGAGTAAATCGGCGGCGGCGTAGGTCGGATTAGCGTTTTCGTCGGCGATAATCAGAATTTCGCTGGGACCGGCGAGCATATCAATATCGCAATGCCCGTAAACTTCTTTTTTGGCGAGCGTGACAAAAATATTTCCCGGACCAACGATTTTGTTAACGCGAGGAATTTGTTCCGTGCCGAAAGCCATAGCGGCAATCGCTTGCGCCCCGCCGATTTTAAAAATTTTGTCGACACCGGCGAGTTTTGCGGCGGCAAGGACAGTTTTATTAGCGTTTGGCGTGCACATAATAATTTCGCGAACGCCAGCAACTTTAGCGGGGATAATATTCATCAAAACGCTAGACGGATAAGCGGCAGTACCGCCAGGCACGTAAACACCAACGCGGTCGAGTGGAATAACTGCTTGACCGAGCAAAGAATTTTCGCCGCGATAAGTAATCCACGATTTAGGAAGCTGTTCAATGTGGAAACGACGAATATTTTCAGCGGCGACCTTCAACGAGGCAAAAATTTCCGAATCAATTTCAATATTTTTAATGTCGACGGCAAAATTATCAAGTTCAATGCCGTCAATTTTTTTTGTATAGTCAATAATGGCTTTATCGCCAAATTTGCGAACGTCAGAAACTATTTTGCGAACAATTTCGACTGCGCTAAGGTCTTCGCCGAAAATTTTTTGATTAGCGGCGCGAATTTTGGGAGAAAGTTCGACTTCATCAAAAGATTTTTTAGTTAAAAGGCGTTCGACAGCCTCGCGCCCGATTTTTTTAGCGTTTACAATTTTCACGAGCATACCTCCGAAAAATTTTTTAATAACTTTAGCGCAAAAATTCAAAGTTGACAAGTTCGTAAGTTTGAATTAGGATTTAGCGGAGCAAAAGCATTTAAAGGAGAGATTTTAATGCAAAGTTATAGTTTTGAGCCGCAACGAGTTTGTTCCAAGAAGATTTTTTTCAACTTGGACGAAGAAAATCGCTTGCACGACGTGAAATTTTTGGGCGGCTGTCCAGGAAATCTTCCGGCAATCGGGAAATTGGTTGAGGGCAAGGACGCGAAGGAAATTGCGGACATTTTGCGCGGAAATCCCTGCGGAGGGCGCGGAACGAGTTGTGCAGACCAACTTTCTATCGCGATTGACGAGGCATTGAAAACTCGCACGGCATAAAATTATTTTTGGAGGAATTTTTATGGATAAACAAGCGTTGATTGAAAAAATTAAGGCAATGGCAGCGGCTCCGAGCTGTTGCGCGGGCTTGAAAGCGGCAGTTAAAGTATATTTAGAGGCAGTTGGCACGTCGGAAGAGAAAATTGCGGCGCAAAACCTCATCACCGAGATTGAATCAGACATCACGACGGTTGAAAATTTGGTTCCGTTCGCCCATTCGGAGACGGCAGTACAAATTTTCGGTGCGGAAGGCGCAAAAAAATTCGCCGCACATGCCGATGAACTCAAAGCAAGTGGTGCGAAGTACTGCGATTGCGGCGCGTGTGCTCCTGCCGTTGAAATTCTTCAAAATAAAGCAATTCTTCTCGGCTAAAAACCAATTAACAAAAAATTTATCCCGTCAAGCGGCGGGATTTTTTTATTCAGCAAAGCAAAGTAGATTTTTACAGAAATTTTATCGTCGTCAGCGCGATTTTTTATTTGAAACGTCCTTTCAAGTTTATTCATCAAAGCAAAAGTAAATTGCAAGCGTTCCTCTGTCGATTTTTACAGAAATTTTATTATCGTCGGCGCGATTGCTCGTTGCGTTCGGGAAATTTTGAGTTAACGTAGCGTTTTTTAATTCCCAATGCAAATTTTTCGTTGAAACGCCCGCACAAGTTGAAGTTATTGGCAAAAGAGAGACGGCAAGCGGCTTTTTAAAAAATTTTACGTCGACAAATTCGCCGACGCGCAGATAAAAAATAATTTCGCGTTCATCGGCAAGGAAAATTTTATTTTTAGCCGCCGCGCAGGAAAAAATTGTGCTGTAAAGGTGATCAAAGCGTCCACCTCCGAAGCAACCGGTTAAAATCGCGACGTGTTCGCCGAAAATTTCGTTAGCGCGGCTCAAAGCGAGTTGCGTATCGGTAAAATCTTTATCAACGGGATATTTTTCGATAAAAATATTTTTATGTAGTGCCCACTCGACGGAATTTTTATTTGCGCTGTCAAAATCGCCAATTAAAACGTTCGGAACGATTTCACACGCCTTGCAAAGCTCAATTCCTTTATCGATACAAAAAATTTTCCGTCTGTTTGCGATTTCCAAAAAAAATTCGCGGCTTGGAGGTCGTCCGCCGCTTATAAATAAAATTTCTTGCGTACTAGTCGGATAAAAAATTTCACACTGTGGAAGTTTCATATTAATTACCTGCCTGCGCGGGCGGAGCCATTTCTCCGCGCTGAACCATAAGATTAAATGCCGCCTCCATAATTTGCCGCCCAATCGGAACCGCTGAACTTGCGCCGAAGCCGCCCTGCTCAACGATAACTGCGACAGAAATTGTTGGATTGCTAAAAGGACCATAACCTACAAACCAACCGTGATCCGTTCCCTGCGAATTTTCAGCTGTACCAGTTTTGCCGGCTATGTCGTAAGGAAAGCCGATAAAATTCCGTGCCGCCGTGCCGCTCTTAGTAACGTCGTTTAAGCCGGCTTGAACTTGTTCGATAACCCAAGGTTCAACTTGCAATTCGCCGACGAGTTCGGGCTGAAAATCTTTTATTACTTCTTTATCTTGCGTGACGATTTGTTTAACGAGGTGAGGTTTAAATCTCTTGCCGTTCGCAGCAATTTCGCCCATAACCATTGCGGCTTGCAACGGCGTAACCAAATTGAAACCTTGCCCAATCGCCGCGTCCATTACCTCCGACAAATAAAAATCGTCTTTGTAAACTTCAAGCTTATATTCCTTCCAATCGGCAAGACCAGGAGATTCATATGGCAAATCAATCCCTGTAACAGAACCAAGCCCAAACATTCGCGCATAACTTTCTAAAAGATCCGCGCCAAGACGATTGCCCATTTCGTAAAAATAAACGTTATCGGAATGCGATAATGCGTCGTGAAAATTCAACCAACCGAGAGCCTCGCCGCCCGCATTACCTTTTGGAACTAGCCAGTGCGTACCACTATCGAAAATCAATTCATCGGGAGCAACACGCCCTGAAGCTAATGCCGCTGTGCCAGTCACAATTTTAAATGTCGAGCCTGGAGGATATTCGCCGGTTATAGCTTTGTTGTCCATTGGGTGGTAGGGATTTTCGTTAATGGCGTTCCAATCCTTTGTCGAAATGCCGTGCGCAAATAAATTCGGGTCAAAAGCGGGACGACTTACCAAAGCTAAAACTTCGCCCGTCTGAGGATTTAAAACTACAGCCGCCGCCGCGTGACAACTCAACTGCGCTAACATGTCATCAACGGCTTTTTCTGCGGCAACTTGTAAATCGCGGTCAATCGTCAAAATTAAATCATATCCCGGCTTAGGTTCCTTCTTGCCTAAAATTTGTACAGGCTTGCCCGCCACGTCAACTTCAACTTGCTCGCCGCCATTTTCGCCGCGAATTTCTTTATCGTAAACGCGCTCCAAACCGAACTTGCCGATTATGTCGCCTGACTTATAGCCTTCGTCTTTTTTAGTTTCCAGTTCAGCGTCGGAAATTTCGCTGACGTAGCCAAAAGTATGTGCGCCTTCCTGCTTTAGCGCGTAATTTCTAATCGGTTGCACTTCGATAACGACGCCGGGATATAAATCTTTTTGCTCCTCGATAATCGTAACAATGTCCTGCGTCACGTCGGGGCGAATTCTAATCGGGTCGAATCCGGAGTGCACGGAAATTTTTTGTTCAATTTCTTCTTTTGGGACGTTCAAAAGTTTTGCAACGCGGTCGACGACTTCAGGTTTAATGGGCGCAGTCAACGGTAAAAGTGACACGCTAAAACCTGGACGATTGCTAACGAGCAGTTGACCGTTTCTATCGTAAAAAGTTCCGCGCGGAGCCATTGACGGGATAATTCGGATTCGGTTGCCGTCAGCGAGGTGTGCGTAATATTCGCCGTCATAAATTTGCAAATAGCCGACACGCGCAATCAAAATCATGATGATAAGCGTCGCCATAATCGCCAGCGGCTTAAGTCGCCCGATATATTCTTCACCATTATTAGAGTTGTCAATCACGTTAAAAATCCTCCTGCCAAGTTAATCGACAAAATTATATCATGCTAAGGGAAAATTTAAAGTGGTAAAAAATAGTTTGACAGCTTGCGCGGCGACAATTAAAATGCAAGCTAAAGGGGGAACAAGCAATGATATTTTTTGATAATTTAGAGTCTGATTCCTTTGTTGATGAGGCTCGTGATGAGCTGGAGTGGTTTAAAAAGGATTGGATTAAA
>CAMJRX010000027.1 GCA_946408355.1 uncultured Selenomonadales bacterium
ATCCTGTTCCATTGGGCTTCTGTTAAATCTTTGTGGTAAAATAAATTTGACATAAGTTTTTCTTTTACTTGAGTTTACCAACAACCCCTAGAAATTTTTTCCTTTTCAATAGATTCTTTAAAGTCGAGTTTTGCGTTATTGTCGCGGAATTTTTCATGTCCCCAAACGTAAGTGCCGCCCGCTTGCATAAAGATTTTTACATTAGGCGACAGTTCAGCGTTATCCACTGCATAATACAACGACTTACATCACCTGGATAACGATCCGGCTCTGCAAGAATAAAAGCTTTTGGGTCGTCTGACATTAAATCTGCGTCGGGGTGAAAGGCAATTCGCGTGGTTTCAATATCAGTTTCGCAAACGTACCAATAGATAAGCCACTGGTTGTTTTTGGCGGCGTCGGCTTTGAATATAAAACACAGCGTCGCCAAGAAAATCGTCACGGCTACAAAAATTCGTTTAAACATTCCCTACACCTCCTGATATTTTAAAACGTTAGGATTCAGTATAACTGCTATTATTTTTTTGTTAATTATATAGAGATACAATCAGAGGGAAGATTTTTTTTTCGCACTGTGATAAAATTTGTTGAACAAAATTTCATGGAGGAAATCTCATGGCAAAAAGAATTTATTCGCTGGACGTGTTGCGCGGCGTGGCGATAGCAATCATGCTTTTCTTAGACGGACCGCCCGATAAAATTTATTCAATCCTCGAACACCCGAAATGGGCAGGGCTGACAATCCCCGATATTGCGTTGCCAATGTTCGCCTTTACAATGGGAGCGGGCGCGGCAATTTCCATGTCTAAGCGCGAACCGACAACAAAAAAAATCCTCAAGCGGACGGCGTTTATGTTTGCTATCGGCGTTCTTTTGGAAATGGAACCGTTTATACTTTTGCCAATATTTTCTAGCGATTTTACAGCGGCAGATTTTTTTGAGCAAGCAATCGTTCACGGACGACTTTTTGGGATAATTCAGCGACTCGCGATAACTTATGCGCTCGGAATTTTTTTTGCACGAGCAATAAAAAATAGCCGCGATATTTTACTCACGGCATTTTTGCTATTAACTGTATCTTCGATGGGCTATCATCTTTACGCGCCAGTTAATTCTTTTGACGAGGCACATAATATCAGCCAAGCTGTCGATTATATTTTTCCCGGCGTGAATCACATTTACCGCCCAACGCACGACCCAGAAGGGCTTTACGGTTGCCTAGCAGGTACGGCGTCCGTGTTGTTCGGAGTTTTAGCGGGGAAAGTTCTTGTCGATGATTCGCCTATTAGTAACAAAATTCAGCTCTTCTGCGCGGCGGGTTCTACGCTGATAATTATAGGCGGTGTGTGGAGTGAATTTGACATTATCACGAAAAAACTTTGGACGACACCTTACGCGCTGATAAACGCCGGATTCGATTTTTGGTTTCTCGCGTTGTTCATGAAGTTATTCGACGTTTCAACGCTTGCTAAAAAAATTTCTCAACCATTCGGTGCACTCGGAACCAATCCGTTGTTTTTCTTCGTAATGAATAACGCGTTTTTAACTTTTCTGTACATTTTGCCCAATGGCGACATAAACAACAGCGTCTATCTGCAACTGTATTGGAACACTACGCAAGGATTAATTTCTACGGAATTCGGCGCAACTCTCTTTTGTGCGATATGGGCGTTGCTGTGGTTGCCGATTGCCGAATTCTTCTACAAGCGCAACATTATCATAAAACTTTAATTTATCTGCGCGGGGTGATTGCTACAAGTCGAGCGGGCAAACCAGTTGCGCCTTTGATATTCGGCCATGCAACAAATAATAATGCGCCCGCTGGAGCAACTTTATCAAGATTCGTCATGACTTCGACTTGAAGCTTGCCTTTGGACAGCAGATAACGTTCGCAAGCCAAATCGCCCTCCTTATCCGCCTCCGCTGAAGCGTCCGTGTCTAAAGTCTCGTGACCGTTGGCGGCGGCGTTGCGCGTCTCGTAAATATATTTTAGCGCGTCAAGCGACCAGCCAGGAAAATTTTTGCTACCATCTTCAGCAATACCGGAAATGGCGTCCATGTTCGGCCAATGTTTAGACCAGTCATTATAAAGCGCAACAAACGCACCGTCAGGAATTTCGCCATAAATTTTTTCGTAAGCTTTAATGTCTTCCGCTGTTACAGCGTAGTAAACACCGTTTTTAACCTTCGCGCTAATGTCGATAACGCACAACGGATAAATCATATTTTTTACGCCGTAAGCCTCGCTGAGTTGCGCATTTTTTATAAAGTGACCTGGAAAATCAATATGCGTGCCGAATTGTCCAGGAAACTTGAAAGTCTGAATTAAACATTCGAGCATAGGATTTTCCCAATCAAAGCACGTTTTGCAAAGTTCGACAGAGCCTTCCGGTATTCCCGACCAATACGGGCTGTCATTGTCCAGAGGGTGCGTCAAGTCAACAAGCTCATAATCCGTTTGTAATTCCTTAAAAAAATTCCATAACTTATTAGTCATTAAAAATCATCTCGCGAATCATTATAGCCGTTGACAATTAAAATGCAATGCTTGACGGGTTCGGCGTTGGCGGCATCGTCTAAAGTTATCGTAGAAATTCTTTCATCGGGATAAGAAAGTTTTTCGCAGATTGTGACGGAAGAATTTTTATCCCACCCGCAATCAAGCAGAATGTTGGAGATTGTCGCAGAATTAAATTCGGCGTCGGTCAATAATCCTAAAATTTTTCCCGCTGAATATTCTAAAGCCGCCCGCGCAGGTTGCCGCCCGTGAAAGCTTAAAAGTGTCGCGTCGTGCCAAGACAAAGCGATTTTAGCAAAAGCGAGTTGCATTGCGCTGATTGACGGAATAACTTCAATCATTGACGGCGGAAAATTTTTTCTTAGTAAGTCTAGCATTGAATAATAACCTGGATCGCCGCTAACCATTACGACGACTTCGTCGAGCTGAATTTTTTCGCGGATAAAATTTATTGGCGTGTCGAGGTCGCGGGTTATCGCGCAAGTTATTTGATTCGCCATCGAGAATTCTGATAGCGCACGTCTTCCACCGACTAAAAATTTAGCCGCCCGAATTTTTTTCAGCGCGGCAGGCGTAATAAAATCTTCGTTGCCGGGACCTATGCCAGCGACAACAATTTTATTTTCCATAATTAATCCTCCAAAAAAATCCGCCAACTCATTTGAGCGACGGAATTTTTATTGCGTGCAGGAAATTTTATTTATCAACCAAAATGCGCGGGAAAAGTTGTTCGGGCTTGTCGACTTCGTGATTAGGCTCAAGCTGTCCGAAAATTTCCGCGTCGTCAAGTTTAAGTTCCGCTGAAACTTTTAATTGTTCACGAATTTTTTCAGCTGTCGCGGGCATAAACGGCGAAATTAATATGTTTACAATTCTTAAAGATTCGGCGAGGTTGTACAGGACATTCGCGAGATTTTGACGTTGAGTTTCGTCTTTGGCGAGTTTCCAAGGAGCAGTTTCGTCAATATATTTATTCGCCCGCCCGATAAACTTCCACACGACTTTAACGGCGTCAGACAGCTGAATATTTTCCATGAGCCGCCGATATTCCCGCGCAGTTTCAACCGCCTCTTGACGAAAACTTTTGTCGAGGTCGGTGCCGTCAGTCGTTGGCAGGAGAATTTTTTTCTGGAACTTGCCAATCATGTTAAGCGTCCTATGCAAAAGATTTCCTAAATCATTGGCGAGGTCGGCGTTAATACGCTGAATCAGCGCGTCGCGATTAAAATTGCCGTCAAGCCCCAAAGTTATTTCCCTTAACAAAAAATATCTGATTGCGTCCGCGCCGAACTCTTCAACTAAAAGCACGGGGTCAACGACGTTTCCTTTAGATTTGGACATTTTATCGCCGTCGGTGACAAGCCAACCATGCCCGTAAATTTGCTTAGGAAGCGGAAGCCCTGCCGCCATGAGCATTGCCGGCCAAATAATCGTATGGAAACGAACAATTTCTTTGCCGACGAGGTGAATATCAGCCGGCCAAAACTTTTTCATTTCGGGATTGTGGATAAGCGGCGTAATATAATTTATAACGGCGTCGAACCAAACGTAAATGACATGCCGCTCGTCGCCAGGCACGGGAATTCCCCAATCAAACGACGTGCGCGATATACACAAGTCCTCAAGACCACTTTTAATAAAGTTAATCATTTCATTGCGGCGCGAAGTTGGTACGATAAATTCTGGGTGCTCTTCAATGTGTTGCAAAAGTTTATCGGCGTATTTTGACAGGCGGAAGAAATAAGCCTCTTCGGAAACCTTTTCAACAGGACGATGACAATCTGGGCAACAGCCGTTTTCGTCGAGTTGCAACTCCGTCCAATACGATTCGCAGGGCGTGCAATAAAGTCCGGTGTATTCGCCTTTGTAAATGTCGCCGTTGTTTTGAATTCTGCGGAAAATTTCTTGAACAACTTTTTCATGGCGCGGCTCGCTCGTGCGGATAAAATCGTCATTCGAGATATAAAATTTATTCCAAAGCTCTTTGAAGCTGTCGACAATCGGATCAATATATTCGAGCGGCGTTTTGCCTTGAGCCTGCGCGGTGCGTTGAATTTTTTGCCCGTGTTCGTCTGAACCTGTCAAGAAAAAAACTTCATAACCTGAAAGCCGTTTAAAGCGGGCAATGGCATCGGCAATCGTCGTACAATAGGCGTGCCCAATGTGCAACTTTGCGCTGGGATAATAAATCGGTGTCGTAATGTAAAAAGTCTTCATTTAGCGTCCTCCTTAATCAGTGTGTTATAAATTTCGCGGCGGCTCACGTTAAATTTTTTCGCCGTTTCTCGCATTGCAGATTTTTTATCAAATCCCTGCTCTAAAAGTTTTTCGTAGAATTCTAACGGATTTTCTTCAAGTGGCTGAAAATTTTTGTTCCCTTCCACTACAACGACAAATTCTCCGTGCGGCTCGTCAATATTCATTAGTTCGGAAATGTTCCCGCGCAGAAATTCTTCGTGAACTTTGGTAAGCTCCCGCGCCAAAACTGCTTGCCGCTCCCCGAAAACTTCTGCCAGCTCCGATAAAAAATTTTTCAGTCGGTGCGGTGCCTCGTAGAAAATTATTGTCGTCTCAATCGTCGAAAGTTTTTCTAAAAATTCGTGGCGATTTTTTTTTGTCTTAGGCGGGAAACCCGCGAATAAAAATTTTGTTGTGTCCAGTCCTGAACAGATTAGCGCACTCAAGGCGGCGTTCGCGCCCGGTATCGGACAAACTTTTATTCCCGAGTCAATCGCAAACCTTACCAAATCTGCGCCGGGGTCTGAAATTGCTGGTAATCCCGCGTCACTCACTACGGCAACCGATTCGCCCGCTTGAAGTCTTTGCAAAATTTTTTCGGCGACGATTGACTTGCAATTTTCATCAAACCTAATCAACGGCGTGTGTATGTCGAAGTGTGTTAAAAGTTTTCGAGTGCGTCGCGTGTCTTCTGCCGCAATTAAATTTACCTCGCGCAAAATTCTAATTGCCCGAAATGTCATGTCCTCCAAATTACCAATCGGCGTCGCGCATAAATATAGCAAGCTCAACCCTCCGCAAAAAATTTATCGCGACGATTATAGCACAGATTGCGGCAATGTGATATAGTTTTAGCGAGGAGGGAAGGAAATGTTTGTGACGACAGAATATCGCGTGAAATTTTACGACACGGACACATTTGGCGTTGTGCACCACTCAAATTATATCCGCTGGTTTGAAACGGGGCGCGTAGAATTTCTGCGCATGTTGGGAATTGACTTGAACGAAATGATGAGCGACAGGATTTTATTTCCGATTATCGAAGTCAGCGCGAAATTTCATGCGCCCGCGAGGTTTGATGACGAGTTGGAGATTGTGACGACGGCAGAGGCTTTGACTAAGGCGAAGATGAAATTTAATTACGTAATTCGCAAACGCGGCGAGGAAAAAATTTTGGCGGAAGGAACTTCAACGAACGTCTTCACGAGCGGCGGGAAAATTTGTCGATTGCCCGATAAATATTCTACTAAACTTGTCAAATTTACGTCATGAGCCGAAGATTTTTTATAAAGATTTTAATTGCACTGGGGCTTGGAGCGTATTTTCCAAAGTTAGCAGAAGCGGAACGGCTTGACGAATTGCACATGCCGCAAGATGGTTACGAGCCGTTGACTAGCGTAAAATTTTTGCGGCAAGTCGTAACGAAAGATTCAAGGTCGTCGCGAATGATAATGTGGCAAGCGGACGTGGAAGAAAATTTTCAAGTGGAGTGGCAACTTATCGGCGAGGATACGGCGCATTTTTCCGAAGTTGAGCAAAAAAAATTTATTTGTTCGTGCGCGTTGGAAAATCTCAAGCCGGCGAGTTTGTACAAGTTCCGAATAATTTTGGGCGAGCGTGCGACTTCGTGGCAATATTTGCGGACGGCGGGCGACGGGGAATTTCAAATGTTAATCTTCGCGGATTCGCAATGCGAGCACTATGAAATTTGGCAACGAATAGCGGACGCGGCTCAAGAAAATTTTCCTGACGCGGAACTTGTTACAGTTATAGGTGATTTGGTAGACAATGGCGAGGCGGATTATCAATGGCGGGCGTGGCACCTTGCGGCGACGAAACTTTTAGCAGGAAAAATTTTTGCGCCCGTTATGGGCAATCACGAATGTTACGGCGTCGATTGGTTTAACGCATTGCCGACGGGCTATCTAAATCAGTTCACGTTACCCGACAACGGCGCGAAAAATTTGGGTGGATATTTTTATTCATTTGATTATGGCGCGGCGCATTTTTTTATCTTGAATACGCAATTTGCCGAGCTGGACAAGTTTAAGCCGAATTTGCAATCCGCGCAGGAATATTTTCTTCGACGCGATGCCGCGCAGGTTAATCGTCCTTGGAAAATTGTTTTAATGCACAAGGACATTTACGACTACGCGCAAGATGAGTTCAATGACATTGCCGATAAATTTATGGAGTTGTTTGACGAGCTGGAAATTGATTTGGTGTTAACGGGGCATTTGCACACATACAGGAATCGCGGGAAAATTTTTGCGCGGAAAAAATCTACGCGGGGCACGACGTACATTTTATGCGGGCGAGCGGGCGACCAAAAATATGTTGAGCCGCATTCGACTATTGACGACGTAACTTTTAAAAATCTTCGCGAAGAGCCAGAAAGTTTTATAGTGCTGAACGTCAACGCTACGGAAATAAATTTGACGGCTCAAACTGTCGACGGAGAAATTTTAGATAAGGAAAGGATTTTAAAATGAATTTGCAAGGATTAATAGTCTGCCGCAATCTGCTTGACGCGGAAATTTTTGACGGCACGACGGACGAATTTGAAACTGCCGCGAGGTTGATTGAACGGGCGGAACGGCTCGGCTTGAGCGGCAATCTTTATCGGGCGTATTTGATTTACCTTTTGGCGCACGAGCCGAATTTAATTTCGACGACGATTGAAATGCGCGGCGGTGTTATCGGCGAAAGTTTGCGCGAAATTTTTATTCACGACGTGGAAATTTTATTGCCGATATTGCGCGGAGAACTTTGGAGCGAATTAAAAATTCTCAACCTCTACAAGCCGACTGCCGCGAATACGGACGAATCTTTTAACGAACTGTTGCGGCGGCTGGAAAATCTCTACAGCGCAAATGAAATTGCCGCTGCTTTTATCGAACATTGGCGACGCTTCGGCTACGGCGACATTGCGACTTATCGCGCCTTTCGCTGGAATAAAAATTCTATCGTCGGTATTCGGCACTTTGAAACGATTCGGCTTGATGATTTAATCGGCTACGCGCACCAGAAAAAACTGTTGACGGGCAACACAACCGCCTTTGTTGACGGCAAGCCCGCTAACAATGTTTTGCTCGTCGGTGCACGCGGAACGGGAAAATCTTCGGGCGTCAAAGCTCTCGTCAACGAATATTATTCGCAAGGACTGCGCCTAGTCCAAATTACAAAGCCGCAACTTAAAAGCTTGCCTGATTTAATGGAGACGCTTAGAAAATTTTTGAGCAAGCGGTTTATAATTTTTTTGGACGATTTATCTTTTGAGGAGTCGGAGGCGGAATATAAATATTTGAAGTCGGCGATTGAGGGAGGCGTTGAATCACGTCCCGAAAATGTTTTAATCTACGCGACAAGTAACAGGCGGCATTTGATTCGAGAAACGTGGCGCGACCGTAAAGACGACCAAGACGAACTTTATCGCGACGACAGCACGAACGAGACAATTTCTTTATCGGACAGGTTCGGGCTGATAATTCACTATCACGCGCCGACGCAAGCAGAGTATCTTGAAATAATTCGCAGTATGCTTAAGCGGCGCGATATTGAGCTTGACGCGGAAACACTCCGGATTGAGGGCTTGCGTTGGGAAATGTCGCATTCAGGACGCAACGGGCGCACAGCTCAACAATTTGTCAATTATTATTTGGGTCAGCGGTGATTTGATTTACGCAACAAAAAAACCTCCGACGCGCCGCCGAAGGGCTTTTTTACTTACGAAATGTCATTTCAAATTATTTTCGATAAAATTATAAACTATTGGCCATACACTACCGCTCATATCTACATTTATTGGAGTAATTTCGCTTTCTTTAGTCGTATAATTCGGATCATTGCTGTAATCGTCTAGAATACAATACATTCTCACGCCGTTTTCCTCATAAAAGCTAACCAGAAATACTGAATCATCAATTTTAACTTTTGTTGATTGAAATTCTACTTTAACTATTGCGCTAAAGCCGTCTGTCCTGTTGAATTTTGGAAACTTTTTCGAGTCGGTGCCGCGTTTTATCGAATCTTTATCAACTGACGTTACAATTTTTACTTCATCTTTCGATTCTACGCTGTCTACTACCGCCCAATTTGCCGCTGACGCTTTCCTACTTATAAATATTGCTATTACCAACGCCATTGCTATCGAAAATGCTTTCTTCATTATCATTTCCTCCTTAAATTGTTCTTTCTGTCCCTTATACGTTAGGATTTCGATTTTATTGCACACTTTAGCAAAAAAAATTATAGCAGTCAAACGAAAAAACCTTCCGACCGTGCGCCGAAGGGCTTTTTTTGCTTTAATCACTTCAATCGCTACTGACTTGGTGAATTCTTTTAAAATTCGCTTTCAAATGATCGTAAGCTTCTCTGCGTGAAATTTCCTTGCCGTTGAGGAAATACTTGTTATTGGCAAAAGGAGCCGTGACGCAAGTAATTCCGGCTCTTGCCCAGCCCGCATCAACTTCCGTGCTTTTCGATAACCAGTGAAACATCACAGGTATCGTGCCGTAATATTTGTCCATAAGCCCGTAATCGTAAAGAATTTTACTATCTCCTGCAGTTTGACCGATAGTTCCGCCCGCAACCTTGTCGAGTTCCTCATCGTTCAATTTTTCCAGTTCCGCATTGATTTTTTTTAGATTTTCTTCACGTGTTGCCATTTTATCAGTCTACTTTCTGTTTTCAATCCTTTATACTTATTGAAATCAATTTCGTTACACACTTTAGCAAAAAAATTTTCCGCCGTCAAACGAAAAACCCTCCGACGCGCCGCCGAAGGGCTTTTGTTAGCTTTTTTTCGCGTTTACTAATCAATAACCTAATTTTGCCTACGCAGTCCAATGAATTATCCGACTTTGATTCTCAATCTTTACTGCCGGGTCTTTCTCAACGTCGCCGCCGTTATAACGAGCATAAAATCCGCCCGCGACCTTGTCGAGTTCCTCGTCGCTCAATTTTTCCAGTTCGTCATTGATTTTCTTGATGTTTTCTTCGCGTGTTGCCATTTTTATCAATCTCCTTTCGTTTTCTGTAGCTTATACGTTTCAAATCCCATTTCGTTACATACTTTAGCAAAAAAATTTCTATCAGTCAACGAAAAACCCTCCGACATACCGCCGAAGGGCTTTTTTGCTTACGAAATGTCATTTCAAACTATTTTCGACAAAACTCCAAACTTTTGGCCATGCACTATCTTTTCCATCAATATTCATCGGGACAAGTTCGCTTTCTTTAGCCGAATATTTCGGGTTTCCGTCGTAATCGTCCAGTAGATAATACATTTTCTTGCCGTTTTCCTCATAAAAGCTAACTAGAGTCACTATATCGCTCATTTCAAATACCGTTGATTGAAATTTTACCCTAACTATTGCGCTAAAGCCGTCTTTTCGGTTGAATTTGGGATATTGTTTCGAGTCGGTGCCGCGTTTTATCGAATCTTTATCGACGTACGTTATAAGTTTTACTTTATCTTTCGTTTCTCTGGTATCTACTTCCACCCAATTCGCCGCTGACGCTTCACCGCTTGTAAATATCGCCATTATCAACGCTATCACCATCGAAAATACCTTCTTCATTATCATTTCCTCCTTAAATTGTTCTTTTTGTCCATTATACGTCCAAATTCCGATTTCGTTACAGATTTTAGCAGAAAAATTTTGTCTTGGCAACGAAAAACCCTCCGAACATGCCGCCGAAGGGCTTTTTTTGCCGATTTGCGACTGTGACGCCGCGTTTTTTCCGTCGAAACGGATTATAAGGCATAACCGCTTTTCCCTTCGGGTAGATCTTTCAAATTTCTGCCGAACTTTTTGAGGGCGTATTCAAATGCTTGCTGGCGACTAATTTGTTCACCATTAAGGTAGTAGGCGTTGCTGCCGGAAAAGCCCGTGTGGACAGTGATTCCGATTTTACTCCAACCTTTAGAGGCTTCATCTTCAACTATCCCGGGATAAAAAAACGCTTTTGTTGCGCCGAAACGATCGCACAATCCCGCCAAATCGTTCAGGAAGCGGGTATCTCCGGCTGTTTCTTTGAACGTGCCGCCTGCGACCTGTTCGAGTTCCTCATCGCTCATTTCTTCGAGCTCCGCATTGATTTTCTTGATGTTATCTTCGCGTGTTGACATTTTTATCAGTCTCCTTTCTGTTTTCTGCCGCTTATACGTTGAATTTCCGAGTTCATTACAAATTTTAGCAAAAAATTTATACTTTTCAACGAAAAAACCCTCAGACAGACTTCCGAAGGGCTTTTTTGATTCGTTTTGCGACCGTAACGCCGAGTTTTTTCCGTCGAAACGGATTATAAGCAATAACCGCCTTTCCCTTCGGGCATATCTTTCAAATTTTTGCCAAACTTTTTGAGGGCGTATTCAAATGCTTCCTTGCGACTAATTGGTTGACCTTTAAGGTAGTATTGGTTTCCGCCGTACCAGCCCGGGTTGACCTGGATTCCGATTTTACTCCAACCTTTACAGGCTTCATCTGCAACTGTACCGAACTTGAAAAATCCTGCAGTTTGGCCGAAACGATAGCACAGTCCCGCCAAATCGTTCAGGAAGCGGGTGTCTCCGGCTGTTTGTCCCCACGTGCCGCCTGCGACCTGTTCGAGTTCTTCATCGCTCAAAAGTTCCAGTTCCGCATTGATTTTTTTAAGATTTTCTTCTCTCATTGCCATATTATCAATCTCCTTTCTGTTTTCTGCAACTTATACGTTTCAAATCCGATTTCGTTACAGATTTTAGCAAAAAAATTTTGTTTTGGTAACGAAAAACCCTCCGACATACCGCCGAAGGGTTTTTTGCTTGCGTTGCGACCGTGACGCCGAATTATCGACGAGCCGCGATTTTTTTAGTAGTCGAGTTTGGGCAACGGTTTGCCTACTGCATCGGCAACGATTTGGAATGCTTGTTCGCGAGTAATCTCTTTTCCGCCGGTGCCGGCAATGTAGTATCTGTTTTGCACGGCTCCCCAAGACTGTTCGACCCTTATGCCGAACTTGTCAAAGGTATTTGCAACTTCCTTTGCCGTTTTGTGGAATGTGGGAATCCAGAAGCATTCCAACGCGCTTCTTCCCGAAATTCCGAGTCCAAGTTGGTTGAGTACGCGCGAATCGGCCGCCGTGTTGTTGTACGTGCCGCCTGCGACGTTTTCGAGTTCTTCGTCGGTGAGCTGTTCGAGCTCCGCATTGATTTTTTTGATGTTTTCTTCGCGATTTGCCATTTTTATCAGTCTCCTTTTGATTTTTTTTAGGGTTTCCGTTGCTGTCGATTCAGCTTGTCCTTTGCGGCTCTGTTTTTTCTTTCTGCCTCTTATACGTTGGAGATTCGATTTTGTTACACATTCTAGCAAAATCTAGCAAAAAAAATTTTCCGTTGTAAAGGAAGTTCTCATTACGCATTGCGCATTGAAAAAAGTTTCTGTGCGAAATATAATCATGGAAAAATTTTTGGAGGTCATTAAATGGTTTATCTTGTGGGCGCGGGCGCGGGCGACGTGGGACTTTTGACGCTCAAAGCTCGCGAAGTTTTGGAAGCGGCTGACGTTGTGATTTACGACAGATTAGCAGACGACGCGATTTTAAATTTCTGCGCGGCGGCGAAAAAAATTTACGTTGGAAAATCTGCGGGCAATCATACACTCAAGCAATCGGAGATAAATAATTTGCTAGTCGAGGAGGCGCAGCGAAATAAAATTGTTGTGCGTTTGAAGGGCGGCGACCCATTTGTATTTGGGCGCGGTGGTGAGGAGGCTCTTTATCTGCGCGAAAATAATTTGCCGTTTGAAATAATTCCAGGCGTCACGAGCGCGATTGCAGTTCCGGCTTATGCGGGAATTCCCGTAACTCATCGCGGCATTGCAACGAGTTTTGCAGTTATAACTGGGCACGAAGACCCGAATAAGCCCGAATCAACGATCAACTGGGAAAAAATTGCTACGGCCGTCGACACGTTGATTTTTTTAATGGGCGTCGCAAATCTGCCGCAAATTGTAGAAAAGTTAATCGAACACGGACGCAACCCCGATACGCCCACCGCGTTGATTCGTTGGGGAACAAAACCTGCGCAAGAAGTTATCGTTACGACGTTAGCAGAGGCTCCGAACGCAAAAATTTTACCGCCCGCGATATTTGTAGTCGGCGAGGTTGTGAACTTGCGCGAGCAACTCAAATGGCTTGAAAAGCGACCACTATTTGGCAAAAAAATTTTAGTGACAAGGGCGCGCGCTCAAGCTTCGAAACTTTCGAGTGCACTAAAAATTTTGGGGGCGGAGTTCGTCGAATGTCCAACAATAAAAATCGTTGCTCCTTCAGATAATTATTTGGCGGCAGATACGGCGATAAAAAATCTGCGTAGCTTTGATTGGATAATTTTTACGAGTGCAAACGGAGTAGAAAAATTTTTCGAGCGGCTCAAAGTTTACGGACTTGACGCAAGGGCTTTAAATAAAGTGGCAGCAATCGGTTCAGCGACGGCGGAAAAACTTTTAAGCTTTGGAATAATCGCGGATGTTGTACCTAAAGATTTTGTCGCAGAAAGTTTAGCGGAGTCGTTAAAAGATTTCGTCGACGGGAAAAAAGTTTTGTTAGCGAGGGCGGAAGTTGCACGCGACGTTTTGCCCAAATCATTGAAAACTTTTGGTGCGGAAGTCACCATTGCCCCAATTTATAAAACTGAAGTCGAGCCGCCCGCGCAGATTGATTTTGATTCGATTGACTTGATAACGTTCACAAGCTCCTCGACGGCGAAAAATTTTGTCGCGGCTTATGGCGCAGAAGTTTTGAAAAAAATTCCGTCAGCCGCAATCGGACCAATAACTGCGCAGACTTTAAAAAATTTTGACGTAATGCCTGCCGTTGTCGCTGAAGAATTTACAATCGGCGGCTTGGTTAAGGCGATTAAAAAATTCTATGGACGATAAAAAATTAAACGACGACGATTTTTATTCTGATGAGACTTCAACCGACGATGACTTATACGCAGAAAAAATTTCATTAGATAAAACGCCGCGTCCTAAAACTTTCCACAGCAAAAATTTCGTTGACAGCGAAACGCAAGCGGCAGAGGACAAAAAAAAATCTACGCCGCATGAATCCGAACTTAAACGAAAACTTTCACACGCTGAGACTAGCGGCATTGCAATTTCAGCCGTCATGCTCGTCTACAGTCTTGCAGAGGCGGATAAGCCGCTTTTCTTTTTGTCGACTGCGCTGTTAATTTTTTTGTTACGTCCGATAATCGGTTCACTCGCGGGCAAGCACAATCGCGCCGTTCAAAATGCTTTGCACAGTTTTAGTATCGTGCTTTTTATCGGGGCGTTGCTGTTCTTGTTTATGTAGCTTGAAAATGGTATAATTGATGCGGTAAATTTTGGAAGAGGTGAGATAGTGGAAGAATTAAATTTTGGGCACGGGAAAATTATTCCCGTCAATCTCGAACACGAGATGAAATTTTCTTATATAGATTATGCAATGTCGGTCATCGTCGCCCGCGCTTTACCGGACGTGCGCGACGGATTAAAGCCCGTTCACCGCAGAATTTTGTACGCTATGCAAGAGGCGGGCATGACAAGCGGCAAGCCTTACAAAAAATCGGCGCGTATCGTCGGTGAAGTTTTGGGTAAATATCACCCGCACGGCGATACGTCTGTTTATGACGCGATTGTCCGTATGGCGCAGGATTTTTCTATGCGCTATCAGTTAGCTGACGGGCACGGCAATTTTGGTTCTGTCGACGGCGACCCAGCCGCTGCCATGCGTTATACCGAAGTCCGCATGTCGAAAATTTCTGAGCTAATGTTGCAGGATATTGATAAAGAAACTGTCGACTTTGTGCCCAATTATGACGAATCACTTAAAGAGCCGTCTGTATTGCCCGCGAAATTTCCTCAACTTTTAGTTAACGGCACGTCGGGTATTGCGGTTGCTATGGCGACGAATATTCCCCCGCACAATATCGGCGAAGTTATCAACGCGACGTTGCATTTAATTGACGACCCCGACGCTACGATTCCCGACCTTATGAAAATTGTTAAAGGTCCCGACTTCCCAACGGCGGGTTTGATTATCGGCAAGGAAGGCATTCGCGACGCCTATCGCTTCGGACGCGGCTCAATTAAAATGCGGGCTAAAACTTCGATTGAAAAACTCCAAAATGGCAAAAGTAGAATCGTCGTGACTGAATTGCCCTATCAAGTTAACAAGGCGCGACTTATTGAAAAAATTGCCGACCTCGTTCGTGACAAGACGATTGAGGGCATAACCGACTTGCGCGACGAATCCGACCGCGAGGGCATGAGAATTGCCATTGACTTGCGCCGCGACGTTACTCCGCAAATTGTCTTGAATCAGCTGTTTAAGCATACGCAAATGCAGGATACGTTCGGCGTTAATATGATTGCGCTTGTCAACGGCAGTCCGCAAATTCTCAACCTTAAAGAAGTTCTCCAGCACTACATTAAACATCAAGAGGAAGTTATCACGCGGCGCACGCGCTACGAACTTGCTAAGGCGAAGGTTCGCGCTCACATTTTGCAGGGCTTGACGATGGCGGTTAAAAATCTCGACAACGTGATTAAAATCGTCCGTGAAAGTCCTTCCGCTAACGACGCCAAAGCCGAGCTTATGAAAATTTACAACTTCAGCGACGCGCAAGCTCAAGCGATTTTAGATTTGCGCTTGCAAAAACTCACTGCCCTCGAACGCGACAAACTCGACGCGGAATATCACGGTATCCTCGCCGCCATTAAAAATTTTGAGGTCGTCCTCAGCAACGAACAAAAAATTTTGGAGATTATCAAGGACGAGTTGACGGCAGTTAGAGAAAAATTCAGCGACGAACGGCGTACAGAAATTGTCGGCGAAGAGCTTACAGCTTTTGAGGCGGAAGATTTAATTAATGACGACGATATTGTTGTTACGTTAACACATGGCGGCTACGTCAAACGAATTGACCTAAGCACTTATCGCAAGCAGAAACGCGGCGGCGTCGGTGTAACTGGCATGGGCACTAAGGAAGAAGATTTCGTCGAACAAATTTTGATAACGACGACGCACCACACAATTTTATTTTTTACGAATAAGGGCAAAGTTTTTCATCTCAAAGCTTATCAAATTGCCGAATCGGGACGCGCCGCAAAAGGTATTCACATTAGCAACCTTTTGATGATTGAGCCTGGCGAAAAAATTACCGCGTTGATTAAAGTTCGCGAATTCGACCCGACGCGCTATCTTTTCATGGCGACTAAAAAAGGCATTGTCAAGAAAACTCAACTTAGCGAATTTAGCTCGATGATGAAACGCGGCTTAGTTGCGATTAAACTTGACAACGACGACGAACTTATTGGAGTAAAATTTACGGAGGGCGAACGCTACGTTATACTCGGCACGGCGCAGGGCATGACGATTTCTTTTGCGGAAGAGGAAGTTCGCTCGACAGGCAGAAGTACTCGCGGCGTTCGTGGCATTAAGCTAAAGCGCGGCGACCGTGTTATTGGCATGGACAAGTTGCGCAAGGGCGCGGAAGTTTTGACCGTCAGCGCGGAAGGTATTGGCAAGCGCACGCCGACTGAAGAATATCGCGCACAAGGACGTGGCGGCAAGGGCTTAATCAACATGAAAGTTACTGAAAAGACCGGCGAAGTTGTCGGGATTAAAGTCGTCACGCCGGAGCAAGAACTCATGTTGATAACGACGGAAGGTTTCGTTATTCGCACGAGCATTGATGACATCGGCTTAAGAGGACGCAACACGCAAGGCGTTATCCTCATGAAGACTAAGGAAGACGATAAAGTTGCCGCGCTGGCGACTGTCACACTTAAGAACGATTAAAAAAAACCTCCGTCAAAATCGGCGGAGGTTTTTTGATTAGAAAAAAGTTATCCAAACTAATTCTGCTTTGTCGACAAGCGTAGGCGTTAACTCGTCAAGATTTTCTATTGCGTCAAAGTGCCAATGATTTTTATCGTCGCGGTGGAAGGCAAGCTCAAAAGTCATCTGCCCGATAAATTGTCCGCGCAAAGAATTATCGCCCTGCACGTCGAGGATAATCGTTGCCTTGTCGTCGTCAATTCGCGTCTCCTTAATCGTAGCGTCGGTCACCTGCCGAATTTTTTCAAACTCGTTGGCAACATAAGCCGTAGGATTTTCCTCTGGCGTTTCAGGCTCCGGCATTTTGGCGAAAAAAGAATTCTTTACGCCGTCCAAAAATTTTAAGTGCCGTTCTTTATGTTCGGCGTTGTAAGTTGTCAAGAATTCCGCGCTGTGTTGAAAATACGGGTCGTCGGGATATTTGGCTTGATAGGCGTCGTAATTTCTGGCAAGCTCCACAGTCGCCGCGTCATAAGTTGCAGAAAAAAATTCGTTTAAGTTCACGCGCTCTGAAAGTTTTGTTGAATCTCTTTCGGCAAGCGCGATTTTTATTTCGTTGAGTGCGGCTTCTGGAGTGTCCTCTTGTCCACAACCCGTTAAAAAAATTACCGCCCAAAAAATCAGCGGCGCAAAAAATTTTATCATAAGTCCTCCTAAAGTTCCGTCAAAAATTCTTCAAAGGGCAAGCCCCAATTCCATGACAAATTTAATTTCTCTGCATGGGCAATACACTTTGCAACGAAATCAGCCGCCTTGCGCGTCGCGTATATTAAATTTTCGCCGTTGAGCCAAGACGCCGCCACTACCGCAAAAAATGCATCGCCCGAACCCGAACGGTCATTGCCAATTCTGCGCGAAGTTACGAAATTAATTTCTCCACGATCAAAAATAAAATTGGCAATGTTGGAGCCGTCATCAATGTCAAGCGTCACGCCAGTTATCACGACGCGCCCGCCACGAGTTTTAGCCGCAATGTTCGCCGCCATAGTCGCAAGCTCCGAATCACTAACGACGCCGCCCGCAGGATACGGAACGCCCAAAAGTTCGCAAGCCTCCGTTAAATTCGGTGTAACGAGGTCAGCAAACTCTAGCAGCTCGCGCATACGAAGACACATTTCCTTAGTATAAGATTTATAAATTTTTCCATGATCTCCCATGACAGGATCTATTATCACGACGGCGGGAAATTTTTTTATAAAGCGACGAACGATTTCAATCTGCGCGGCGGAACCCAAAAATCCCGTAGCAATCGCGTCGAACTCCAAATTATTTTTTTGCCAGCTGTCGATATAACTTTCCATGCGGTCGGTATAATCGTCTAAAAAATAATTTTCAAAGCCCGTATGCACAGACAATAGCGCGGTCGGCAACGGGCAAACTTGAATTTTCAGCGCGGAAATTATCGGCAACTCAACCGTTACTGAACACCGCCCAAAGCCCGTTATGTCGTTAATCAAGGCAATTTTTTTTTGTCTCAAAACTTTCTCTCCAATAAAAATTTTTTTGCTACGTCCTCGAACTCGTCACGACCATAGTTAACGAATGGCACGATTGAAATTCCGCCACGAACACTGAACAGCCCCTCAACTTCAAGATAGCGCGGTTCTAAAAGTTTAATCAAGTCGTCGGCTATCGTATTGATAACGTCTTCATGAAAAGTTCCGTGATTGCGAAAACTCGTAAGATAAAGTTTAAGGCTTTTGCTCTCGACAAGTTTTTTATCAGGAATGTAGCGGATTTTAATCGTGGCGTAGTCGGGCTGATGAGTTATCGGGCAGAGGCAAGTAAATTCGTCGCTGGTCAATGTCACGAAATAATTTCTGCTTGAATTTTTATTCGGTATCGCCTCCAAAAATTCGGGCGCGTAGTCGTATTTATAAGCGGTAATTTTCCCCAAGTTTTTAAGTTCAGTCATAAATTTACCTCACAATCCGAGATTTGGCACTGCATTTAAAGTTGAGTCAGCAAAAGTTTTTTGATAGTAGCCGCGGCAAGCAATCATTGCGGCGTTGTCGGTACAAAGAATTTTTGTCGGGTAAAAAAATTTAAATTCGCGACGTTGGCAAGCCGTGCGCAAATTTTTTTCCAACGAAGAATTTGCCGCGACGCCGCCCGCCAAAACAATCTTATCAAGCTTGAATTCTTCCGCTGCCGATAAAGTTTTTTCTGCCAGCGTATCGACAACAGTTTTTTGGAAACTCGCCGCAACGTCAGCAGAATTAATCGGCTCGTCTTTCATCTGCGCGGTATTAAGAAAATTTAAAACCGCAGACTTAAGCCCGCTAAAGCTAAAGTCGTAGCCTGTAACTTTAGGGTGCGGAAAATTTATGGCAACGGGATTGCCGAGCTTAGCAAGTTTGTCGATTTCGGGACCGCCCGGATAAGGCAAGCCCATAACCCTCGCAATTTTATCAAACGCCTCGCCCGCCGCGTCATCGCGTGATTGTCCCAAAAGTTCAAAGCTGTTATAGTCAGTCATTTTAATCAGCGCGGTGTGTCCACCCGAAACTACCAGCGATAAAAACGGCGGCTCCAATTCGGGCGCACTCAAAAAGTTAGCGAAGATATGCCCCTCCAAGTGATTGACGGCGATTAGCGGGATTTTTAATGCATAAGCTAAAGATTTTGCCACCGATAAGCCAACTAATAACGCGCCCGCTAAACCGGGTCCGAACGTAACGGCGATTTGATTTATGTCGCACAAGTTGACACCCGCCTTATTGATTGCCTCGTCGATAACCGGCATGATGTTGACGATATGTTTACGCGAGGCAATTTCCGGTACGACGCCGCCGAATTTTTGATGCAACGGAATTTGCGTTGAGATAACATTTGATAACAACTCGCGCCCGCCGCGCAGGACTGCCGCCGCTGTCTCGTCGCAACTCGTTTCAATGCCTAACGTTAAAGTTTTATCCATTAGCGAACCTCGCAATACAAAAATTTATCGGGACGCCCGCCGCACTGAATTTATTCTCGTATTCGGTGCGAATATTTTCGGGCGGCTCGTTAGCGTGCAAATCGTTAGTAATGTCGCGAACGTCAAGCCCTGCAAACGCGAATTGCTCCAACGAAAAATCGAACAACCCGCGATTATCCGTCTTGAAATAAATTTCGCCGTCGCGCTTTAAAATTTTCCTGTACATTTCCAAAAATCTAACATGCGTTAAGCGGCGTTTGGCATGACGTTTTTTAGGCCACGGGTCACAAAAATTTATATAAAGCCTGTCGACTTCGTGCTCGGAAAAAAGTTCGGCGATATTATTTATGTCGAAAACAATCAATCTAACGTTGCTAAGATTTTTTTCACGAACTTTACGCGCCGCTGCCAATACGCAAGTTGCTTCGACTTCCAGCCCGATAAAATTTATTTGCGGGTTGCGCTCGGCTATCTGCGTTATGAAGTCGCCTTTGCCCGTGCCCAATTCCACGTAAAGTTCTCGCGTCGAATCTTTTTTTATCGGCTGAACGTCGCCGCGTGTCACGAAGTCTTCAAACCGTGTTAATTTCTCGTAAGTGTGAGGTTTTTTCCTCAAGCGCAAAAGTATTCACCCCTCGTCAAGTCCGATTAAATTTTCCTCGCGCATGAACGCCGCCAATTTTTTTATGCCGCTCATGACGGCGCGATAATGTTCAGGCGTCAACGATTGCGAACCGTCGGATAATGCCCGCGCCGGATTTGAGTGCATTTCCATCATCAAGCCATCTGCGCCCGCCGCGATTGCCGCAAATGCCATTGGCTTAACCATGCGCCACTTGCCCGTTCCGTGACTTGGATCAACGATTATCGGCAGGTGTGATAAATGTTTAACCGCCGCGATTGCTGATAAGTCAAGCGTGTTGCGCGTATAAGTTTCATAAGTTCGGATTCCGCGCTCGCATAAGACAACGTTGGGATTGCCCGCGTTCATAATGTATTCGGCGGCGTTTAACCATTCGTCGATTGTTGCCGCAAGTCCACGCTTTAAAAGCACGGGGCGTTTGCATTTGCCGACCTCTTTAAGCAAGCCAAAGTTTTGCATATTCCTCGCGCCGATTTGTAGCATGTCAGCATATTCAGCAACGGGCGCAATGCCCTCAACCGTCGTAACTTCCGTAACAATTTTTAAGCCTGTAACTTCACGCGCCGCCGCCAAATATTTTAAGCCTTCAATCTCCAGCCCTTGAAACGAATACGGCGAAGTTCTCGGCTTATACGCGCCGCCTCTTAAAAATTGTGCGCCACCGTCTTTGACAATCTGCGCGGCTTTTAAAAGTTGCTCGCGACTTTCCACAGCACAAGGTCCAGCCATTACGACAGGTTCCGCGCCGCCGATTTTTACGCCGCTAACGTCTATAACGCTTGATTGCGGGTGAAATTCTCTGCTCGCCAATTTATAACTCTTTGAAATCGCAACGGAACTTTCCACGCCGGGCAAAGCGTCAATCGCAACCGACGCAAGCTTAGTTTTGTCGCCTATTACGCCAACGATTTTTTGTTGTGCGCCCTCCATTATCTTCGCGTCAAGCCCAACGCTTTTTATCGCCTTGATAACTTCCTCTATGTTGTGCGAAGTCGCCTCCGGATTCATTATTATAACCATGCAAAATGCCTCCTTAAATCTTATGGTTGAATATCATAGCGAATCAATCGCGGAATGTAAACTGCAAATTAATTTTTATTTTCGTGCAGGGCGCAATCTCTTGACGTGATAAAAGTACGCCGCGATTAAAAATATCGTCGTGATAAACCAGCTGACAGGATAAACCGCCATTAACGTTGCATATGTCGGAATGTTTCTAAATAACGTAAATATCCAGACGACACGAGTACCACACACGCAGATTAAAGTTATCACGGCGGGCGTTAATGATATGCCGTAACCGCGCAAAGCTCCCGATAAGCCTTCCATTAAAACGTTTACTAATTCCGGCAAAACGATATACCAAAGCCGAATCACGCCTAAACGAATTACTTCAGGGTCGCCGTTAAAGAGAGCTAAAACTTCTTCGGCGAAAAATAATATAAAGCAACAGAGCGTTTGCATAAAAATCGCGCTCAAGCCCATTGATACCCATGTCGCCCGCTTGCAACGCTGTAGATTGTTCGCGCCGTAATTTTGCCCTACGAAAGTTGTTGCCGCCTGTCCAAAGCCGTTGACGACGCAGAAAACATTTATCTCAATCGTAAACGCCGCCGCCGAAGCCGCCATTGCGTCCGCACCAAGTGAATTTATCGCCGCTTGAATTAAAAGATTCGACAGCGAAAAAACCATGCCTTGAATCCCTGCCGGCAAGCCGATTCGCACAATCTCGAATAATTCTTCCTTGTCGATAATCAGCGCGTTAAGGTGTAGTTGTATGACGCCCTCCGCTTTTATTAGGGCACGGAATAAAATTATCGCGCTGACAAAATTGGCAATGGTGGTAGCCGCCGCCACGCCCGCAATCCCCCAGTTGAATTGCAGGACGAACAGCAAGTTCAGCAAAATATTTACGCCGCTTGCAATCGCCAAAGCTATTAACGGCGTTCGTGTGTCACCCTTGCTACGGAAAATCGCCGCTTGAAAATTATAAAGACTTATGGCGGGCAATCCCAACAAAAATATTCGCAGATAAATTTTCGCCATGTCTACGACGCTATCTGGCACTTCTAGGAAATAAAAAATCGGCGCGACTAAAAATTCCGAGAGTATGCAAAAAAAAATTCCCGCCGCGATTGCCAAAACAAAAGCCGTGCTTACTGCTGTGTGAGCACGGTCAATTCTTTTTGCGCCGATATTTTGGGCAATGACGACGTTCGCGCCGAGACTCAAGCCCATCATCAAGCTGACGATAAGCCCGACCATTGAAATATTGTTGCCGACTGCCGCCATTGCATTTTTGCCAACGAATTGTCCTAAGGTAAAAACGTCCGCCGCGTTTAATAGCTGTTGCATAACGCCTGTTAACGCCAGAGGCAAAGCGAATAAAATTATCTTGTCCCACAGCGAACCGTGTAGCATATTAATATCGCGTGTGTTGAATTTCATCTTATGGAGACATCCCCCGCGTAAACCGATTGGCGACCGTTTCCAGTTTCAACAACGAGTGCACCGTCCGCATTCAAATCGACAGCTTTGCCCGTGAAACTTTTGCCGTCAATCGCCGAGATAACTTGAATATTTTTGCCAAGCGTAATGTTATAATCCTTCCAACGTTTAATAACTTTATCAAAGCCATTTGCAATAATTTCGCGATAAATTTTGTCGAACTCTTCAAGAATTGCGCGGAAAAGTTTTACGCGAGAAATTTCGTAGCCGCTAATTTCTGACAGCGACGCGGCAATATCTTTAAGTTCGTCGGGAAATTCACTACGGCTTATGTTGACATTAATTCCCACGCCGATAACGATATAACTTACCTTGCCAATTTCGCCGGTCATTTCGGTTAAAATGCCAACGAGTTTTCGCCCGTCGAACATAATATCATTTGGCCATTTTATTTCCGCTTTAAGGTCGAAACGTTTCATGGCTTCGGCAATAGCAACCGCCGCCATTAAAGTACATTTGGGCGCGTCCTTAGGCAAAAGATTTGGGCGCAAGATAACTGAAAACCAAATGCCTTTGCCGCGTGGCGAAAAAAATTTTCTATCGAGACGCCCTTTACCGCCCGTTTGTTCTTCAGCAACGACAATCGCACCGTCCGCCGCGCCGTGATACGCTAGAGCTTTTGCAACGCGGTTAGTCGAGTCAACTGACGGGTGATAATGCATTTCCTTGCCGATTATTTGCGTGTCCAGCCCAATTTGAATTTCGCTGGGCAAAAGTAAATCTGGCGCGTCCTTAAGCTTATATCCATGACGTTCACGACTAAGAATTTCATAGCCGCTTTCCCTAAGTTTTTGAATATGTTTCCAGACAGCTGTACGAGAAATTCCCAACTCGCCGGCGATGCTTTCTCCAGAAATAAAATTGCCTCCTGCTTTCTTCAACAACTCAACAATAGTCTTTCGCATATTCATTCACCTCGAATAACAGCTTAGCATACTTCGCCTAGCATTTCAATTAAAACCGCGCAGGAAATATATTTTAACCGCCGAATTACGAAAAAAAAACTTTGAGAGGCGATTAAACATGAACAATAAATCAGAAATTCAAAACGCATTGACAGAAAATTTTCCGGTCGGTACGAGCCGCGCTTTTTACAATGAACTTTACGGCAAAATTTTAATCGTGTCGACGGGCGTCGCAGGCAATTTGATTTTGTACAAAAATTTTTATCCTGCCGCTTACATTCGCCCCGAAACGTCGACAGCCGTTGTAAATGCCGAAGAACCTTTCCCGCCCAACGAAGATTTTTATAAACTGCAACAGCTCTTTAAGGAAACTTGCAAAACAATTATCGAATGTTACAGCGTCGACGAGCTGATTGAGTTCGTGGACATGAATCAAGACTTCGGCAAATAGTTTAGAAAATTAATTTTCGTTGTCTGCTATTCTTAAAAGTTTCAATTCCAGCGGGTCATTAGATTTGGGCGGCGCGTGGTGCTTTGCTATAATTTTTGCCTCCTTGAATAGTCCAATTTGCTGAAGTTTTCGCGCTCCGATTTCTGCGTGATTGTGATAGACGTAAAGCGCGTGATTGCCGTTAATCTCCAATCGTTCAGCTAATTTCGGCACAAAATTCGTGATTAGGACGACGAAAATTTTTCCTTTAATCGTCAAATCTCCCGCTTGTCTACCAACGTCGTGTAAAAGCGCACATCGAATCAAAAATTCTCGGTCGACGCCGCGTTTGTCCTCTATAACCAGCCGCTCAACCGTGTACGCCGTGCGCAAGCTGTGATATTGGTCGGCAACGCTCATGGCAAAAAAAATTTTCTGCTCTTCGGCGTTCAGGTGCGCAGAAATATATTTCCCGTCGTCAACGCTGATTCGCGCCGTCACAGCCCTAAAAAACTGCAAAATTCTTCCAAAAACGCTCATGCTAAATAAATTAACTCCATACATCTTTTTGCCGCGCAGGATTTTTCCGCGTCGGCTTTATTTTGCGGCGTTAATGATACTTCGACAACTTTTTTAGCCGCTCGGAGTTCCGCCGCCTTTTTTATTGCTAAATATTCTTGCCCTTCCGCATAACTTAAATAAAAATCTTTAGCTGTCGAATCATCTGCAACGCCTTGAAACTTCCTCGCGTCCAAAATTCGCTCAATTCCCAGCGCAAAGCCTGTTGCAGGACATTCCGCGCCGAAATCCTTGAGCATATTATCGTATCTGCCGCCGCCCGCCAATGAATAACCTACGCCGTGCGAATACGCCTCGAAAACCATGCCCGTATAATATTCAAAGTCGCGAATCAAACCCAAATCGAACGTAATTTTATCAGCAACGCCGTAAATCTCCAGCAAACGATAAATTTCCGTCAAGTTGTCTAAAGCTCGGCGCGAACGTTCATTATTTGCTATGGATTGAGCCGCTGTTAAAACTTCTTGCCCGCCCTGAAGTGTAGGAATTTTTTTCAATGCGTCGTCAATGTCTAGATTATTCAGCGCAACTATATCGTGGCGTTCGATTGCCGATTTTATTTCGGATTGAATTTCTGCTGATAAATTTTCCATAAGCCCGCCGACAAATTCCACTTGCCCTAAACAAATTTTAAAATCTTTAAGCCCAGCGACGCTTAAAGCCTGCGCGGCTAACGAAATTATTTCCGCGTCAGCGAATGCATTGGAAATCCCCAACAATTCGACACCCGCTTGATAAAATTCGCATTGACGACCAGGCTGATTGTTGCGAAATCTAAAAACATTTGTATTGTAAGAGAGCTTGAGCGGCAACGGCGAATCTTTTAGGCGGCTAACTGCCAATCTTGCTATCGGCGTCGTCATCTCGTGCCGCAATGCCAGCGTCCGATTATTTTTATCGAACATTTTAAATAAATGCGGCTCAATTACTCGCCCGCTCGATGTCGTCAGCGTTTCTAAATATTCCATTGTCGGAGTAACGACTTCTTCGTAGCCAAAACTCGTAAAAAGCTCGAAAATTTTTTGTTCTATTGCTCGTTTAATCGCCGCCTCTGCCGGCAAAAAATCTTGTGTGCCGTAAGGCGTCTCTAAAAGTCCCGTCATAAGAAAACCTCCTTGTCCGCGTCATTTTACAGGAGATTTTTATTTTGGGCAAGCAGGCAGAATTGACGCAGAAAATTTTTCAAGGTAAAATATTTCAAAACTATAGAGGAGAAAATTTCATGAGCAAGATTCAAGAGGCGTTCGCCAATGGCAAGGCGTTTATCCCGTTTATAACATGTGGCGACCCGAATTTGGAGACAACCGCCGCCGTTGTTCGTGCCGCCGTTGCGAACGGTGCCGATTTAGTCGAACTGGGGATTCCATTTTCCGACCCGACCGCTGAAGGTGTCGTCATTCAAGAGGCAAATATCCGCGCACTTAAAGGAGGCGTCACGACAGATAAAATTTTTGATTTAGTTCGTGACCTGCGCGGCGACGTAAAAGTTCCATTCGTGTTTATGACTTATGCCAATGTTGTCTTCAGTTACGGCGCGGAAAAATTTATCTCAACTTGCGCGGAAATTGGCGTCGACGGATTGATTTTGCCTGATGTCCCGTTCGAGGAGAAGGGGGAATTTTTATCTACCTGTAAAAAATATGGCGTCGATTTAATTTCAATGATTGCTCCGACTTCCGAAGATAGAATTGCGGCGATTGCTCGTGAGGCGGAAGGTTTCGTTTATATCGTGTCGAGTCTCGGCGTGACGGGCGTTCGCAGTGAAATTAAAACTGATTTAACTTCAATCGTTAAGGCAGTCAGAGCCAATACAAAAATTCCGTGCGCGATTGGCTTTGGTATTTCGACGCCCGCGCAGGCTAAAAAAATGGCTTCAATTTCCGACGGCGCGATTGTTGGTTCCGCGATTATAAAGATTTTGGCTAAACACGGCGAGGCGGCTCCAAAATTTATAGGAGAATACGTTCGCGAAATGAAAAACGCTTTAACGGAGGGTTGAGGTTATGTTTAAGAAAATTTTTATGATAATGTGTTTGGCGTTGCTAATGACGGGTTGCGGCGGCGATAATTCTGCTAACAAAGAAGCGGATAATAAAAATGCCGCTAATAAACTCGTGATTTACACGTCGATGAAAGAATCGCTTATCGGCGGCATTGTCGAGGGCTTTAAAGCTCAAAATCCCAACATTGAGGTTGATTGGCAATCGGCGGGCGCGGGCAAAATTATGGCTAAGCTTGAGGCTGAACGCCAAAGCGGTCATTTAATGGCGGATATTATTTGGACAAGCGAAGTCCCCGACTTTTACCAGATGAAAAACGAAGGCATTTTGGAAAAATATCAACCGGCTGGCTTTAATGAATTGTTGAATCCGTTTGACGATTATGACGGCTCGTTTACTGCTGCGAGATTGGGAACGTTAGGCATTGTAATTAACACAGATAAAGTTACGACGCCGCCGGAAAGTTGGGAAACGATTGCGACCGACCCGCTTTATAAAAATTCGTTCGGAATTGCCGACCCTGCGCTCTCTGGTACGGCATTTATGAGCATTGCATTATTGGAAAAACAATTTGGCTGGAATTATATAGTAAAACTGCGCGATAACGGCGCGACGAAGAGCAAAGGTTCCGGTAGAGTTATCGACGACACGGCTGACGGCGCGTTGAATGCGTGTTTAGGCGTCGACTACATAACCGTCGGCAAAATTGACAAGGGTGCGCCGCTGAAAATGGTTTATCCGCACGAACTTTTAATGGTTCCAAGCCCCGTCGCGATTTTTAAAGACGCTGACCACAAAGATAACGCGAAAAAATTTGTCGATTATCTTATGACGCAAGAGGCGCAACAAAAAGTAGCCGAAGCGGGCACAGTTCCTGTTCGCCGCGATGTAAAAATGCCCGAACGTTACAATTTACCCGCTCCTGAAGACGCTTTGAACAACGGAATCAAAATAAATTACTCTGAAGTTTTGGAAAACAAGGACGAGATAGTAAAAAAATTCTCCAACCTGTTTAAATGATTGGAGACGTTGAATCGCAAATTATTTTTAAAGTCGATTGCTTAGCGGTCGACTTTTAATTTTTGTAAGGCGTCGTTTAAACGTTCTATCGAAATTTTTTTGCCGAGCAGATATAAAATTTCGGTGACGCCGCCCGGTGTAACTTTTTGCATTGATAAAGCGATTCTTAACGGCCACATAATCGCGCCAACTTTCAAGCCCGAATCAGCTACGAACGCGGAAATTTTTTCGTTAAGCGTGTCGAGCGTCCAATCGTCGACGTTTTCTAAAATTTTTATTGCGGGCGCGAGAATTTCTGCGGATTTTTGCGGCGTAATTTTATTGCGCTTGTTAGTGAAAAGTTCCAAATCAAATGGCGGCAGATTTTTAAGGAAGGCAATCATATCCGGAATATCGGACAGTTTAGCGACGCGAGTTTTCAGCAAACTTGACAGGAAAATTTTTCGTGGCGCGTCAAAGTCGGCAAAATATTTATCAGCAACTTTAGCAAAATCTTCATCGCTCATAGCTTTAAAATATTCACCGCTCATCCAGTCGAGTTTAGCATAATCGAACACGGCGGGCGACTTGCTTAAGCCGTCGAGGCTGAAATTCTTAATCAACTCGTCCATAGAAAAAATTTCTTGGCAAGAATTCTTCGGACTCCAGCCCAAAAGCGCAACATAATTCGTAATCGCTTCAGGAAGATAGCCCGCCTCAATCAAATCGTTAAAACTCGTCGCGCCATGCCGTTTGCTAAGCTTGGAAACTGTACCGTCCTCCGCCTTGCCCATAACCGGTGCCAAATGTATAAACGTCGGCAACTCCCAACCAAAAAATTCGTAAAGCAAAACATGCTTAGGCGTCGACGTGATAAACTCCGTGCCGCGTATGATGTGCGAAATTTCCATTAAATGATCGTCGATGACGTTTGCAAAGTTATAAGTGGGCATGCCGTCGCTTTTCAATAAAACTTGGTCTTCAAGCTCGGAATTGGCGATTGTAATATTGCCGTGCAAAACGTCGAAAAAAGTTGTTTCACCTGCACGCGGCATTTTTTGACGAATCGCCACGCCGTTTTCAGTTTCCTCGTAATAAGCGTGCCCGTCCTTAACGAGTTGTTCAGCGTATTTTTTATAAATGTCCATGCGCTCGCTTTGAACGTAGGGTGCAAAGGTTCCGCCGTGATGAGGACCTTCGTCCGGAATAATTTTTGCAGCGGCAAGCGTGCGTTCGATAAATTCAACGGCGTCTGCAACGTAGCGGGCGCGGTCAGTGTCCTCAATCCTCAAAATAAAATCGCCGCCTTGAGACTTTGCAAACAAATAAGCGTAAAGCGCGGTTCTTAAGTTGCCGATATGCATGTAACCTGTCGGGCTGGGCGCAAAACGTGTACGAATTCTATTCAAATTATCTCCTCCAATATGCGTGAAATTAACTATAAATTTTTTACAAAAATTATATCACATCTTGCTAAAGTGTGCTATAATAATCGCAGATTTTGAAGTATCGGTAGTAAAAAAATTTAATGGAGATGACTTAACGAAATGGCACAAGGTATCGGTATTAAAGACATGCGTGCATTTTTTGCAATCGTTGAGGAAGGTAACATCAGCCACGCGGCGCAACGTTTGGGCATAGCACAACCCGCCCTTAGCCGCCAAATGAAACACCTCGAAGAAAATTTGCACGTGAAACTTTTTGAGCGCGGCTCGCGTCGAATTCGCTTGACGGAGGCGGGGCAAGTCCTTTATAACCGCGTCGAAAGTATTTTGGGTATGGTCGACGGCACTGTTCGCGAAATTAAGGAAATCGGTAGCGGCACCAAAGGCACAGTTCGTATCGGGACAATCACGACGTCCGGCGCGATGATTCTGCCCGATTTAATCGCCGAATTCCGCA
>CAMJRX010000028.1 GCA_946408355.1 uncultured Selenomonadales bacterium
CCTTTTCTGACTATCATAAAATTTCTTCTACTTTTTGTTAAGTTAATGCCATTGTAGTAACAATGGCTCAACAGGCAACACTGACACGGGCGCGATTACAGGTTCGGACGCTAATATAACATTGCATTCCGGCGATACCGATTATTACGGCAATACTCTCAACTTGAGCGCACTTGCCACTAAATACGGTCTCACTCTCGAAAATGACGGTTCGTTAATTATCGGAACTGGCACGGGAAAAACGGATCGCAGTGTTGTCCCCGAAACTTTTATCAACACTTATACAGCCTCCACGACCGCCGCGCAAAAAATTATAACCGATAATCGCGACTGGGTTGTTAAAGCTACTGAAGCTGACGATACTATAACTTCAGGCGGCGCAGATTCTATTAACGCCGGCGCAGGTAACGACATAATCACTGTTAACGGCGACGGCGCAACTGTTACTTCTGGTGCCGGCTCTGATAATATCGAAATTTCCGCGCAGGTTCTGGACGTTGCGATAAGCGACCTCACCGCCGAAGATACTATGACAATCAACGGCTCCTTTGAAATCGGCGCGGCGAAAATCGAAGATATGATGCTAATAATCACCGACAAGACAGGTAAACGCAAACTTAGACTTGGTGACTTCACCAACGCCACGAACGGCAAACTTAACATTGACGGCGCAAGTATGACAATCGGGCAGTGGTTGACAAATTCCGGTATCGACCTCAACAATCCCGAAAATACTACTTATGCCGAAAGCGTCGGTGTCGAAAGTTCAAACGTTAAAGCTCCGGATAACGCAGAAGATAATGACGGCGGCAGGACGGCTATCGATCCCGAATATAAGCCAACGCCTCTGCCCGAATCAGTTAAAACTGCTGAACCAACTTTGACAGGACCGAGCCGCTCTTCTAACACAAATGAAAATTCTCCCGTTACAGTTAATCTTGCTGACATTGACACGAGCACGGCTGGTAATGTCGAAGTTGACGGGCAAGTTGTCGGCACAACGTCAAGTATTTATCCCGACGCGACAACCTTTACGCGCAATGGCTTGACAATTCATCTGCTCGGTGAAACTTCTGACACGGACGGAAATTCAAATAATATCAAATTAAAAACTTTAGAGCAACTCACCGACGACCAAAAAGCAATTATCGCCGGTCTGTTCAAATGGTGGGCTACTGAAACTATTAACCTTAACGAAGAAAGCTACGGTATTGGCTTTAATTCCGATACCACTATGTGCAAAGATATTGGGCTGTATTTTTTCGACGGGCAAGGCAACAGTAACACTCTAGCAACCGTTTGGAATTGGCAACGAACATACTCTGACGGCACCGGCGACGGTTTCACGACAAAACTTATGCTCAATGTCAACATGAATTATTATAATAATTTTGATATTAACAACATGGATGGTAGTTCTAAAGTGTCGGGAGCAGGTTTACTTGACCGCACACTTGCTCACGAAATGAATCATGCCATTTGGGGAAGCAATATAAACTATTTCAGCAAATTACCAAAATTTATTAAGGAAGGTGTCGCCGAACTCACTCACGGTATTGACGACGAGCGAACCCCCACAATTTTTAAAATCGCTTACGACGCCGAAGAACTCTACGCTAGTCTCGACATTAGCAACACTGGCACCGGCACTCAAGCAAAAGGCGACGGCTACGCGGGCGGTTTTATGTTCTATCGCTACTTAGCTAAACAAGCCGCACTCCAGACGCTTAATCTTCCTGCCATTGGGGAAATCACTGCAAAGGTTAATCTAAGCGGCAACGGAATTTATTATGTTACTGGTAACTCAACCTCTGAAACCGCGCAGATTGCCAATACGCTCCCTGACGGCGCAATTAAGCTCGGAACCGTTCAAAACGGCGTTTATACTGTAGAAAATTCTGGCGTTCACCAAGTAATAACCGGCTCTGCTAATGTTAAAATTGTCGGTTTAACTGCAAACGATACTTACAACGGCACCAGCGGCGCAGATACCGTTCAGACTGCTGAAGGCTCCAACCTTATCACGGGTGCGGGCAATGATTCCATTCTCCTCTACGGACAATATTCTACGATTCAGGCTGGCGTAGGCGATGACACTATCGACATTGTTGATGGCGGTCATCATTCCATTAATTTTGGCGACGGTAATGATTTCGTTTCAATCAATGTAACTAGCAATTACGACAACACAATAATTGGCGGTGCTAACGGTGATACTATTAACGGCGACGACGGTAGCGCACATTATCATTACAACAACAAACTCGAACTTGGCGACGGCAACAATAAAGTTTTATTTTACTCCGGTCAAAATAATACCGTGGCAACCGGCGTAGGTGACGACACTGTAAGCATTGGCGGCGGTCAAAAAAATCTCATTGATAGCGGCGCAGGAAAAGATTTGCTTACTGTATATGGAAACTATAACACTCTCAACGCGGGCGCGGGCGATGATTCAATCAAAGTTATAGGTCATCACATCAGCGTTTACGGCGGCGCGGGCAACGATACCATTCTCCAATACAGCAACAGCAACGGCGGCAATGCTTATCTGTTCAGCGGCTCGTTCGGCGACGATTCAATTAGCGGTTTCATGAGTAACGACACTATTCATATTGCTAAAGGTTACACTACAGAATTTTCCAATAATGTTTTGACAGTCAAGAAAGGCAACGTGTCTAAGGGTACGATTAAAATCAGCGGCACGTTCGACGTGACGAAAAATATTGCGGCAGATTTTGAAGAGGAAGAAAATACTGGTTCCACAATCGAAGGACTTACCTACAACGAGATAGGCAACTACTACGAAATTAGCACAGCTGACGACTTAACCACACTTGCAAATTACGTAAACGGCGGTGGCAACACCACAGGCTTAACATTCAAGTTAATGAATAATATTGACCTGACCGCTGACTTAGATTTTAGTAACTTCACGGGCACTTTTAACGGAGATAATCATCTGCTAACTACCGTCAAGGGCACAATCGGCGGCACGGCTCAAAATCTTTATTATAGTGGCACGGGAACAATCAGCGGCGGAACTAAGGTTTATAAAGTCACATTGCCTAAACACGTAGACATAACCAGCACAACTTATAATTTTAACAATGAAATCTACGCGGCGGCTGATTCTACAATCACAATCGCGACGACTCAAGGTTATATCTTCGCCAATGATAATCAGACGCTTAACTATAACATTACAGCGGACACGGAAATCACAGCTCCGACAGTGCGCGGCGCAATCGTCAATGGCGTTAAGTGGACGATGGAAAACAACGTGCTCAATATTACGGGCAACGGCGCCCTTTCTACAATTTCTTTGGAAACTAATGAGGCGGTAACGATTAAGACGATTAATCTAGACGACGACGTTGACTTAACTGCAAACATCAGTAACTTTACTGCGCTTGAGGCGATTAACGTTTCAGCCGAAAAATTTGCAACTCATCTTGCCAACTTGACGAGCGGTAAAGATAAATTGACGGCGAGCGGCACATTCGCTAATGAAGGCAAAACTTGTAATTACACGCTAACTTCCGACGCAAGCGGCAACGGAACTATCACAATCAACGGTACAGGCGAAATGCCGAATATGGCTGTTTATCCATGGGGTGCCGCGAAATCGGTTATCTCTTCCGTAGTTATCGAGAGCGGGATCATGTCTGTCAGCTCATCTGCCTTTGAAGGTTGCACGAAATTAACGACGATTAATTTGCCTGACAGTTTAACTTCAATCGCTAAATCTGCCTTTGAAGGTTGCACGAATTTAACGGCGATTAACATCACGTCGGATAAAACAATCGTTCGGCGAAAAAGTTCTCGGCACGGGCACCATTGACATAAAAGATATACTCGGTACATCTACGGCGACATTCAGCTACCTCGACTGCGCGGACATTGAATATTTGGGTACGGACGGCAAAACTACCACAGCTACAAGTGCTATTAAAATTGGTACAAATCTCACGGAGTTTGCGGCGGGCAATTACTATGTCGACGGCTCAATTACTCTCAACGACATCGAACTCAACGGCGCAGTCAATCTTATCCTCAAAGACGGCGCAACCTTGACGACGGGCAAAATTAGCGGCGGCACGTTGAATATCTATTCGCAGGGCGGCAACAATATTGGCACGTTCACAGCGGGCGATATTTCTTCCAACGTCAATTTCTATGGCGGCAATGTCACGGCGAATTCAATAACGGGCAATGCTAACCTCAGCTGGACTAGCGCGAATGATTCAATTAACGCAACTTACAATAACGTTACATTGAGCAAAAGATTTTACGACGCGAGCGGCAATATTTACAGTTCAAGCTCCACTCCGACAAGCGGCAAGCTCAATTCTTTGGACGGCTATATTGTTACAGTTCCCGACTACATTAATATTACAAGCGGCGCAACACAAATCAACAACACGAACAAATACGTTGTCAAAGAAGCAATCACGTTAACGGTAGACGAGACTAAGGCGAGCGTCGTTCATGCCGAAATTATTAGCGGCTTGACCAAAAACAACGACGACACCTATACTGCAACCAATGATACGACGATTGCGGTTGAGGGCTTGCCGATAACAACGGGGCTTAGCTATCAAAACGGCGTCTACGAAATTTCTACTGCTCAAGCCTTGCAAGCTTTAGCGACTTATACGGCAAATCACGACTGCGCGGGCATGACTTTTAATCTTGCGGCTGATATTAAGCTAAGCAATTTCGCGGCGATAAATAATTTCGCAGGAACGTTCAATGGCGGCGAATATTTAATCACGTCCGACAGCGCGGTTTTCGGCAACGTAAATGGACAAATTAGCGGCAATATCTACGGCGTTTCTGACAGCAAATTGACCCGCGTTTACAAAGTTACTGCGCCCGAACATTTTAAAATTACTGGTACGAACAAAGGTTTAATTCGCAATGACGAACTCTATGCTAGTGGCGAAGTTTCGCCACGTTGACGGGCGATAATCTTACCAACGCGAGCTTTAAACTCAACGGCGGCGACACTGTAAATTTAACTGTTACTGGAGACAGAACGCTTGAGGGCGAATTTTATATTCAAGTTAACGACGGCGGCGCGCTTTACGAAAACTCAATCGCCAATGTTAGCGTTCTCGGTTCAGCAGGTAACGACAAGATAACCAACAACGCTGACAACGTTACAATCGACGGCGGCGCGGGCAATGATAATATTAATCTGAACGGCGGCGCGAATATTATCGTTAACACGGAGCAGGGCAACGACACGATTCAAATCGAAGTCAGCGGTACCATTAATGCTTTCACGGTTGAGAACTTTACGGCGGGCGATGAGATTCAATTTGTCGATTCTGGTAAAGAAATTTCAATCTCTGAACTCAACGCGGAAAATGGCAATCTCATTGCGAAGAGCACGCAAACTGTTAGCAAGACGGTTACGGTTAAGGGCTTAAATTTGTATGAAACCGGCGACAAATGGTATTTGAATGACGGCGTAGTGAGTTATGCCCCAAAGACGATAGTAGGCGGTTATCTTGACGGCGGCAAAATCGCTTATACAGAAGACGCAATCGGCGCGACTAGTTTGGAAATCAACGGCGTAACTTCTTACGAAAACTTCAACGTTAATGGTTCAGTCGTCACCTTGAAAGCCGATGACTTTAATACAAATGTCAACGTCACTAAAAACGACGGCAACTATACGTTTAATATTACAGGCACGGGTTCTGGCAAGACATTCAGCGGTTCTGCGCAAAGTGAGTCAATCAACATAAACAGCGACGGCTTAACGCTTGCGGGCATTTCGGGCAAAGATACAGTGAGCGGCTCCATTTCGACGACCAAATTCACAATAGGCGATAATTACACTAAAACAATCAGCGGCAATGACGTTGTGTTGACGGTTGGCGAAAATTCCTTAACGCTTAAAGAGGCGGCGAATTTAGATACGTTGACAATCGACGGCTCGACAGTTGGAATTTATTTCGATGTTGAGGGCGGCAAGTTCTTAATTAAAACAGCCGATGACCTGCAGACGTTAGCAAGCTACAGTACGAATCACGCTACCGCAGGCAAGACGTTCAAATTGACTAACAATATCGTTATGCCCGATAACTTTACGATTAGCAATTTCAGCGGCACGATTGATGGCGATAATTATCTCATCACAAACGTTAAAGCAAATCCGTTTGGTAATGGAGCAGTTGAAAACCTTTACTATCACGGCACGGCAGAAATTAGCGGCGCGAAAAGGGTTTACACGCTCAATTTGCCGAGTGGAGTAACAGCTACAACGACAGCGACGCCAATTAAGTTTAACGACGTTGATTATTATGAGGCTGGTACTACATTCGAGTTGAGCGGGCACTTTGCGAATATGAGCGTTAACGATGTCGCTTTGACTAAAATTGAGAAGGATAAATATAGCTACATATTGGGCGCGGCTGACGCGGAAGTTAGTACAACGGCTTACGAGGCAGAGTTTACAGCGAACGGCATAGCATGGGATTATTACGAGAACGGCTACTTGCAGTTTACAGTTGACGGTTTAGCTAAGGCTCCGACAGTCGATATGCTAAGCGACAGCGTTTTGACTGTGACTAAGGATTATTTGACGACGGACGATATTACGCTTACCAATACGACGGGTAAATCTTATACACTTGCGCTTAGCTCTGATGTCCCGACAAGTTCGACGACGACGAGTATGGCAGGGTGGACAACCAGCGGCAATTCTTACATCTATAAGGCGGCGACTAATTCCGAATACTACACGCTTAGCGGCAATAAGATAACGTACACTGGGGCGACGGGCGGCGAGCAATTCATAATCAGCGGAATAAAATCGACCGACGCTGTTAACGTCAACAATAAAACTGTCACGATTGCCAAAGACGCTTTGCAGGGTTCAGAGGTTACCTTGACTTCTAACGCCGGCTACAAACTTACGTTGAATAAAAATGTTTCGACTTCAGGCGTTAAGACTGCCGGCTCCTTTACAAAATCTAAGAATGGCATCGCCACTTATAAGACGACTGCTGTAAACGATTATTACACGCTCAAATCGAATAAAATTACCTACAAGGCGGCGACTGGCGGCGCGGAAATTAAAATCTCTAACCTTAAATCCAACGCAACTCTCAAGGCGGTTAAATCGGCTGTTAGTGTCGTAGAGCAGAAAAACGGCACCTACAAAATCACGTTCAACAACTCCAATATACTCGACGCTAAGTCTCCAACCGTCACGGCGGATAAAGGCATAGGCTATAAACTTGCAGTTGCTAGCGACCTCAAACCTGCTAAGCTTGCACCCGATTGGAAAGTTAGCGGCACTAAAGCGACCTTGAAAGCCGACACCAGCGCAGGTTATACCGTCAAAAACAATGCAATCGTCTACAGCAAACAAAAGACTGGCACGGCTCAAATGGTCTTGAACGGCTTAATTAAAAATGCAACGCTCCCTGCTCCCGTCAATAAAACTGTGAATCTAAAGGCAAGTGTACTCGGCTCAAATACCTCGCTCAAATCTAACACCGGTAATTACACCATTAAAATTACTGGCAACATGAGCGGCAAGACGTTTACGGGCACTGGCAACGCCGACACTCTTAATATCGCGGCAAATAATGCGATAATTTCGGGCGGCGCGGGCAATGATAAATTCTCGGTTAGCGGTTCAAAGGTCACAATCACCGGCGGGAAAGGCAACGACACTTTCAGCTTGAGTGGAAAAAATCCTGTATTGATTTACGGCACAGGCGAAGGCAATGACACTGTTAACTACGTCAAGGGTCTTGCAGTCAGCTTGAGCGGCAATACCGAACTTAAAACCTCGAATAAAAGCAATTCCAATATCGTGCTTGGTTTCGGAAAAAATTCTTCTATTAAAGTCACCGATGATAAATATATTACCTTAATCGACGCAAGCGGCAAGAAGATAGTTAGCGGCGGTAATCTCTACGACACGAAGAAAATTTCCGTGATGTTAAGTTCCTCTGCCGAACGCAATATTGATTTGGGCAAACTCGGCGTTAAGAATGTCGACGCTTCTGCAATCAGTAAAGCAACAACAATCAAGGGCACGGCTTCAGCTAATCTGCTCGTCGGTGGCGCAGGTAACGATAAACTTTACGGCCAAAACGGAAATGATACACTTTCCGGCGGTAAAGATAATGACTCGCTCTCTGGCGGCAACGGCAATGATTCGCTTTCTGGTGGCGCAGGTAACGATAAACTTTATGGTAACGATGGCAAAGATATACTTTTGGGCGGCAGTGGCAATGACTCGCTTTATGGCGGCGCAGGTAACGATAAACTTTACGGCAACGACGGCAAAGATACACTTTGGGGCGGCAGTGGCAATGACTCGCTTTATGGCGGCGCAGGTAATGACACATTTATCTATAAGCCTGGCGAAGGCACCGATACCATTTTCGACTACAAAAACGGCGACTTGTTGCAAATCCTTAAATCGAACGGCTCGAAAGGCGGCACGTTCAGTAAGGCAAATTTCAGCGGCGGCGACCTCACGCTTACGATTAACGGCGGCGGCAAAGTCATCTTCGACGGTGTAAGTGCTGGCGACAAGTTCAACATAAATGGTAAGAAGTACACAATCAGCGGCAAAACTCTCAAGTAAAGTTAAAATTTCGTCCCCTAACAAAAAGAACGGCAGATGATTGTCTGTCGTTCTTTTTTATGCTTTATTAAGTGTTTATAACCTCACGTTTTTAGATTAGCACGCTTGCTCGCTAAAATATTTTCCACAGCCTCAAAAACTAAATTTTTATCAAGTTCGTCGACTTTAAGGCGAGCAGCTTTGAATGCGGCATTTAACATGGCATTTGAAATATCCGAACCGCTGATTCCCTCGAATTTTTTTGCAAGTTCATCAAAGTCAAGGTTATTCGGCACTTCAAGCGGCGTGTACATGCGCCAAAGTTTTTTTCGGCAAATTTCGTCCGGTAAAGTAAATTTAATGTGTATTGAAATTCTGCGCATGAACGCCGGGTCAAAATTCTCAATAAAATTTGTCGCAAAAATTATAAAATCTTGGTATTCGTTCATAAGCATAAGCATTACCGAGCGCGTCTGATTTACGCTGACATCAACCGCTTGCGTCATGTTCGTTACGCGCTTGCTTAATATCGCGTCCGCCTCGTCGAAAAATAAAATACTGTTGGAATTCTTCGCCGCCGCAAATGCTTTGCGAATATTTTTCGGAGTCTCACCAACGTATTTTGATTCAATGTCGGCGTAGTTGACGATTAAAATTTTTCTGCCCAGCTCTTTTGCGATTGCATGAGCCGCCATAGTTTTACCTGTGCCCGGTGCGCCGTAAAGATTTAATCCGATTCGCCGCGAAAATTTATGCGTGCGTTTGAAACCCCACAGCTCAAAAACGCGGTGAGAATTTTCCGCATAAGTTGCTACGTCCAAAATTTGATTTTTAACTTCGTCGGGCAAAATTATTTCGTCTAATAAAAATTTCGGCTCTTCAGGTATAAAAGTTTCTTCAACAGGCTCTTTTTTATCTTGTTTAGGTTCGTCAGCCGCGTGTTTAGGGTTAATCGGCATGTTTATCTTCCTTCCAAAATATTTTAAGTCGTCTTAACTTTAAACGAGGCGTCAATCTCTTCAAGCGATTTCCGTTTGCTCTCAATGCCCAAACTCAAAACAATAATCGAAACGATAACGAAAACCGACGCGAACATTAAAAAGATTGAATTTATATGCGCACCGTGAACTAACAGAACACCAACGAGCATTGGAGCTAACATACCGCCAATACGCCCGAAACCTGCCGCCCAGCCCGAACCTAAAGCGCGAATCGCCGTCGGATAAAGTTCGGGTGTGTAAGTGTAAATAACACCCCACGCGCCCAGATTAAAGAAACTCATTGCCGCGCCCCAGCCCAAAAGTTCGTAACTTGTAGCCGCATTGCCGAATAAATAAGCACACACGCCCGACATTAGCAGGAATAATGACAGCGTGTAGCGTCGCCCGATTATGTCGACTAAAAACGCCGCTGTAATGTAGCCAGGCAACTGCGCCAATGTCATTATCAAGACGTACTCGAAAGTTTTCACGACCTCGAAGCCTTGTGAAAAGACTATCGACGGCAACCACATAAATATTCCATAGTAGCTGAAAACAATTCCGAACCACGTAATCCACAACATCAGCGTCCGGAGTCTAAAAGTTTTCGTCCACAGCGTAAATACATTGAGCTTGAAAATCGGCGTCGCCTCGTCCACGAATTCATTATCAAATGGTCTGCTCGGCACGCCTAATTTTTTCTCCAGCGATAAAATTATTTCTCGCGCCTCGTCGACTTTGCCCTTTGAAATTAAATAGCGGATTGATTCGGGCATGTGTAAGCGGATTAAAAAGACATAAAGCGCGGGCAACGCTCCAATTATGAACGCGACTTGCCAGCCGAATTGCGGAATCAATAAATAAGATATTAACGCCGCCACGAGCCAGCCGACGCCCCAAAAACTTTCCAGCAAAACTATAAATCGTCCGCGCAGGTAACTTGGTGCGTATTCGCTCATTAGCGTCGCTGCAACGGGTAATTCGCCGCCTAAACCGAAGCCAACTAAAAATCGGAAGAATAATAAACTTTCATAACTCCACGCCACCGCGCACAATCCCGTTGACACGCTGTATAAAATTACCGTCGCCGCGAAAACGTTTTTGCGACCGAATCTATCTGCAATCGTGCCCGCTAACACCGCGCCCAATGCCATTCCGATTAAGCCGATACTGCCAATCCAACCGACTTGTTCAGGCGTCAATCCCCACTCCTTAGCCAAAATCGGCAACACGAACGATATTAACCCCGTGTCCATTGAATCAAACAGCCAGCCCAGCCCTGTTACGATTAAAAGTTTATAGTGGAACGAGCCAACCGGCAACTTTTCAAGCCGCTCAAGTATCAATGTCAACAACTCCTTAGTATCTTTTCAAACGGATTGAATTTTATTTCACGTTAAACAATTTTGCAAGACTATAAATAAATTTAGTTGCCAATTTGTACGTCGTCTTGTAAAATGTGATTGCAGTTTAAGGATTTATTTTTGGATTTGCCAAGGAGGCGATTAAAATGGATTTTGCGGTTATCGGTACGCTCAGTTCGTATGTCAAGCAGAAGAATTTAACCTTCGCCGCGAAACACAAGATACGAACGGGACAAACTCTCACGAACGCGAACGGAAATTTTATCTCAATGACAACTTCGACGTTCGATAAGCTTCGCGAGGCGGCTAAAGCCTCGACCGACCAAGTTAAACAACAAAAGCTTGCGCGAATCAAACAAAAGCTCAAAGCCGGTCAAAAGCTCACTGACGAGGAACTCGGATTCCTGCGCGTCAACGACACTAAGACTTACAAAAAAGCTAAAGCGGTTGACGACGCCCGCGAGGAACTTAAAGAGGAACTCAAAAAAGCTAAGTCTAAAGGCGAGGCTCGTGAGGCAATGACGCGGGCAATGATTAAAGCGTCAACAACGGCAATGGCTGAACTTTCTGCACTAGGTCAAGGCGGAGGAAATGTTTCGGCGGGCGGCGGTTCTGTTATGCAAGCGGGTGGCGAGGTAATGTCGACGGGCGACGCGGGCAATATTTCTGTCGGCGGCGATGTTGCTAACGTTTCCAACAGTGAAGTTTCAGCGGAAGGCAACACGAACATTTCCGGCACGGAAAATCAAACGTTATCCGAAGTCAATCAATCGATTCAAGAGGCGGGCGAAAATGTAACGTCCGATAAAACTTCATCGGATAAAAATTCTCCCGCGCAGAAAACTTCTGACGACGAAACTAACACGCCCGAAGACATTATGGAAAAATATATTTGGACAATTCGCGCCCTCGAAGACGAATGGGCTAAATTTATGAACTCAAAAGAATATAAAGACTTACCAAATAATCTTACAGATAAAAATCTTGTCGACCGTAAACTTTTAAATGCGGCGGCAGCTTATCGCATGACAATGACAACTTAAAATTTTACATCAAAAAATTTAACCCCCCTCCAAATCGGAAGGGGATTTTTTTAATCAAGATATTTTATTTGAGTTCGAGTGATTGCCCCGGCTTGACGATGTGAACTTTAGCGAATTCGACGAGCTTAACCAAGTCTTCGGCGTTCTGTTTAATAATGTCCCACGTGTCGTAATGTAGCGGAATAACGTTAGCCGCGTCGAGGAAAGATACCGCCTTAGCCGCGTCGATAGGATCCATTGTGTAATGTCCGCCAATCGGCAAAATCGCGTAGTCAATCTTGTCGCGTTCGCCGATTAATTTCATGTCGGAGAAAAGAGCCGTGTCGCCCGCGAAGTAAACAATTTTTCCGCCGACGCCGATAACATAGCCGCAAGCAATTCCTCCGCCGATACCGGAGCTGTGGAACGCGGGAACCATACGCACAAAGCCGAATTCAGTTTTAACGGTGCCGCCCAAATTCATGCCGATAGTTTTAACGCGAGCACCGCCGAAGTCGATAATTTCCGGAATGCCTACGACAGTTGCGTTTGTTCTAACTGCAATGTTCGGAGCGTCGCCAATGTGGTCGCCGTGCGCGTGCGTAATTAAAATATAATCCGCCTCAACGTCTTTGTCGGTGATTGACGCCTGCGGATTGCCCGTTAAAAATGGGTCGACGAGGATTTTGGTTGTGCCGTCGTCGAGCTGAAAACAGGCGTGACCATAATAATTGTAAGTCAACAAAGTGTTCGCCCTCCTAAAATTTTTTCCACAGTGTACAACAGAAACGAAATTTTAGCAACAAAAAGCCCCGACGTTTTGTCGAGGCTAATTTTTTTACGAAACTATATATCTTGTAGAAAAATTTCTTAGTACTGGAATTTCTGCAAGGAATTCTGCAAATCTTGCGCGAGGCGAGCGAGTTCGTCTGCTGCGGAAGAAATTTCTTCGGCGGAGGCGGATTGTTGCTCGGCTGCCGCAGAAACGCTTTCCATTTCCTTAGAAACTTGAACGCCTTTATCCAAAATCTTTTCGGAGCGGTCGCGAATCGTGTAGGTAAGTTTTTCAACTTCTTTAAGTTCGCGAACCATGTTTGTAGCCTCTTTCTGGACGTTGTTAGAGGCGTCGCGAATGCTATCAAACGTGGAGCGCAATTTTTCAACCGATTGTGTACCTGTACGAACAGCGGCGTTACCTTTTTGCATGGAGTCAACCGCGTCTGTGGTGTCGGATTGAATGTCGCCAATGAGCGTGCCAATCTTCTGCGCCGCTTCTTGAGACTCTTCAGCGAGTTTACGGACTTCTTCAGAAACGACTGCGAATCCGCGACCGTGTTCACCTGCGCGCGCCGCCTCAATAGCCGCGTTCAATGCAAGCAAGTTAGTTTGTTCAGCAATGCCGCTGATAGCCTCGACGATTTGTCCGATTTCTTGCGAACGTTTGCCGAGTTTGTCGACGGTAAGAGCAGAATCATTAACAATTTTTTCAACGCTGATAATTTGATTGACAGCAGTCTCGACAGCTTCAGTACCTGCCGCCGCCTCGTCATTAGCGGAGGCAACATGCGCGGCAACTTTATCTGCGGTCTTCGTCAAGTTGTCAATGGAACCGAGCGCATTGTTGATAGCGTCCATAGCGTCGTTAACAAAAGTTTGCTGTTCAACAACTGCACCTGCCGAATTGGTAACGGATTGAGCAACCTGTTCGGACGCCTGCGCGGCTTGGTGAGCACTAGCGGTAAGTTCTTCAGAAGATGCCGCAAATTGGCTGGAGGAGTCGCTGGTCTGGTGAATCAACTTGCTGATAGCCTGGCGCATTTCGCGAACTGCAAGAGCCATTGAGCCGAATTCGTCTGCGCGGTCAGCGTCAAGCAAATCCGTGCGGCGGAAGTCGCCGTCTTTGAGCAAGTGCAAAGCTTGAACCATATTGCTAAGCGGATTGGTGATAGCTTTGGTAATCGAAATGCTGATGAAAATCAAGATAACGAAAGTAGCACCAAGTGCAATGAACAAATTGCGGATAGAACCGGCAATGCTTTCGTTGCTCGCCGCAATCGTCTTGTCGGAATCTTCGTAAGCCTTCTGCTGAATAACTAAAATTGCGTCGCCGCAGGAAACTGCATAAGGCATAACTTCATTTTGATAGAATTCCAACGATGCATTTCTGTGCGCGGCAATAGCTGAAGTATCACCTATAGGAGATTTCATAGCGAACATTTTATCCGCGCCGGCTTTGAATTTACTCCATTCGCGTTCAGCGGCGTCGACTTGAGCACGAGCTTGCGCGTCGTCTTTAACTATATCTTCATAAATTTTCAAAGACTCTTCCAACTCTTTAACGCCGCCGTTGTATTTGTCCAAACGGGACTGATAAAGAGCCGGATCAACCGTCAAAGGAGCCAAAACCGCCTGAACCTGTGCATAGCGCACGGCGTGACGGCAACGACCGATTTCAAAGATACCTTTCAAGTAAGTCTGGCTAATTTTGTCCAAATCTTGTTGCGCGTCTGTAACGGCAAAATAGCCGACCAGACCGATTACAACCATACCGACGAGTGCGATAACGTTAAGCAACAATAGCTTATACGCAACTCGCATGTTGTTCAACCACGACATAAAAATATTTCCCCCTTTTCTTGACGGCATAAAAATTTTTTCGCGCCTGAGATTTTACGACAAGAGCTTTTGGTTTGCCAACCGCCAATCTCAACCTTGAACGATTCCCTAGAAAAAATTTGGGCTTGACTTTCCGTCGTTCGTGCGGTAGTCGAAACTTGCAGGATGAATGCTTCTATATTCTGCCCCCTCCCGAAAGCGTTCCTTTCCGCGTCATTTTTAAACAAATCGATTGTAGTTTAACGTAAAAGGAATGTCAATATTCACGCCGCCTTAGCAACCAATAAACTCGTCCTTGACGGCTAAAAATCAATATTTTGTATGATAACATAATTCGCCGTCTTTAGTCTAGGATTAAAAAAAAAAGTTGACAATACCGTTAAACAGAAAGCTCGCGAAGTTTATAATTGCCCGTGCCGTCCAAATTTAATTCCACTTCGTGCAGTTTAAACAGCGTCGACCGGTGTCCAACGCTTACAACAGTAACTTTTCGCGTGGCTAGTCTAAGAACTAATCGTCTAAGCAGAAACAAACATTCTGTCAACTTGACGAACAAAGGCGCAATAATTTTTTTATTGCGAACAACGCACATCTTAGAAAATTATTTTCCGTGTTTAGCGAGCCGCTGTAAATATTTTCCGTAATCGTTTTTAAGTAGTGGTTCAGCGAGTTTAAGCAGTTGATTTTCGTCGATATAGCCCATGCGATAGGCAATTTCTTCAACGCATGAAATTTTTAAGCCTTGCCGCGTCTGAATTGTATGTACGAAGGCTCCGGCTTGCAAAAGTGATTCGTGAGTACCGGTATCGAGCCAAGCATAGCCACGACGCATTTTTTCCACACGCAACGAGCCGCGCTCTAAATAAACTTTATTAACGTCGGTAATTTCGAGTTCGCCGCGATCCGACGGCTTAATAGATTTGGCAATGTCGACAATATTTTTATCGTAGAAGTAAAGACCGGTGACGGCGTAATTTGAGCGGGGATTTTTAGGTTTTTCCTCTAAGCTGACGGCTTGTCCGGTTTCGCGATTGAATTCGACGACGCCATAATTTTGTGGGTCGTTGACGTAGTAAGCGAAAACAGTTGCGCCTTCGTCGTGTGAGGCGGCTCTTTGAACTAATTTCGCGAAATCCGAGCCGTAAAAAATATTATCGCCCAAAACTAATGCGCAACCTTCGCCGTCAATAAAATTTTCGCCGATTAAAAATGCTTGAGCTAAACCTTCGGGCTTAGGTTGCACGGCGTAAGAAATTTTCAAGCCGAGTTGCGAGCCGTCGCTAAGCAAAACTTGAAATAAATTGCTATCTTGCGGCGTCGTAATAATTAAAATGTCGCGAATACCGGCTAACATAAGCGTCGACAGCGGATAATAAATCATTGGCTTATCGAAAACGGGCATAAGTTGCTTAGAAACGACTTCAGTTAGCGGATAAAGGCGCGTACCAGAGCCGCCCGCCAAAATAATTCCTTTGTTTACCATAAAATTACCTCCTCAACTGCGATTTTCCAGTGCGACGAGTTTATCTGCGCCGTAACGTTTACGCAAAGTTGGCTTTTCGATTTTACCGGTAGCATTGCGCGGAACGTCAGCGAAAATAATTTTCTTTGGACGTTTATAACGCGGCAATTCCAAGCAAAAGTTATTAATTTCGTCTTCAGTGCACTCTACGTTAGGTTGAAGTTCTATAATCGCGGCAGAAATTTCACCTAAACGCCTGTCAGGCAAGCCGATAACAGCCACGTCCTTAATTTTCGCGAACTTGTGCAAGAAATCTTCGATTTGGACGGGATAAATATTTTCGCCGCCGCTTACGATAACATCTTTTTTCCTGTCGACGAGAAAATAAAAGCCTTCCGCGTCCTGCATAGCCATATCGCCCGTTAAAAGCCAGCCGTCCTTTAAAACTTCGGCGGTTGCCTTTGGGTCGTTGTAATAGCACGTCATAACGCCGGGACCTCTTACGCAAAGTTCGCCGACATCGCCTTTTGAAACTTCCGCGCCGTGTTCATCGACAATTTTGCACTCCCAACGATAGCCAGGAATGCCGATTGCCCCGACTTTTGAAATATTTTCCAAGCCCAAATGCACGCAACCTGGTCCCGTCGATTCGCTCAAGCCGTAATTAGTATCGTAGTCATGATTCGGGAAATATTTTTTCCAACGACGAATTAAACTGGGCGGAACGGGTTGTGCGCCGATATGCATAAGCCGCCATTGGTCAAGCTTATAATCCTCAAGCTTAATGTCGCCTCTATCGAGCGCGTCAACAATATCTTGCGCCCAAGGAACTAAAAGCCAGACGATAGTACATTGTTCTTTAGAAATGGCGTCCAAAATTATTTCGGGCTTTGTTCCTTTAAGCAAAACGGCTTTTGAACCAGCAACGAGACTTCCCATCCAGTGAAATTTTGCTCCGGTGTGATAAAGCGGCGGTATGCAAAGGAAATTGTCTTTACGGTTCGTTAAATGATGTTTTTGCTCCATCTGCGCGGCTTGCGTTAAACTTTGGTGCTTATGAAGAATCGCTTTAGGAAAACCAGTTGTCCCCGACGAAAAATAAATCGCGCCGAAGTCGTCTTCAGTGATTCCGCCGACCATAGGCTTAATACTTGAGCAATCGTCAACCATAATGTGATAACTTTCAGCAAAGCTCGGACAATTATCGCCGACATAAATTAATAAACGACCTTTGCTAAGACGTTCGGCATTAGTTTCAATGCGCCCGATAAATTCGGGACCAAAAATAATTACGTCGACTTCTGCAAGCTCCGCGCAGTATAAAATTTCGGCGGCGTCGTAGCGAAAATTAAACGGAACAGCGATTGCGCCGGTTTTGAGCACGCCAAAATAAATCGGCAACCACTCAAGGCAGTTGTACATAAGAATTGCAACCTTATCGCCTTTGCGAACGCCGCGTTCAATCAATAAATTTGCGCAACGATTAGCTTTCTCGTCGAAAACGCGCCAAGTTATTTCTCTACGATACGGCGCAAACGAATTCGACTCAATCAAGCTAAATTCTTTCCAACTCATGCGTCGACCGTCGGCTACTGCAGGATTTAATTCAACCAGCGCAACTTCGTCTCCGTAAAGTGCCGCATTGCGCTCCAAATATTCCATTACGGGCAATTTTTTCCACCTCTGACTTTAAAGTTTTTTTAATCGTAACATAGCACCTATCTTTTTGCAACCTAACTTAAACCTTTGCTACCAATCGTGTAATTTTTGCCGTTTATATTAACCGTGTCGCCCTTGCTAACGTCGTCGAGAATAATTTTACCGCTGCCGCTAATTGTAAGTGTCAAGTCTCCGTTTTTAAATGTCGATTTAGTGAACGTTCCGCCCGTAGTGCCGTCTTTTTTTAATATCGTCAACAAATCATTACTCTGATAATCAAAAATTGTATCGGTGCCGTCGCCAGGCTTGTAAATAAATGTATCCTTACCCGTGCCGCCGTAAAGTGAATCGTTGCCGCCGTTGCCCCATAACGAATCGTTGCCCGTTCCGCCATAAAGCCAATCTGCGCCCGAACCGCTTATAATTTTATCGTTACCTGCGCCGCCCTCGACGGTATTATCTTTTCCGTAAATGTAAATCGTATCATTGCCCTTGCCCGCGCTAACAAAATTGCTCGCACCGCCGCCAACGCTGATTAAATCTTTACCCGCGCCGGTCGTTATCGTATTTTTTTCGCCGTAATACAGCTGAACTTTATTTTTTCCGTCGCCTAAATCAATTACGTTATTAAAATAGCCGTTACTGCCGCCTTTGATAATATCGTTGTCGGTGCCGCCCGTTATGCTGTTGTGATAGTTGTATGTACTCGTGAACTTCGCAAGATTATTGCCCGCGCCCAAATCGATTAGATGATGCGAACCGTCCATAACTTGCACAGTATCATTTCCTGCGCCCGCGTCGATTGTCGCGTATTGTCCGTAAAGTTTAATGCTGTCATTGCCCGCGCCAGTAATTATATTGGAACCTTCAGCAGTTTGAACGGTATCCGCGCCGCTCGTGCCGTTGTAAGTGTCATTTGCAGTTAGACCAACGACTTTAACGCCGCTTTTGCCCTTAATAATTTGATGAACGCCCGTATCTTTAACGGTGTAAGTTTTCTTAGATAAATTTCCGACGGTTATTCCTTCCGAATAATAATTTCCGTTCTTGTTGAGATTTATTTTAGCGGTAATTTCTCCGAAGGCATTTTGATTAGTGGCTTGCTTAGCCAAATATCGCAAAAACATAAATCCGCCCGCATAACTGTCACTTGTTTTAGTTGTGCTATTGCTTACGTCCAGAGAATCACTTAATCGAGTGGCATTATAAGCCACGCCGAAAATATCGGAGCCTCTTACGTCGTCAATGCCGTGAGTGAGTTCCGCTGAACCTTCTTTGATAAAAATTGGCAAGCTGTTAAAGAAATTTATATTAGTCGCCATAACTGCATGTGTAAATTCGTGCGCCAAAGCCCTATCCAAATACATTGCGCCGCTTTTGCTTGAGCTACCGTCAATATTAGACGCTTTGATATTTTTATAGTAATCCATATTGATACTTAGCATGAGTTTCGTTGTATATCCGTCGCTGTCGTAGCGTTGCCAATTCCAAACGGTTGCAAGCGCGTTACTTTTGCCTTGTCCGTCGTAAAAATACAGCTCAATATCTTTAATCATTGCCGTCGACGAATTAAAACTTATACCGTAGCTGTCTTCGTTAAGTTTAAGGCAATCGGCACCCCACCATTTAAACAGACCAGCGATAATTGTCTTTTGGTCGTCAGTTAATTCGTCTAAAGTTTTTGATTCGATATTATTTGGGTTACCGTCGGTGTCAGAAGTTTCACCGAGCAATTTAATCGTCAAGCCGTTGCGCGTAAAACTATCAGCATTTGGGTACGTGTTGGTAAAAGTTTCATTGACAATCGTTTTAGCAGTTTTAACGGTGTCGCCGCCCGCGTCGGAGCCTGTAATCGCGCCAGTGTCGATATTTCCGGTTTTATCGCCGTAGTTTGTAACTTTTCCATTAACTTTAACCCAATAGCGTATCGGTAATTTAATTCCGCAATATTTTTCGAGGAAGATATAAGCTTTGCGTTCCAAAATAACTTGCTCAACGGTGATTTTCTTAGCGGCGGTGCTGATTGCGTCGTCATAGAAAGCATTGCTCAACGATTTAGCTTTAGAATTATTAATTGCCAGCTGATTTCTTTGATCGTCGGTTAGCGCGGAGATTAATTTAGATTTGCCGAAAATTTCTTTGACGGCTTGTTTTTCTGCTTTAATTTGGTCAGCTTCCATAGCTTCGATAACGGCGTCAACGTCGGAATAACTGGAGCAAGCGCGAATTGCGGCGTTTAACATATTTTTTCCGACAGAACTTGAATAAGCTAAACCGTGCGTGGCGAGCTTAGCCATAAAATTTTTGATAACGTCTTGAGCATTCATAAAAACAACTCCTTTGGAAATGCTTAGGATATTTTAACAGGCTTTTCAGCGATTAGTAAAGCTGTTATAATTAATAAAAAAAAAGGGGGCTTTAACATGAGTGGACAACTTTACGGGTTAAAAGATCTGCGCGGGAAATTGTCGGAGCACGGCTATAAAATGACGCCGCAACGCAAAGAGATTTTGAAAATATTTATTGAGCACAAGGGACATATGAGCGCGGAAGATGTTTATAAAATTCTTCGTGAGCAAGAATCGGAAATTGGTTTGGCGACGGTTTATCGGGCGTTGGATTTGCTTAGCGAGCTTGGAATTTTAATGCAAATTGATTTTGGCGACGGTTGTGCCCGCTACGAGCTGAACACCGCCGACCCGAAAATTCATCATCATCACCATTTAATTTGCCTCAAGTGCAAAAAGGTCATTGAGTTTGAAGAGGATTTGCTTGACGATTTGGAGGCGAATATCGCGGAAAAATCTGACTTTCAAATAGTGAATCACGAGGTAAAATTTTTCGGCTACTGTAGCGAGTGTCGCGGCAATGAATAGCGATTACAGCAAAGTTATTGGCGACGTATTGCGCAGTCTCAAAATCGACGCGACGGGCTTGGAAATATTTAATGAAGTCGTTGGCAAAAGAATTACTACGCGGCTAAAAATTTCGGTTAATGGCAGGGAATATTTTTTTAGGAAAAGCGGAATGGTTCGTACCGATGAAAGATTTGGCGCGGAAGTCAATCGTTTAGTTAAAAAAAATTTATATCAGCTGTTGACGACGAATTTAGGCTTAGACGACGTGCCCTATGGAATTTTGCACGGTGTGCGCCCAACGAAAATTATTCAGCGGTGGTTGCGTGAAGGTTACGGCGTCACAAGTCAAGGCGTCATTGACCGCGATAAAATTTGCCGCCGAATCATTAAAGATTTCCTCACCGAGCGCGACAAGGCTGAACTTTTAACGGAGGTTGCTCTTCACCAGTTGCCGATTATAAAACGCGGCGCAAAAAAAATTGGCGTTTACGTCGGAATTCCGTTTTGCAAGACGCGCTGTTTATATTGTTCGTTCCCGTCGAATGTTTTGCCTGTCGAAAAAGTTATCGCTGAATTCATGGAAGTTTTAAAGCGCGATATAGCGGCGGCGGCGAGTGCGATTAATCGTTACGGCTTGACGGTGCAGACGATTTACATAGGCGGCGGAACACCTAGCGCGTTGCCTGAAAAATATTTTGCTGAAATGTTAGCGACGGTTCATGAAAATTTTTACAGCGCGAGCGTCGAAGAATTTACCGTCGAGTGTGGACGCCCTGACACGTTAACGCCGGAAAAAATTTCTGCACTAAAAAATTTCGATGTGACACGAGTTAGCGTCAACCCGCAAAGTATGCACCAAAAAACGCTAGACTTAATCGGACGACAGCACACGGTAGAAGATGTTGTGCGAGCGTTCAAAGATTTACGAGCGGCAAGCGATTGGCAGATAAACATGGATTTAATAGTCGGGTTGCCGGGCGAACGGCTTGCAGATTTTAAGTTGACGTTGGAAAAAATTTTAGAGCTTGCGCCCGACGACGTGACGATACACAGTTTAGCGATAAAGCGCGGTTCAAAGTTGCAAATGCGGCTTGCCGACGAGCTGAACACTTTGGAAGATTTTAATTTGCCGAGCGATTTAGAAGTTCGCAAAATGGCTGATTATGCGGCTAAAGTTCTGCGCGGCGAAAATTTTTATCCGTACTATTTATATCGGCAAGGCTACATGAGCGGGCAAATTGAAAATGTCGGCTGGTGCAAGCGCGGCGCGGAAGGGATTTACAACGTTCAGATAATGGGCGAGCAACAAACAATAATTGGCGTTGGGGCGGCGGCGTCAACAAAAATTCCCGACGGCAATCGAATACAAACGGCGTTCAATGCAAAGGATTTAAAAACATATATGCAAGATTTGGAAAGATACACAGCGCGGCGAGAAGAAATATTAGCGCAAGTCTACGGAGGGAGGAATTGATAATGGCATATGTGACGCGCGACGATATTATAGACGTATTTAAGGACACGGAACTTTTTTTCAATACAGACGAAAATTTAAAGCAATCAATTCAAGATTCGATAAAAGGCACGGCATTTTACGCGGCTGAAGAATATCCGCCACTGCCTAAGCGGCGTTTCAAGAAGACGACAATTTCCGTAGTCAAGCGGCGGACATTAGACACGGCAATTTCCTTGCAAAGAAAATATTTGGAATTAAGAATTGCGCTACACAATTTCGCCTCAGCGACAAATCCGGGTGGCGGCGTTCGTCACGGTTCACGCGCTCAAGAAGAAGCAATTTGCCGTTGCACAACGCTTTATCCTGTGCTCAACACGGAGCAAAATAGAAAACGTTTCTACAATGTCAATCGCGAACGCGGCGATTCACTTCACGACGACGCTTGTATCTACACGCCCGAAATTATAATTTGCAAAAGTGACACGGATAAGCCTACGCGGTTGTCGCGGGATAAATGGGAATTAGTTGACGTGATAACGATAGCCGCGCCGAATTTGCGCAATAAAGAAATTAGCGACGAGGAACTTTTGGAGATTCAAGAGCGGCGATTAAGGCATATGTTCACAGTCGTAGCTCATCACGGCGCAGAGATTTTTGTAACGGGAGCATTTGGTTGCGGCGCGTTCCAAAACAATCCGGAAGTGGTCGCAAATGCCTACAAAAAAATCCTGCCGGAGTTCGAGGGCTACTTTAAGGAGGTAGTCTTCGCGATTTACTGTCGTCCGCAGGAAATGCAAAACTTTAATGCGTTCAATCGGATATTAAAATAATCTGCTTAACTTTACGCCGAGTAGAGCCGCCGCTGTCGCCTTTAACATGTCGCCTAATATGAACGGGAAAACTGCCATAGTTAACGCTTGCCATAAATTAATGTCGAGCAAAAGAATCATGGAGATTAACCCGCCCACGTAAGTTATTGGCATGGCGATTAAAATATTTATTGCGACGTAGCGTTTTAAATTTGGTGATGAGCCTTTAGCTAAACTCATCAGCGGATAGGCAACGAGCCACGCAAAATAAAATCCTCCGGTCGGTCCGATAAGTCGGGATAAACTTTGACCGCCGCCCAAAACCGGCAAGCCCACTGCGCCCAGCGCGATATAAACTAGAATTACGATAAAAGTTTGTTTGGGCGTTAACAGGTAAGCCGTCAAGCTCAACGCAAAAGTTAAAGCCGTGACCATGCCCGGCGTAAACGGCAACGGGAACGAGATATAAGCAGTTACACAACACAGCGCAACACACATTGACATTTTTGTTAAGATTTTTGTTTGCATTGAGATTCCTCCTGTCGATGTGTCGATTATATAAAAGCTAATTGTAAACGTCAAATTTTTTATATGTTAACTAAGGAGGTTTTAACATTGCTGACGAATGCACCGAGAGGTACCAAAGATATTTTGCCGAACCAAGCGAGTAATTGGCAGTGGCTGGAAAATAAAATCCGCGAACTGTGCGGGCTTTACGGTTACGAGGAGATAAGGACGCCGATCTTTGAACACACAGAACTTTTTCAGCGCAGCATAGGCGAGGGCACTGACGTTGTTGATAAGGAAATGTACACGTTCACAGACAGAGGCGACCGCTCAATAACTTTGCGCCCCGAAAATACCGCGTCGGTTGTGCGCGCTTATCTGCAGAATAAACTTTACGCCAACACGGGACTGGTAAAACTTTTTTATATCGGGTCAATGTTCCGTTATGACAGACCTCAGGCAGGACGTTTGCGCGAGTTTCATCAATTCGGCGTAGAGGCATTAGGCGAAAAAAATCCTGCCGTCGACGCGGAAATAATTTTGTTAGCGTGGGAATTTTTAAAGGGCTTAGGATTGGACGACCTCAAATTAAAAATTAATACAGTAGGTTGTCCTGCATGTCGCCCGATTTATCGACGCAAACTCACGGAATATTTTACGGAAGAAGCCGACGAATTATGCGCTGATTGTCGTCGACGTTTGGAGAAAAATCCGTTGCGAATTTTAGATTGCAAAGTTGACGGCTTGAAAGATTTTATGGACGACGCGCCCAAAATTGAAACTTGTTTGTGCGACGATTGCCGCGAGCACTTCAACGCCGTTAAGAAATTTTTGACGGCGGCGGGTGTGGAGTTCGTGATTGATAATCGGCTTGTGCGCGGATTGGACTATTACACGAAGACGGCTTTTGAAATTCAATACGCTCCGTTAGGTGCACAATCGGCGGTTGCGGGCGGCGGTCGCTACGACGGCTTGATTCGCGAAATTGGCGGCACTGATACACCTGCAGTAGGATTTGCGGCGGGGCTTGAAAGAATTTTGCTTGCGTTGGAGTTGCAAGGTTTATTGCCCGCGCAGGACAAAAAAATAACCGCGTTCGTAGTTGCAAGCGGTTTAGAAGCAGAAATTTATGCATTTAAATTGTTGACGAATTTGAGGCGGAAAAATATTTCGGCGGCAATGGATTTCAGCAAAAAGAGCATGAAAGCCCAAATGAAATTGGCGGCGAAGTCGGGCGCAAAATTCGCGCTAATAATCGGCGAAGACGAAGTTTTAACCTCAACCGTCACGATAAAAAATTTGGAGACTGCCGCGCAGGAAAAAATTCTCGTAGCTCAAGTCCCCGATAAAATCAGCGATTAGTCTGCATTTAATTTACTAGCTGTGAAAGTCCGCATTACAACTAGCTTTGTAAAATTTTTGAAGTCGTCGAATATCGGAGAAAACAGGCAATTCAAGTAAGACGCCAGCCTCTAATATAGCTTCAGTGGGATTAAACGCGTATGAATAATGATACGCTCCGCATTATGCCGCCTTGCAAACTAACTTGTAATAGCGGGCAAAGTTTAGTGCCTAGCTTTTAGCTGATAGCTATTAGCTAAAAACTAATTGCCGTTAGCGTCAAGAGTAGCGATATTGCCAGCAGTGGCGTTAGCAACCTTATCAGCTTTGGTGTTATCGGAGCAAAAAAAAGTCCGTCGCTTTTGAGTTCACTACAGCACCTACAGAATTTGTGATAAGTCTTCAGTCATTTCATAAACAAAGGTTCTTGTTTAGCGAGATAAGTTGCGCCGCTGTAATTGAAATTTTTATCTACTAGATTATCGTTTTTCTTTTGGTAGGTTACGTTGATCGTCAAGCCATTTTCGTTAAAGAATTATATTCATCGTCGATGAATTCCTTAGCTTTGGCGTTTTCTGGAATTCAATATTTTTTTTCCAAATTCGCTGATGAAAATTTTTACAAAAAAACCATTGCATTGACGGAGAATATTTATTTGATAAAATGTTTGTAAAAAATTTTGCAAGGAAGATTCGAGTTGAATATATTTTTACTTTTAACAATCGCGCTGGCAATAATCATCGTGCTGTTGCGTTTCAAAATACCAATCGGCGCGTGCATGTTAGCGAGCGGAATTTTTATCTGGTTGATACGTTCAGCAAGCCCGATTTCTTTAGCGCAAGCCTTTTACGAGACGTTCACGCTGTCGCGCACTTACGATATAATTTTCGCGCTGTATTTCGTTATGTGCTTAGAAATTGAGTTGCGCTTGAGTGGCTCATTAACGGACATGGTTAAGGCGTTGCGTCGAACTTTTTCTAACGTGAAAATTTTATTAGCGGCAATGCCGGCGTTCTTGGGACTTTTGCCGAGCGTGGGCGGAGCGAGATTTTCCGCGCCGATTGTCGAGGAGCTAAGCACGAATATAAAACTTTCGCCCGAACACAAAGCGGCAATAAATTTTTGGTTCCGTCATCTGTTTGAATTTTCAAGCCCGATAATTCCAGGAATGATTATGGCATGTTCAATCGCGGGCGTAACATTCGGCGAATTTATCAGCCATTTATGTTGGGTAACGATTTTGGCAATAGCGGTCGGCTGGTTTATTTTGATTCGCCCAATAAAAATTCCCGCCGCGCAGAAAATTTCAGAGACAGCGGCGGAAATTCGTCACGAGCGCAACGGCTTATTGCTGGCATTGTTACCGGTTTCATTAGTTTTTATGGTCGTAGTTTTCTTTAAGCTCAACGCCTCGATAGCAACTGGTTTAGTTGTGGTGGCGTGGGTTTTCGTATTGGCGGCAGTCGGACGGCGCGTTGGAGTTAAGGAAATATTTTTTGGCGCATTCGATTTAAAAATGACGCTCAATATTTGCTGTATCTTATATTTTATTCAAATCCTCTCCGTGACTAAAGTTTTAGGCGAAATCGTTGCGGCATTCCAAGCGTCGCCGTTGCCAATCCCCGTGATAATCGCTTGCGTGTCGTTGATAATCGGAATTTTAACGGGCATGAGTCAAGGTCACGTCGCAATAGTCATGCCGATAGTAGGGGCTATGGGCACGGGCGATTTAAATTTGGCGGGCGTGGCTATGGCGTTCGGCGTGGCGGGGCAAATGCTCACTCCAACTCACGTCTGCTTAATTGTCACGATTGATTATTTCAAGGCAGATTTATTCAAAACTTTAAAGCCCGTACTGTTCGCCGAAATTATTTTGCTGACAATTTTTAGCGTGTACACTGCTTTAACGTGGTAAAGAAAAACGCCGTCCATTTGGACGACGCCTAAAATTTTTATCGTTCGTGATTAGTCTTGTTTGTCGAGAAGTTCAAGTCTGCCGCTTCTGGGGTGGAACATCAGCCCGTGAATTTTAACGTCTTTAGGGATAAGCGGATTTTCGCGCAGTTGCTTAACGACCTTCATAACGTTTTCTTCCGGCTTTTGGAAACTGTCAGTCCACTCGACAAGCTCTTTCTCAACCATTTTAATTGCGTCGGGTGAAATGCCGCGCTCCAACATGCCCGTTGTCAAGCTCTTCGACGTAGTTTTAGCCATGCCGCATTCGTGGTGACCGATAATCGCGACTTCTTGCACGCCGAGTTCATAAATACAAACTAGCAGACTGCGAACAGTAGTATCGAAGACGCCGTTTAAGCAGTTGCCGACGGTTTTGATAACTTTTGCGTCGCCGCGCTTAATTCCGAGTGCCGGCTCCAAAAAGTTCACGAGGCGCGTATCCATGCACGTTACGATTGCCAAATGTTTTTTCGGCAGTTTGCTATCGTGATGATCTTCGTGCTCGTATGCTTTGTATTCTTCCGGCAGATTCGCGCAGAATTTTTCGTTAGTCTGAAGTATTTCCTCAATGACCGACATTTAATTACCTCCCCAAAAATTTATCGGCGTCATTTTATAATTATCGCCGTTCAAAGTCAACTTTTACGAATTATCTAATCAAAAACAAAGCGTCCATTTCGGAAATTTTTTCATCAAGGTCGAATTCCACGTCGTCTTCGTAATATTGGAACATATCTTCGCTACTTTTTGTGCTGACGTAAAGATAACGATCCTCGTCCTCGTCAAAAGCAATTCCATAGCTGGCAATGTCCTCGACATTAATGCGTTCTTCGCCAATTTTTATGAAACGCGGTAAATCATTCATGACAATCGCTCCTTTCTTGCGAAATTTTATAATCTTTATGCGCTTCTGTCAATGATTCTTTACAAGTTACGGCTAATTCGCTATCATACAAAAAAGAGGTTGATATTATGCGCAGGAAACGCGAGATTGTAGCGGCGGAAAATGAATTCTTGGAAAAATTTTGGTACATATGCCAGCTTTTTATGAAGAAACGCTTTGAAAATGGAAACGCAACCACTGCAAAAGGAATTCGGAAGAAAACGCAAAAGACGGAAGAAAATTTATTTAAAAAAGTCGGCGAGGAAGCTTTTTTGCCCCAAGATGAGTTTGAATGGGGCATGGTAAACGGCAAAATTTCGGCTTTGCGTTGGATTTTGGGCAACGAATGGGATTTTCTTGATACTTAATGGGAAAGGAATTGATTTTATGACAAAGAAAGAAAGATTCCCGTTGAAAATGGCGGACGGCGTAGAAGTTCGCAATATCGACGATTTTAAGGCGAATTTTGACATTGATTTGGTTACGCAATATTTTTTTGACGGACGATTGCTCACGTGGCTTGAAGACCGCTATTATGACGAAGAGGCTACGGAGATTAAAAAACTTTCTCCCGATGACGAACTTTTGGAGCAAAAACTCTGTAAAATTTTCGATAAAGAAACGCCAGAGGAAATTGCGCGGCGCGAACGCCTTAATCGCCTTAAAAAATACACCAAAGACGAAAATATTTTAGCTAACGTCGATAAAGTTGCCTTCGACCAAGAAGAATTAGCCGATTTGCTCGACGAGGACGCTAAAGAAATTTTTTTGTGCGAAAATCGCTTTGTAATTCCCTTGCGCATGAAAAATAAAAATTATATCGGAGTCGGCAATGCAATCGCGGTTATTCGTAGCAATGAACCCGTCAACTTCGATAAACTCAACATAACTTTTAAAAATGTTGCCTTCGATGACGATTATCAAAAAATTTTGCCGAAAACCACTGCTAAAATTAAAACTAAATCCAAAACTAAAAGGAGATGATTGAATGAGTGATGAATATTGCTTTGCTTGCGGCGAAAAAAATCCTATCGGCTTGCATTTGAGCTTTAATTTCGACGGCGAACGCATTTTTACGAAAAAAATCTTGCCCAAAGAGTTTCAAGGCTACGACGGTACCGCGCACGGCGGAATCCTTTCAACTATGCTCGATGAAACCATGTGCAAATTCATTTCCGCTAAATATAACGAAAAAGCCGTTACTGGACGCCTCGAAATTCGCTATAAATTCCCCACGCCCATTGAACAGGAACTTAAAATCACCGCGTGGCAAGAAAATCAGCGGAAAAATATAATTTCAATGCGCTCAACTGTCGAAACGGCTGACGGCGTGATAACTGCGGAGGCGACTGCTAAATTTGCGCTCGTAAATGCGTTATGAAATCTATTATCGGCAAATTAAGCGTAAATATTAAAGGTTTTGGCTTTGTTTCGCCCGAAAATGGCGGAAATGATATTTTTATCGCGGCGGAAAATCTGCGCGGGGCTTTAAATGGCGATAAAGTTAAAATTAAAGTCATTAACGATTGGCGCGGGCGTCGCGAAGGTGTAATTATCAACATTTTGGAGCGCGCAAATAATATTTTCGTCGGAACGCTTAACAAAATCGGAAATAAAGTTTTCGTAACGCCTGATGATAAACGTATCGACCAAAAAATTATTCTGCCGAAGTTTAAAGGGAAATTTCAATCAAATACCAAAGTTGTCGTGAAAATTATTGCGTGGAATCCTCTGCGCGGCGAAATTGTAGAAGTTTTAGGTAAAGAAAATGCGCCAGGCGTCGAAATTCGCGGAATTTTACG
>CAMJRX010000029.1 GCA_946408355.1 uncultured Selenomonadales bacterium
AAGCGGTCAAATAAACCGAGAGAGCACCAAAGACGGAATTTGTGGTAAATGCTGTTCCAATTACCGTAACGAGCAGGTAAATCGCGCCAACGCGCTCCGCTTTTAAGTATCCACATGAGGGCGTTGAAGACGATTCGGGGATTAAGCGACGGACGTCCGACTCTCTTTGTGCCTTCAAACACGAATTTTATTCTGTTCTTTTGTTTTTCTTTTACTTGACTTTACCAACAATCCCTAAAGATTACGAAGAAAACTTGCGCCAATTAAAACCGGACTATATGGTACACGGTACAGATTGGCGTAAAGGACCTCTGGCAAGTGTACGTGAAAAAGCAATTTCGATTTTGGCAGAATGGGGAGGTAAAATTGTGGAACCGGAATACACGCATGGAATCTCTTCCTCAGAACTTAAAAATAAATTGCGCGAAGGTACTCAGTGAATATTAGAGCGTGTTGGTAAACTCTAAAGTTGAATCAAAAGAGCAGAGAGAATAACAAAATTGAGAAAGCAGACAGCTAACTTGTCATAACGAGTAGCTATGCGTCTACGATTCTTTAGCCGCAAGAAGAAACGTTCAACTCCGTTACGAGCCTTGTAAAGTTCTCTATCAAACTCATGTTTTATAAGAGCGTTGGCTTTGTCGGGGATACAAACTCTGCCGCCTTGTGCTTGGATAAAATCCCGAATACGAGTCGAACAAAAAGCTTTGTCGCCCAAAACCGTTTTGCCTTCGAGATTCACCTTGCTCAAAAGTTCTCTGGCACACTCTGAATCGTGTATTTGCCCGCCGGTCAACAAAAGCCCGATGAGTTGAAAATTTTCCGTGACCAGAGCATGAATCTTGGTGGTCTTGCCGCCGCGCGACACTCCGATTGCTTGATTGCCATTTTTTTTACGAGCTCCGGCTGCGTGCTGATGCACCTTACAGAAGGTTGAATCAATTTGGACGAGCAGATATTTTTCCGTGTTTACGACCAATGCTTGCAAGATGTTCTCGAAAACGTCGTCAGCGCACCATTTGCGGAATTTGTGATAAATGCTGTTCCAGTTACCGAATTGGGGTGGCAAATCACGCCACGCTGCTCCTGAAGATAATATCCACAAAATAGCATTGAATACTGTTAAGGAATTTAAAGCAGGGCGTCCTGTCGACTTTGGAGCTGGTAACAACGGCTCTATTATTTCTCGTTGCGCTTTTGTAAGGCAGTAGCGTTCGTGATAAAATGAATTTGACATAAGCACTTTCCTTTGGCTTGTTTTCGAATTCATTTTACCAAAGATTTTGCTTATGTTTTACTTTTGCACTTTACCAACACTCTCTAACTACTTTATTAATGCACTTTATGCTGCGCTCTTTTTTATAAATTATCTCCGTAGCGTCGCATAATTTTTTCTAAGGAAGTTACACCTGCGACCGCTCCTACTTCCTCGACTGAACAACTTGCCACCGCGCAGGCAAATCGCCCGCAGTTTTCAAGCGTCCAACTTTCAGACAATGCCCATAAAAAACCCGCCGCAAAACAATCGCCCGCGCCCGTCGTGTCGATAACTTTTTCAACGCGACAAGCGGGAATTTCAATCTGCGCGGACTTAGTGGCGATTATGCAACCTTTACCGCCGCGCTTGACGATTGCGCATTTCAAGCCGTGATCTAGCAACGCCGAAATATTTTTATAAACGTCAGCCTCGCCCGTCAAAGTTGCAAGTTCAGCCTCGTTCGGGGAAAAATAATCCGCGCAACTTAGCAACGGTTCTAAATCTTTTAAAGTCTCGCCGTTTTTGGCTCGTGTCGCGTCGAATGCCAAAATTCGCGGCTTGGATTTTATCTGCTTAAAAATTTTTTCCGTCGTGGCAATGTCTAACATCGGCGATACAAACATGCTCGCTAAACAAACAATTTCTCCCATATCGTCGACATGCGGCAAAATATCTTCCGCCGATAATGTCCGTAGACTGCTCCCCTTATTTGTGATAAAGCGGCGTTCGCCCTTCGTGTCAATAAGTACGACACTGGCACCCGTCGCCAAGCCCGTTTCAATTTTCACGCCGGAAATATCCACGCCATTTTCCATTGCGTAGTTTAAAATTCTTTTACCCGCGTCGTCGTCGCCAACTTTGCTAATCCATTGAACTTTTTTACCCAGTCGCGAAAGAGCAATCGCCTCGTTGAGCGCGTCACCACCAAAAGACATTTTTATAAAATCCGTCGGTGTGGAACTCTGCGAAAAAATTTTCTCATCGACTGCACCAACTAAAATGTCTACGACGCCCGCACCGATTATCGAAAATTCTTTTTTAGCCAAAATTATTCCCTCCATTATGTCATTGCGTTTTCGATTATAGATTTCCCGCGCAGTAGTGTCAACGCTTGCCTTTATCAGGAAAAAATTATAGACTTGCATAAAATTTTTAGGAGGTGTCCACATGATAAAAAAGTTTTTCGGCGTACTGATTGCTCTGATGATTTTCAACGTGTCAATCTGCGCGGCGGCGGAGTTAATTATCTTACATACCAACGACATGCACGCTCGCATTCAAGACACTGACGACAACGGAAAAAGTGCAGGACTTGCAACGATAACAGCGGCAGTTAAAGCTATTAAGGCTAAAAATTTGGCGACGCTTTGGCTAGACGCAGGCGACACTTTTCACGGCATGCCAATGATTACAATCAGCAAAGGCGAAAATTTAGTTCCGCTACTCAACGAGGCGGGACTCGACGCAATAACTGCCGGTAACCACGATTTTAATTACGGCACCGCGCAACTCGAAAATCTCGCTAAAGAATTGAATTTCCCGTTGCTCGACGCTAATGTTGTGCGCAAGAAAAATGGCAAGCCCCTTTTCAAGCCGTATAAAATTTTCAAGCTCAACGGAATTAAAGTTGGCGTGTTCGGTTTGTCGACGCCTGAAACCGCTTACAAAACCAATCCGAGAAATGTTACGACAGTTGATTTTTTAAATCCTGTCGAAGTTTCAAAGGAAATGATTAAAAAGCTCCGTCCGAAATGCGACGTACTGATTGCGTTAATGCACATGGGCGTTGACGCCAGCTCCGAATTCACCAGCGAACGCATTGCCCGCGAAACCGACGGCATTGATTTAATCGTCGACGGGCACAGCCACACCGCCCTCCCCGAAGGTATTCGCATTAAAGATACGCTGATTGTTCAGGCGGGTTGCTACGAACATTTTTTAGGACGTGCGACGCTTGAGGTTGAGAATCATAAAATCATTTCTAAAAAAGCTGAACTGCTCGACGTAGAAGAAATTAAAGCAATTTGTCCGACGCCCAATAAAAAAATTCTCGCCTTAATAAAGGAAGCGGACGCTGAAGCTAATAAACTTTTGGACAAAGTAGTTGCACACAGCGACAAAGAACTTTCAAGCAATCGTTTGCTCGTGCGCCGCAATGAATCCGAACTGGGCAACCTCGCGGCAGATGCTTATCGTTGGACGGCAAAATCCGACATTGCCATTGCAAACGGCGGTTCTGTTCGTGCTGATTTGCCCGAAGGCGACGTAAGGGAACGTGACACGATGGCGATTTTCCCCTTTGGAAATATATTGCGCGTCGCTGAGATTAAAGGCTCGACGATTCGTGAAATGCTCGAACACTCTGTAGAATATTATCCCGCGTCGTTCGGCGGCTTTTTAGATGTTAGCGGCATGACTTTCAGCTACGACCCGTCAAAGCCCGCTAAGCACCGCGTTGAAAAAATTTTTGTCGACGGGAAACCGCTTGACGAAAATAAAACTTATACGATTGCGCTTGTCGATTTTCAGACTTTGGGCGGCGACGGTTACAACATGTTAAAGAATTTAAAAATTATCGGCGAATTCGGAACGTGCGACGAGATTTTAGCAAATTATCTTAACCAAGTCGGCATGAAAGGAATAGAAGTCGGCAGAATTACTCGGCTTAAAGAAGTTCCTGTTCCGGACGAGGAATAAAATTTTCTCAACATAAATAAAAATACCCGACGCGAAAAAATTTTGTTGTCGGGTATTTTTTTGCATATAAGCTATGGTATAATAAATTTCCCGCTTAAGTAAAAGAAATTTTTTTACGATAAAACTTTTACCGACTAAAAAACTGGAAGGAGGAAACTTTTTAGTCGAGCGGCGTGGCAATCAAGTCACCGTTATCTTTGAAAAGTAAATATCTGCTGACACGGAGGATAATTTAATGCTTTTCTACAAATTTCAGCTAACCTTTGAACTGAAATCGGATAAAATTGTCGTAAATGCGCTGGAATCGCGGCGTGCGTTCAAGTTCCATTTGGGCGATTTAAGTGCGGCACTTTCAGAGGGCATTGACGGCGACAGAGTTAGAGTTTTGATTCATCGCGCAAGGCAAAATGTATTTCAAATGCTGGTTGCTGTCGACGGTTTCCAAGAATTGACGCCCGCAAAATTGACAAAGCTCTTTGAAAAGTTTTTTGCGGAACATGAAGAATTCGGCATTAAAAGCGTCAAAATTAAAGACCTCGACGAAATACCCGCGATAAAGTTCAGCAAAATTTTCGACAGAGCAAATCGCTCCGATAACTTCAACTTTGACTACTACCAAATTAATCAAGATCTCGGACTCGACGCGCTGGAAAATCGAACTTTCAGATTGGGCGAAACTATTTGTCCCGTTAAACGCTTGAGCTTTGAATCGGCAAAAAAAGATGCGCAAACTCTCTTAGCCGACGAAACTTTTAAAGAGGAATTCGCGAGGATTTACGCTAAAGAAAACGTTCACCACTTCTACGGACAGCCCGTTCACTACAAAATTTTGGCGGGCAATATCGGTGCCGCGTTGTCCCTTTCGAATCTGCTTGTCGCCACACTTTACACTAATAAACGCCTCGTTAGCCGCCGTATTAGTATCATAACAAACGTTACCGACAACTGCTATGACGAAATTGACTTTGAAAAAATTCTTGAGAACGCGGCGGGCGGCACAGTTATAATCGAATTGAGCGGCGAGCGCGTTAACACCGGACAATTTGCCCATGTTTATGAACAGGTCGTCGAATTCATATCCGAGACTGTTAAACGTTATCAACGCAATACGCTGTTTATCTTTATCGAATTAGTTAATAAACCTGGATTTGCACCGCAACTTATTTCCAGACTTCAAGACGACTTGCATATAATCGAATTGCACGAGGGCGCGGGCAATCGCGAAACGGCGTTGAGTTACTTAAAAGATTTGATTGAGAATTCGGATTCGGCAATGAACTTTTACACCGATGAGGAACTTTTGGAGGCAATGGGCGATAAACTTACCTTCAGCGCGTCCGATATTTTCAACATTCGCGAAAAACTTTTTAACAGCTCCTTGAAAAATAAAACTTATCCGGCTTACCGCGAAATTGACCGCTTGAAAATTAATAGCGAGGAAAAAAGTAACGACGCTTATGCTGACTTCAAAGACATGATTGGTTTGACGGAGCAAAAAGCTCTTATCGAACAGATTATCGCGGCGCATCGCGTGCAGAAAATGCGTATGGATATGAACCTCGATAAGCAGAAAGCCGCGTTGCATATGATTTTCACGGGGACGCCTGGCACCGCTAAAACGACGGTTGCGCGGCTTATATCACAAATTCTGGCTCGCGACGGAGTTTTAAAGACGGGACGTTTCGTTGAGTGCGGACGAGCTGATTTAGTTGCTAAATATGTTGGCTGGACGGCTAAAGCTGTTCGCGCTAAATTCCGTGAAGCTCGCGGCGGCGTCTTGTTTATTGACGAGGCTTATAGTTTATCCGACGGTGAACACGCGACTTTTGGAGACGAGGCGATTAATACAATCGTGCAGGAAATGGAGAATAACCGCGACGAAGTGATTGTAATTTTCGCGGGCTATCCCGACAAGATGAAAGATTTTCTTGATCGCAACGAGGGATTGCGCAGTCGAATCGCTTTCCACGTCAATTTCCCCGATTACACCGCCGACGAACTCACGGATATTTTTAAGCTTATGGCTAAGCGGCGCGGCTATGAAATTTCCGATGAAGTTGCCGAGCATTGTAAGAAAATTTTTAAGCGCGTCGCCAAGAAGAAAAATTTCGGCAACGGTCGCTTTGTCCGCAATCTTTTGGAGCAAGCGTGGCTCAAGCAAGCTCAACGCATTATCAAAGAAAACGAGGACGGCGAAGTTACCAAAGAAGATTTGACAAGTTTCAAAGTTGAGGACTTCGACGTTAACGTAGACAAAAAATATCGCGACGAACGTAAAATGGGATTCTTAAGATAAATTTTTTCAGGCAGTCTCAAAAAATCTTGAGGCTGTCTTTTTTTATGTTAAAATACTTGCGGAGGTGATTGATATGTTGAAAAAATTTTTGGTAGCGGCAATTTGTCTACTGATAATGTCCGCGCAGGCTTCCGCAATGCGTCTTACACTTTATCTGCAACCGATTGGCAAAATTTCCTTCTATAATGACAGATTTAATTTTGAAGGCGCGAAGATAATTAAAGGCAACGAATTTAAAGGAATTGTACTTTTCGGCGATTATTTGTACCTACACTACGACAGCAATGATATTTACAGTCGTTTTGGCGCACGAAATAAAAAAAATACAATCAGCGTCGATATTCAAGGCGAGACGGAAATTTATCTTATAGATAGCACTGCCAATCTTCCTCTCTATCTGCTGAAAAAAAGCTCAAATACCAGTGACGCGATTAAAGTTATTGGTCTACGTGGCGGCAAGTGGATTGAACATTTAAACGCGCTTGACTTTCGAGAAAAATATAATATCGGGCATAATTTTCAGCTATCGAAATTTTTTACCAACGAAAACCGAATTATTTTCCGCTATACCTTGCAAAATAATATTATCGACGTAATTTGCAGATGGCATGCCGTCAACGAAAAATTTTACCCGGAGATGATTGAGCAATGAAAAAATTTTTAGCTGTAATGACTTTCCTGCTGATTTTTTCCGCGCAGGCGTCCGCAATGAACTTGACGCTTTATGAGTCGGTCGGCTCAATTAGTCTGAGTTCAAGACAATATGAACTTAAAATCGAAGGCTATACACAACTTGACGGCAACTTTTCAAAGGGCGTGGCGATTTTCAACGATGATTTATATTTCTACTTCGACTGCTCTGCGGCTACGGGAGATTTTGACGCGGCGAGCCGATTTGGTGGAAAAAATTTTTCAAATACCGTGCCTGTTTACGTGTTCGAGGGTAGGACGCAAATTTATCCGATAAACGACGCTGACAACGCATTTTATCTGTTGGCAACGGAGACGGGCGGCGGCAGTTCACTTAAAGTTATCGGCGAACGCAACGACGGAACATGGGTTAAATACTTTGATACTTTGGATATGCGCAAACAAATTCCATATGATTTTTATATAGATAATTTTTATGCAGAGGGCGACCAGATAATTTTTGTCTATAAGCAATGGCAACAAGAAAGATATTGCAATTATTGCAAGCTGTGCTACACATGGGACGCGGCGAATCAATGGTTTGGCGTGGAATTCCAGCGATAAAATTTTATAATTACATGGCGATAGACTTGCTAAGGCTTTACAATAAAAAAAGTCCTTGCAATTTGAAAATCAATCTGCTAAAATAGCAGACGTTTTCGGGACGTAGCTCAGTTTGGTAGAGCGCTTCCTTGGGGTGGAAGAGGTCGTGAGTTCAAGTCTCGTCGTTCCGACCAATAAAGAAAATTACAAAGCTCTCGACAAGTTCGGGGGCTTTTGCTTATAAAAAAATCCTCTGCAATTAAATTTGCAGGGGACTTTTTATCTGTAAATATTTCCTAAAATTTTATTGTTGATACTTGAGTTTGAGCGCGGCTTTAACAAATTCGCGGAAAAGTGGATGCGGACGATTTGGGCGCGATTTTAATTCGGGGTGAAATTGACAACCGACAAACCACGGGTGCAAATTTTTATCCAGTTCGATAATCTCAACTAAGCTGTCGTCGGGGAGAACGCCCGCAATTACCATGCCGTTCGCTTTAAAAATTTCGCGAAATTTGTTATTGAATTCAAAGCGGTGACGATGACGTTCACTAATATTTTCCACGCCGTAAGCCGCCGCAGTGTGTGTATCAGGCAAAACTTTGCAGGGATAAGCTCCTAAACGCATAGTCCCGCCCTTTTGCGTTACGGAAACTTGAGAATCCATAAGCGCAATAACTGGATGGTCGGTGTCGGAATTGAACTCTGTAGAATTAGCGTCGGCGAAGTTGCAGACATTGCGGGCAAATTCAATCGCGGCGCATTGCATACCTAAGCACAAGCCCAAAAACGGAATTTTATTTTCGCGGGCAAAAGTTATCGCCTTAATCTTGCCCTCAATGCCTCTGTCACCAAAGCCACCTGGAACCAAAATTCCTCTGCAACCGCTAAAAACTTCTTCCAAGTCAACTTCAGGACATTCAAGCTTAGCGGCGTTTACAAAATTTATTTTAACTTTGGCAGAATGTTCAATTCCCGCGTGGTGTAAAGCCTCAACAACTGAAATATAAGCGTCGGGCAACTCAACATATTTTCCGACGATCGCGATTTTTATCGTGCGGTCGGGATTTTTTATTTTATGAACCATGCGTCGCCATTCGTCGAGTTTGGGCGGGGCTTGCGGCAGATTTAATTTCTCAAGCGCAATTTTATCAAGCCCCTCGCTTTCCATAATCAGCGGTACTTCGTAAATCGTCGACGCTGTTCGGTTTTCTATAACAGCGTTCTCGTCCACGTCGCAGAAAAGCGCGATTTTCTTTTTGAGTTCACGAGTTATCGGATAATCCGTTCTGCAAACTAAAATGTCCGGCTGAATTCCAATCGCTCGCAACTCTTTGACGCTGTGTTGAGTTGGTTTAGTTTTGAGTTCACCCGCCGCCGCGATATACGGCAAAAGTGTCACGTGGATATAAAGTGCGTCGTTCTTGCCGACTTCCTTTTTAACTTGACGAATCGCCTCAAGGAAAGGCAAGCTCTCAATGTCGCCAACAGTGCCGCCAACTTCGGTTATAACGACGTCCGCTTTATCAGCCTCTGCTACGGCGTAGACGCGGGCTTTAATTTCGTTGGTGACGTGCGGAATAACTTGCACCGTTGAGCCGAGATAATCACCTCTGCGCTCTTTGGACAAAACTGACCAATAAACTTTGCCCGTCGTGGTGTTAGAGTGTTTGCTAAGATTAATATCGATGAATCGTTCGTAGTGTCCTAAATCGAGGTCGGTCTCCGCGCCGTCGTCGGTCACGAAAACTTCACCGTGCTGATATGGGCTCATTGTGCCGGGGTCGATGTTGATGTATGGGTCGAACTTTTGAATCGTAACTTTCAAGCCGCGGCTTTTAAGAAGTCTGCCAAGTGATGCTGCCGTAATTCCTTTGCCGAGCGACGAAACTACTCCGCCGGTCACAAAAATGTATTTTGCCATGTCTGTCCTCCAAATGCGAACGCAGTCGCTTATCTAAGATTTTTTGAAACGCTTAAATTTTTCCTAACCTCCTATTTTTTTCTGGAATTGATTCGGCTAATAAAAGTTTTTTCCTGCACAAAAATCTTTAATGATTTTAACTTAAATCCATTGCTAATTTTTCTCTTAATGTAGTATAATAAATAGATAAAAAATTTTTAAATTGAAGGTAGTTTTTGTGGCTGTAATCACAAACTCAGAATCCAGCACATTGATTAGTGGTACAAACAACAACGATTCAATTTCCAACACCGGCGAAAACGTAACGATAAACGGCGGCGCGGGTAATGATAAAATTGTCAATGACAGGCAGATGGTCTGGATCGATAAGGCAAACTCAACTGAAACGTTTAAACCCGATAACTCGACGCTTGACGGCGGTGAAGGCAATGATTACATTTTCAACGTTGGATCGAATGTTTTAATTTTCGGTGGTGCAGGCAACGACAGCATTGATAACATTTACATGGACGTCTGGAACAGCAAAACTGAAAAATGGGAATACATTACACCTAACGACGTCACTATAGCGGGCGGCACGGGCGACGACACAATTAACTTGAACTCTTACTACCGTAAAAAAACTCTAATTCAGTACACCGAAGGTGAAGGCAACGACATTATTTACGGCTTCCACGCTAATTCAACGCTGTCAATTTGCGGCGATTCTTATTCAACTAAAAAAAAGCGATGCAGATATTATCGTAACCGTTGGCGAAGATAAGATTACATTGGTCGGCGAGGCGAACTTGTACAAACTCAATATTGAGCAAACCGAGCCAATCGAAACTAATTCTTGGACAATAAGCGGCACAACGGCTAAATATGGCACGTCAAATAAAACTTTAGTTACAGTTAAAGGTGTTAAATCAATTAAAAGGCTTTCTTTGAATAAAAACGTTGTCACTGTTTCTAAAGCTTCCCTTAGCAATAAAAATGTTACAGTTAGCGACGGCTACACGCTCAAACTCGGAAGTGACGTTACCAAACCGAAAACTAAAAAAGCCACTTGGAGCCTCAAAAGTTCCACTGCGACTTATAACCAAACGACCCAAGCGGGATATTCTCTTGAAAATAATTCAATCGTTTACTCCAAAGCGGCGACAGCAAAAACTCTGGCGACAGTCAAAGGCGTTAAGTCTAAAAGCGGCTTAGCTTAAAAAATGATGTTGTCACATTGAAAAATTCCGCTCTAACAAAAAAAGTGACAGTTAGCGGCGGCTCCGTTATCTTCGATGGCGTCAGCGAAAGCAGTAAATTCAACATTAACAACGCAACATACAAAATCAGCGGCAACAAGTTATCGGCTAGCAATTAAGTTATCATCAATCGAGGCAAACAAAAAACCCGTCGAAATCCGGCGGGTTTTTCTTATGGATAAAAAAATTTATTTAGCTGTCGTCTTAGTTGAACCGCGACGCTTAGTTTCAGGTGGATACCAATCAGTTAATCCCCAAAGTCCGTCGCCAGCGTGCTGAAAGCGGCTGTCCATGTTAATCATCGTGTAAATTTCGGAAATAGCCGCCGCCTCGTTCTGTACAACTTTATTTTTCTTAGCGATTATCTGGCGAATCAATTTTTTAAAGTAAATCGGATTTTCCTTGCCCGATTCGCTGAGGATTTGATAAGCAAGGTCAACTTCAGAAATATTTTCTTCCATTTAGAGTGAACCTCCTAAATTTGTTAATGAATCTATAACACATGCGCAACCGGGGCGAATATGTTGCATAACAAAACGCATTTTTTCTTCGGGCAAGCCGACGCAACCCAACGTATAAGGATTTTTAGGACCAAAACAATGCATGAATAGCGCAAAACCTCTGGCAGGCTCGCATTCGGAATTATAACCCATATTCAGCGCGTAAATATAATGCGGATTATAGTCAATCAGATGCTCGGTATATCTTGTATCGAAATTGGCAGGAGCTTCTCTCACGTCAACTAACTTATTGTATTTGTAATGCCAGTTACCAGACCAGTAATGATTTGCGTTAACTTGGACATATGGAATAGCGCAACCAGGGTCTGGAGCAATTCCGAACGCGCAATCAAAGTGGAAAGTGCCAACGGGGGTTTTATGGTCGCCCTCCATTGTTTTTCCTAAGCCATTTTTACCGATAAAACCAGGTGTCGTCATAATTTGTTCCCATTCGCCGTTAATATTTTTTTCGTGCATAGAAATCCAAGCGGTTGTACCTTGAATTCCTGCTACAACAACCATTTGCTCCGAAGACTGCGCGGCGGGTAAATTTTTAACCCATTGCGGCGAGGGCGTCGCTGCCTGCGTGGACTGAAAGACAAACATCATCATCACCACCAATCCCAAAAATATTTTACGCATAAATCATATCTCCAAATTTTTTAAAGTTGTCCGCCAAAATTCTGTAAAGAGTCAATTACGCAGAGGCAATCGGGACGAACGTGTTGCATTACGAAACGCATTTTATTTTCGGGTAAAGCCACGCCGCCGCCCGTCCACGGTTTAGAAGAGTCAAGGCAACGCATAAAAATCGCGAAGCCTTTGCCTGGTTTGCACGCCGCGTTATAGTCAATGCTCAAGACGTAATTATAATTCGGGGCGTAGTCAATCAAGTGCTCGCTGTCGGTGCGGTCGAAGTTGGCAGGAACTCGGAGCAAGTTGATCATCTGATTGTACTTGTAATTTTTGTTGCCAGACCAATAGTGATTCTCGTTGACTTGAACGTAGGGAATGGCGCAACCGGGGTCGGGCGCAATGCCGAATGCATAATCGAAATGGAACGTGCCGACGGGCGTTTTATTGTCGTCCTCTTTTACTTTGCCCAGACCGTTCTTTCCGATAAAACCAGGTGTCGTCATGATTTGTTCCCATTCGCCGTTAATATTTTTTTCGTGCATGGAAATCCAAGCGGTTGTGCCTTGAATTCCTGCTACAACAACCATTTGCTCCGAAGACTGCGCGGCGGGTAAATTTTTAACCCATTGCGGCGAGGGCGTTGCTGCCTGCGCGGACTGGAAAGCGAACATAATCATCACCGCTAATAATAAAAATATTTTACGCATAACGTTACATCCTTTCTGGAGCTGAAACGCCTAACAAGCTTAATGCGTGTTGAATTGTATGTTGAGTAACTTTGAGCAGGGTAAGCCGCGCAATCGCTAAATCTTTCTCGACGCCCAAAATCCTGCAATCGCGATAAAATGCGCTAAACGTCGACGCCAAATCATAAACATAGCGGGCAATGCGTTGGGGCGCGTATTCAATCGCCGCCTTCTCAATCTCGTCAGGGTACTCGAAAATTTTATTAATCAAGTCAATTTCCGAAGTAGAATTCATCAGCGAAAATTTCGGCTCGCCGTCAATTTCCAAACCAGCCTCCTTTGCTTGACGGAAAATTGAACAAATCCGTGCGTGGGCGTATTGAATGTAGTAAACGGGATTATCCGCGCTCTGCGACTTAGCCAAATCCAAATCAAAATCCAGTTGACTTTCCGTCGAACGCATGAGGAAAAAATATCTCGCCGCGTCGGTTCCAACTTCCTCCATAAGTTCACGCAGAGGAATCGCCGTGCCCATACGTTTAGACATTTTAACAGCCTCGCCGCTCCTAAACAACGAAACCATTTGCAAGAAAATAATTTTGAGCTTTTCAGCGTCGTAGCCGAGCATAGACATAGCCGCCTTGACACGCGCAACGTAGCCATGATGATCCGCGCCCCAAAGATTTATCAGCTCACCGAAACCGCGCTCAAATTTATTTTTGTGATAGGCAATGTCAGCGGCAAGATAAGTTGCCTCGCCGTTCGCACGAATTACAACGCGGTCTTTATCGTCGCCGTATTTTGAACTCGCTAACCAAAGTGCGCCGTCCTTTTCGTAAATGCCGCCCTTCTCTTTGAGCGTTTCAATCGCCACGTTAATTTTATCGGGGTGCAAAGTTCTTTCACTGAACCAAACGTCGAAGTGCACGCGGAATTTTTCCAAGTCGTCTTTAAGCTCCAACATTTTATCGGCATAGGCAAGTTCGCCCAAAATTTTCAAGCGTTCGTCTTCAGGCAAGTTTAAAAATTTATCGCCGTGACGAGCAATAATTCTTTTTGTCGTATCGATAATGTCCGCGCCGAGATAGCCGTCCTCTGGGAAGTCAACTTTTTGTCCGAGCAACTCAAGATAACGAGCGTTAACAGAAATTGTTAGCTTGTCCATTTGATTTCCGGCGTCGTTGATATAATATTCGCTCTCGACGTTGTAGCCCGCCGCCCGCATAATGTTGACGATAGCTGAACCTGCCGCCGCGCCGCGTCCGTGCCCAACGTGCAAAAGCCCCGTCGGATTCGCGCTAACGTATTCGATTTGAATCGTGACGTTATTTTTGCAAGGCAGGCAACCAAAATTTTTCCCCGCGTCATAAATTTCTTTAAGCTCGCGATAAATCACGTCGGGTTTCAAATAAAAATTCATAAAGCCCGCGCCCGCAATTTCAATCCGCTCGAAAAGGTCGGAAGTGATTCGCGATTTAATTTCCTCAGCGATTTTGCGCGGCGACGTACGAAAAATTTTAGCGGTTTGCATAGCGAAATTCGTCGCGAAGTCTCCGAACTCTTTTTTAGGCGGAACTTCCAACGCGACTTCAGGCAACTCGTTTGAAACTTTTAATACGCCGTCTTGCATTGCCGCCTCGACTGCCGCCTTGACGACCGCCGCGATTTTATCTTTAGTTTGCAATTTTTTCCCTCCCAAATATTTTTTAAAATATATTCGGCAAATGACGTTTTATTCCTGCGCACGTGTTGACACTAAAAAATAAATATGATTTAATCATGAACAAGCGGATGTGGCGGAATTGGCAGACGCGCCGGACTTAGGATCCGTTGCCTTCGGGCGTGAGGGTTCGACCCCCTCCATCCGCACCAACTTAGTTGTTAGTGATTGGGGGAAAATTTATGAACTGGGCAGAACTTATAATTGCGTCATATCTTATCGGCTCCATACCGACGGGATTAATTTTCGGCAAACTCATTTGGAAAAAAGACTTGCGGCGTTTTGGTTCGCACAACATCGGCGCGACCAATGCTTGGCGGATTCTCGGCAAGAAAGCAGGTCTTTTAATTTTTATTCTCGACTTTCTTAAAGGTCAGATTGGTGTTATGCTCGGTGCGTGTCTATTTGCCTCGCCCGGCGCAATGGTTTTGGGCGGTTTGTGCGCTATGCTCGGTCATATGTTCCCGATTTTCCTCTTTTTTAGAGGCGGCAAGGGTGTCGCAACTGGTCTCGGTGTTATCGCCGCGCTTATGCCCAAAATTACCGCGATTGTCGTTGTCGTCTGGCTCGTGCTATTCTTAATTACGCGCTATGTTTCGGTTGCGTCAATCGTTGCGGCTGTCTTAACTCCGATTCTTGCGGCGATTTTCAATGAGCCGATTATTTATTTCTTGTTCGGACTTGTCGCGGCAGTTGTTATCGTCTTCCGTCACAGAGACAATATCAAACGTCTTAAAGCCGGCAATGAAAATAAATTTTAAGAGGTGATGAGCTTGGCGAAGAAAATACTTTTAATCCTCGCGCTGATATTGTTGACAGCAACAACAAACGTCGAGGCAGCAGAAGAAAAAAATAATTTGCCGTTTGACGTTTTGGCAGAGGCTTATTCAGCGGACGAGAACGAAGCGATTGCGTTTATTAAAACGAAACCGAGCGGCGAGTATGCTTTTTTAGCGGCGGCAAAAGGTTTGGAACCTGTCGGTATTGTTCCCTACTCCCGCGAAATGTACAATTTTTATCTTGGTAAAAACGAACAAGGAAATTATTCGCCGGTAATTTTCGCAATGCTGATTCCCCAAGCAGAACGCGGACAACTTGACGAAGAATTAGGCGATTGGGACGAAACCCTCCATATCATACCGGTTTACGCGATATTCGACGTTAAGGACGGGCAAGTCATTTGCGAAAAGCCGTTTTATTCGGCGAGCGGACTTAAAGCCACACATTATCAAGCAAAGATTCAAAATCCGGCGCACGAACGATTGGTTGAAATTTTCTTGACAAATCTGCCGCGTCTCCACGAAGTTATAGACAGTAATAATATTTCTTTACCGTAAGAAATTTTACCCTGCCAAAACGGCGGGGATTTTTTTATGCAAATTTTAAGTCTTGACAGTGCACAGCTGAAAAATTTATGGTACAATTTACAGCGAAAATCTTTTCGACTCGGCAGGGAGTGATAAACGTGGAAAATTTGCTGAACTATTTGATAGTAATTTTGATGACGACGGGCGTAATTTTCGGCGGCAAAGCGTTTTGGGACTGGAAAAAAAATCGGACGCCGCAACTTGACTTAAAAGAGCTGGAATCGGAGCGGGCGCAATACTTGCAAGAAAACTTCGACAAGGCGACCAACGATTATAATTACTTGGAAACGTCGTTGGAAAATATTTCTGACCGCGAGCTTGTCAATCAGTTGCGATTACTTCAGCGCACCGCTAAGAATTTATTGACGCACCTTGAGAAAAATCCCGAACGAATCGCGTTGGCGTACAAGTTCATTGATTATTATCAAGACCGCGCAGTTAAAATCGTCAAGCAATATCAGGAGCTTGAAGAAACGCATTTGTCAACCGATAAGGTTCAAGACTTGAAACAGCGCATGAAACGGACGCTTGCCGCCCTCGACGAAGCCTATCAAGACCAATTCGAGCACATACTAAACGACCAGATTATTTCCGCCGACGCCGAATTGACGGTTATGGAGCAGCAACTCAACTCTGATGGCATTGATACCGAAACAATCGACGTTGGCTCTGTCGACAAATACGGCAATGTTCGGATTGATACGGACTTGCTTGACCGCCCGATTGAAAATGCAACGCCGCGAAAATTTTTCCCGCAAGGTATGCAACGCCGTCGACGCGGTGAAGTTGACGCATTGCCGCCTGATTTACCCTTCCCGGAAGAAGACCGCCCGCAAATCGTTCAAACAAAACTGATTCAATCTGCGTTGGCAATTTTTCTCGGCTCATTTGGGGCGCACAAATTTTATCAGGGCAAAACGATTCAAGGGATAATTTATTTCTTGCTGTCGTGGACAACGTTGCCTATGTGGGTCAGTCTCGTCGAGGGTATTCGCTATCTGTTCATGCCCGTCGAAGATTTTTACGAACAATACATTAAAAAGAATGACCGCCGTAATAAAAATAATCGGCGTAGATAATTTTCAAAGGAGAGATTAAAATGGCAGACATAAACCTTGATGACTTAATGGCAAAGAAAAAATCCAGCGCGTCGGACAGTCAAGCCGTCGTACCTGTGGAACCCGCTAAGGAAATCGAAAAAGTCACTCAACAAATCGAAACGCTTTCGCCCGAAGAAAAAGCTAAAGTTCAGGCGATAAAAGACGAAATTGATTTAACGGATTCAAGCACGCCGCTAAGTTTCGGTGCGCCCGCGCAGAAGGAAATCGCGCAATTCTCCGATAGCATTCTCGCTAAAGTTCGCAGTAAGGACGCGGGCGAAGTCGGCACGCTTTTAAACGATTTAGTTTCTAAAGTTAAGGGTTTCGACGTGACTAAAAAGAGCGGCGGCTTTTTGAGCAACCTCCCGATTATCGGCTCACTCGTAAACAAGGCTGATGACATGATGCAAGGCTACGAAAAACTTTCTACGCAAGTTGAAAAGATTCAAGCCGGATTGGAAAATTCCAAAGTCAAGATGATGGAAGATGTCGTTATGTTCGACACGCTTTATCAAAAAAATCTCGACTATTTTAAGGACTTGCAACTTTATATCCGCGCTGGCGAAGAAAAACTCGACGAAATGCGCACGACGACTTTACCTAAACTCCGCCAACAAGCTACGGCGACCGGCGACCCTATGGCGGTTCAAGTTGTCAGCGATTTTGAACAGAGCGTCGACCGTTTCGAGAAAAAAATCCACGACCTTAAACTTAGTAAAACGCTCGCTATACAAACCGCGCCGCAAATCCGTTTGATTCAAAATAACGACCGCGTTTTAATCGACCGCGTGCAATCGGCGATTTATCACACGATACCGCTTTGGAAAAATCAAATGGTTATCGCGCTCGGCTTGACGCGCCAAAAAGAAGTTATCGAAATGCAACGTGCAGTTACCGACGCCACCAACGACCTTTTGAGACGCAACGCCGAAATGCTTAAACAAAATTCAATCGACACGGCTAAGGCAAATGAACGCGGCGTTGTCGACATTGAGACCGTTAAAAAGGTCAACGAGGATTTAATTTCGACGATTCAAGAGACGCTCCGAATTCAGCAGGAAGGGCGGCAGAAACGTCAAGCTGCAGAAAAAGAACTCGTCGCGATTGAAGGGCGGCTAAAGGACGCACTGCTTAAAAATGCCACCAGAGCTTAAACTATGGCGAAAGTAAAAAAGGACAGGGAATTTGTTCAAAGGCGAATCATAAAGCTCGTAATGGTTTTGCTGTTTCTAATGAGCATTGTCGTTTTCAGATATGCATGGTTGCAACTCGTTCAAGGCAGTGAACTTGCAGAAAGAATGCGTTATCAAGTCGGGCATGATTATTCGGTTCAATCGCCGCGAGGCGCAATCGTTGACAGGCACGGGCGCGAACTTGCCGTTAGCACAATGACTAAATCGTTGTTCGTCGACCCGAATCACGTTGAAAATCCCAATGAACTTGCAAAAGATTTGGCACCACTGGTTGGCAAGACTGAACAGGAAATTTTAGACGACATAGCAGTTGGCGGAGGTTTTTCTTGGGTTAAGCGGCGATTGGAGCAATCCGAGTACGAGGCTATTCGGGCGTTGATTCGCGAAAAAGGTTATGCCGTGTGTTTAGGTTTTCGCGACGAGGCTAAGCGTTATTATCCAAATGATGTGCTTGCAGCTAATGTTTTGGGTTTCGTGGGTACAGACGACAAAGGGCTTGACGGCATTGAGCAGGCATTGGACAAGTACATTAAGGGCGAAGTCACCGAATCATTTATCTACGCTGACACGCAGGAACGCCCGATTCTCGAATCAATTTTCACGCCGCACGGCTATCAAGGCGACCGTTGCAAAACTATTCAGCTGACGATTGACAGCGCGATTCAATTTATCGTCGAACAGGAACTTGATAGAGCTATGGCGGAAAATGATCCGCTTGCGATAACTTGCATTGTAATGGATCCTCGAACGGGCGAAGTTTTAGCAATGGCAAATCGTCCCTCGTACAATCCAAATCGTTTCTGGGATTACGATCAAGAAGTTTGGAAGAATAAATCCGTATCCTCAATCTATGAGCCAGGCTCCACTTTTAAAGCGGTAGTTGCAGGAGCTTTGTTGCAGGAAGGTATCGTTGCGCCTAATCAAGTTTTCGTCGACCCCGGTTATGTAATGTTTTCGGGCAAGCGAATTCAAAATTGGAACAATGCGAGCTTTGGGACGGTAACTTTTGCTGACGTTGTTAAGCAATCACTCAACACGGGTTTTGCGATTTTTGGCTACGATTTGGGAGCTAACAAGTTAATCGAATACGCTAGACTTTTTGGTTTTGGCGAGCCGACAGGGATTGAATTGCCGGGCGAAGAGGCGGGAATTTTATACGAACCGCAAGATATGGTTGATTCGGATATTGCTACAATGTCAATCGGTCAAAGTATTGCAGTTACGCCGCTCCAACTGATAACTGCTTTTTGCGCCATTGCCAACGACGGAATTTTACTCAAGCCGCATATCGTCAAGATGATTAAGAACGCGAACGGCACGACATATTCGGAGACGCATGTTGAGGAAGTGCGACGCACGATTGATTCTGCGACGGATAAAACTTTAGTAGGTTTACTTGAGCAAGTTGTTGCGTCGGGCGGCGGCGGCAAGGCTTCAGTTCGTGGCTATCGTGTAGCAGGCAAGACGGGCACCGCGCAAAAAGTCAACGAGTCCGGTTTAGGCTACGACGAGGGCAGATATATTGCGTCGTTTTGTGGATTCGCGCCGGTTGAAAGTCCGCAGATTGCGTTGCTTGTTGTAATTGATGATCCTTATGGAAGTTTTTACGGTGGACAAATTGCCGCGCCTGTTGCCAGCAGAATTTTTTCTCAAGTCTTCCGTTATTTGAGGATTGAGCCGAGCGACGCGCCATTAGGTTTAGATTCAGACGAAGTTGGCGCAGATGTCGGAGAAGGCGACGCCGCGATTGGAGAGTTGCCGCGCAGAGAGACGCCTAAAGAGATTGAACCTAAAATTGAAACGCCACAAGAACAGCTTGCACCGGAGGCGGCTCGTGTTCCGAATTTTTACGGTAAAAGTATTCGAGAGGCGGCGCGGCTCGCAAATGAGGCGGGCGTTTCCTTTGCGGCAGAAGGTTCCGGTTTTGCAGTCAGTCAGAGCATTGGCGCGGGCGAAATTGTCGACAAGGGCACTACAATTAAAGTTCAGTTTACACCTTAATAAAAGTCTCGACTACGGTCGGGGCGATTTTTTTTGACAGTGTGGGAAAATTTTTTATAATGTATTCGGAGGGTTGGTTATGAAAAAATTTTTTACACTGTTAAGTTTATTTGTTTTGATAAATTTCGGAACGTGTTCAGCGGAAAATGTTCATGCGATCGGACGCGGCAATACCGAGCGAATGGCAATTCATAACGCAATGCGGGCGGCTATCGAACATAAATTTGGCGCAACGGTTCACTCTAAAACTCGCGTGCAAAATTCAATGCTCATTTCCGACGATAATTCTGTTGACAGTTCGGGGCTTATCTCAAGTTGGGAAATTATTTCTAGCCGCGTCGAGAACGGAATTTTTGTTGTTGAGATTAGCGCGGTACTTGACGACAAAAAAATTTCTACCGTTAATAAAAAGGCTATCGTCGACTTCAACGCAGATAATCCTCGCGTGGCAGTCGTTGCCCTTGATTCGGGCGGGAGGCGTTATGTCGAGATTGAGAACGAAATTATTTCCGCGCTTAAACGTCAAGGCTTTACTCGGATGGTTGACCTCGCGCAAGTCAGTCGTGCCGTTCAATTACGAATGATTTCTGCGGCGGGCGACGATGAACTTTGCAAAACTTTAGCGAATGATTTTCATGTGGATTATCTAGTCGTCTCTGAAGTAAAAATTTTATCAGCCAACGAGGTTAGCGTTGCAAGCCGCATGATTGAACTTAACACGGGCGAAATTATTTTTGCAGGTACAGCGACGGGCGGCGGCGGATTTTTAAACGGCGTCGACGCAATCAAATTGGCTGGGCGTCGTGCAGGCAATGAACTTTCTTTAGCGGCTCTCAAATCTGCCGCGCAGGTCGAGCGTCATTTAACTTTGCTGATAACAAAAAATACGTTCGAGCGATTGGGCGGCACGTTAACCGCTGTACGTGAACGTATTAAAAATATTTCGGGCGTGAATGATGCTTTTGCCCGCAAGATGAGCAATAGCCTTGAACTTGACATTGACTTTGACGGAACCGCCGCAGATTTCGCACAAATTCTTGAGGTCTTCGCTATAAAAGTTTTGGAACTCGGCGCGGGCTACGTTAAGATTTAAATAAAGTTGCCCGTTGTGAGGGTTGAATTAAAAAAAATTCAAACAAAAAAAGTTATCCTGTAAGTAATTGCAGGAGGAACAAAAGATGTTGAAGTTTCAAGAAGAGTATACTCATCAGTCCCTTGAAGATTTTATTTTGGTTATCGGCAAAGCTCTATTGAATGACACCGAGATAGATTGTGTCAGCGATTTTGTGTAAATAGCAAACCGCCTAAAAACGCCAACTTTTGGTGATTTGGTGAAAGGTAAAATACGTGGTCGAAGAAAGGCTCCGTTACGCGATTCCTTTTTTTCAAGTCACTCGAAAAATTTTTCTTTGAAAGAATGGCGTCAAATCAACAATCCTAATTACACAAAACTCTTGACACTGCCCCGAGATAATCAAAATTGCCTTGTGCGGAGAAATTATCGGAGTCGATTCCGAAAACGCTTGGTATTCCTTCGTCAAGAAAAATTTTCGACATCTTTTTGCGCGAATGTGCAGTCAATTCAATTGCACGCGGCGAAATTTATCAGCCGTTATTGACCAAATTTTTATCGAAGTGGCAAAGCAGTTTGAAGACGCGGTTTTCATTGCGGATAGTTTTCCTTTGGCAGTATGCAAATTTGATCGTGCTCATAGTCCGCTCGTTAAATCCGGAAGCGTCATTCTCGGCGATAAGGGTTATATTTCCGAGCCGCTCGAAAATGCTTTGAAACGTAGCAATGCTCGCGAGCCTCATCCCAAAGATCTGCAAAGACTGATATTCAAAACTCGTCAACGCATTGAAACTACTTTTTCGCAACTGACTGAGCAATTCAATGCTGAGCGGGTCTTGGCTAAATCTTTTGCTGGGCTTTGTTTCTGCTTGTTGATCAAGTTTCTTGCTTTTAATCTTTGTATCTTACTCAGTCAATCAAGTCATATTAAATCTTTGATTTTTACTCTCACAACGAGTTAATTTTGAATATGTGTACTAACCAATAGTCTGTGGCTGTTGCAATTTATGAAAAAATTCACCGTAAAAACTTCGTAAGCGTTCGTCTACGAATATAAGTAATAACGGCATTTTGAGGGAATCGCATATAGTATGCGTAGCGGTCGAAGAGATATTTTTCTATGCTCTTTTCATTAAATTTTTCAGAGCTTGCTTTGGTTTTGACTTCTACAGCAAATGGATATTGATTCTCTTTATAAAGAATCATATCGAAACCATGCGCTGAATCTGTCGCTGGCATGTAAACTACATATTTTTGTTTCTCGAAATAGTCTTTGATATAGCGTTCAACAGAGGCTCTTTTTTTACCGAGATTTGAACCCCCCACGGGAACTCAAAAACATCGTATTTCGTTACCATAGCTAGACCAACTTTCTCGTTGTGTTCGACTGAAATAATCAAGTTTGCGCCCTATACAAAGCTTATCTACAAGTTGATAAAAAGTTTCAGGCTTTCGTGAATGATCACGCTTTTGTTCGGAAATTAAATCTCTAATATCGTGAATGTCTTTAAAAATAGGTTTACCTTTAAGCCCGATAAGACAAAATTCACATTGCAAACGTATCAAACCGCCCATTCCGATTATCTGCTTGTCCCACACGAACATACAGCAATAATCGAATCCCCAACAGTCAAGCAATTCTTTAGCGTCCCAAATAAATTTATGCGTCGCCCAAAGGAACAAAATACAATTTTTAGCAGCAGGTAAATCAATCGCTTTAAGTTCGTCTTGCGTCATTTCAGGATATTGTGTGTTCCCGCGATAACTGGGGTTCGTTTGTTGCGTGCCGTAATTCCAAGGCGGTTCGATAACAATAAAGTCAAAAAGTCCGTCTGGTTGCTCAAATACTTGCTGTTCAATTTCTTCGACTTGCCGTTGAATATCTTCCTTGTGCTTAGCTTGCTGAACTTTGTTATAAGCCGCATTGATAGATAAGTCGCCCGACTTGAGAGTTGCTTTAATTTCGGGCGTAGCTTGCGCTTCGATTTTATCAACCTTTGCAATGATTTCGTGACTAACATACGCCGCTTTTGCTATTTCTTTGCGAGTTTCAATAGGCGGTTTGGCAACTACGGAACTAACTGGTTTGAGTTTGAGCGCAAGAATTGAACGGTCATAAGCTGAAAGGTTGCGCCGACCGAACTGATTCTTGATAATCCAAATTTTTGCGTCATCGCGAGTGGCAAATTGCATTTCAACGGTTTTGAATTCGAGATTATGCGCTTGAGCAATTTCGAAGCGGTTATGCCCGTCAATCAACGTAGTGTTCCATAATTTAAGCGGGTCTTGAATACCGTCGTGCAGAATATTTTCCTCGAGTTGTTTAAATTCGTCGTCAGTCAACGGTGAAATCAAGTCTTTGAATTCGTTATCGATTTTTAAATCAGCCATTTTTTGTGCTCCTTTTCTTGAATTCAACTCACCGTCGCCAGTGGGCTGAATTCAAGATAGGAGGTGATACTGATGACCACAAACGAGCTAAGGAACTGCGACAAAAATTAAACCTTAGTCAAGCAGCATTTACCGAACAACAAGCAAAACTCGATAAACTGAAGGCGGGCGCGAATTATGCTGAAGATATGTCAACTGGCGTTAGTTGATATTCAAATCCTTGCACAAAAAATAATTTTCCTTGAAAGAAATAAAGAAATAAAATAAAATCCCCATGTGCAGAGGGATTTGCCTCATGTTGCAAGAGTGACGGTCGGCTGAACTACTCGTGCGGAACTTGCATTGATTAAAACTGCTGATGTTGATTTAGCATGTCGGAATAAAGATTGTCCTAAATGTTTAAAATCTTAGCTTGCAAATTTGGGATAAGTCACCACTTCTTGCGAATCACTTGCAACAGACAAATCAAGCAAATGATAGAGGCGATTAACCGCATTTAATTTGTAGTCTACGTAGAGAACTTAAAATGGCACGGAATTTAGCGTTATTACGTAATTTATTGTAAGGAGAAAATTATATGACAGATAAAATTTTAAAGGGACAAGTTAAACGACGCGGGCGCAAAAGCTACAAAACCGACGGTAAGGAAAAAATTTTTGCACTCGACATCGGGACGCGCTCGGTTATCGGGATTGTCGCAGAGCAAGACGACGACGGCAAAATGAAAATCATTGCGACGCATCGATTGGAGCATACAAGCCGCGCTATGCTCGACGGTCAAATTCATGACGTGCCACAAGTCGCAGAAGTTATAATCCGCGTGAAAAATTTTTTGGCGGATCAAGTCGGCGAACTCAAAAGCGCGGCAATCGCGGCGGCTGGTCGTGCACTCTACACTATGAACGGCGAGGCAACTGTCGAAGTTAACGGCGTCATCACCGACGAAATTCAAAGTTCGTTGAATTTCGCCGCCGTTCAAGCCGCTCAAGCTCAACTAATTAACGAGAAAAAAATTGACGCCAAAATTTATTACTGCGTCGGCTTTAGCATCATCAGCTACGAACTCGACGGTATCAGATTAAAAAGTTTAATCGGGCAACGTGGCAAAGTTGCTAAGACAAAAGTTATCGCGACGTTTCTGCCGCGTCAAGTTGTCGACTCTATGCAAACCGCGCTGACTTATGCGGGACTTGAAGTTCGCGCCTTAACTTTGGAGCCAATCGCCGCGATTAATGTTTTGGTTCCGCCGTCAATGCGCCATTTAAATATTGTCCTCGTCGACATTGGCGCGGGCACTTCCGACGTTGCCATAACTAAAAACGGTTCAGTCATTGCTTATGGAATGGTTCCGCTTGCCGGTGACGAAGTTACAGAGGCAATTTCTCAAAGATTTTTATTGGACTTCAACGTTGCCGAAGAAATTAAGCGCAAAGCTACTAACGGCGAAGGCGCAACTTTTAACGATATACTCGGACGCCCCTACAACTTGACGGCGGAAGAAATTCTCATGCCGATTAATGAAAACGTCGGAATGATTGCCAATGCTATTGCCAAAACGATTCTTGAACTTAACGGCAATGAACCGCCGCAAGCTTTATTGTTAGTTGGCGGGGGAGCTTTGTCACCTAATTTAAATAAACTTGTCGCTGAAGCTTTGAACATGCCGCTTGAGCGCGTAGCCGTTCGCAAGCCAGATAACGTCGAGGGCATTAAAAATATTCCCGCCGCGTTGCAATCGCCCGACGCCGCCACGCCGCTTGGAATTTTAAAAATTGCCTCGACTGATAGTTTCCATTTCTTTAATGTAATGATTAACGGGCAGGAAATAAATTTGTTCCACTTCCGCGACTTGACTGTAAGTGACGCGATTTTGAGCGCGGGCATTGATTATAAAAAATTCAACGGCAAGCCCGGACTCGGCTTGATGATTACTTTGGACGGCGAGAAAAAATCTTTTCCCGGCACGCTCGGAACTTTTGCGAAAATTTTTGTCAACGACGAACCTGCCACTTTGGAAACGCCGATTGAAAATAATTGCCGCATAAAAATTGAGCCAGGCGAGGACGGCATTTCCGCGCAGATAAAAATCGACGACATTGTTGCAATCGAACCGACTTTTACAGTCAGCGTTAACGGTAAAGATTTTTCCGTTGCACCAAAACTTTTAGTTAACGACGAAGTTAGCTTGCCCAGCCGCGCTCTTAAGGACGGCGACATTTTAAATACGAAAACTAAGCGCACAATCGGCGAGCTGTTGAGATTGGCAAATTATCCGCCCGCCGGCAAAAAAATTCACTACACGCTCAACGGCACTAAGGCACACTACACTTGCACGCCCGATATTTTCTTGAATGGCGACCGCGCAGATATTTCCGACGTTCCAAAAGCCGGCGACGCCATTGAATACGTTGCCAACGACGCGATTAAAGTCGGTGAAATTATAAAAGACGAGAGCCGCGCCGCCGCCATTAAAATTTATTACAACGGCAAAGAATATAAAATCCCGACGGCGACGACAATTTTGTTGAGCGTCAACGGCAGAGTGTCAAACGAAAATACGATTATTGAAGACGGTGCACAGATTGTTTACGAGCGCGAAGAGAAAAATTTTGTCATGGTCAGCGACGCGCTCCTTGCAGTGAATTTCAAACCGCCTCCCGCCAAAAGCCGTATGAGTTTTGTTATCAAAGTTAATGGCAAGCCCGCTGAATTTGCCGAACTCGTTAAGAGTGGCGACGAACTCGAAATTATTTTGAAGACGCCCGACGGTCTGGAATTTAAACCGCTTGACGATTTGGAAACGCCCGTTCGCGACGCTCCTCAGAAAAAATTTTCAATCAGCGACTTTATACGAACCGATTGACAACTTTAATCGTCGACAAAGTTTTATCGACGGCTCCGATTACACGTAAAAATTTTTCGCGCTCAATCAACTCGACGACCTGCGCAGCAATTTTTTCGCCAGGCATAAGCAAAGGGATTCCAGGTGGATAAAAAGTTATTTCTTCGGCGCAAATTCTTCCGACAGATTTTTTCAGCGGGACAACTTCAACGGGCGAATAAAAAGTTTCTCGCGGTGATAATTCTGCCAATGAAATTTCTGCTGATAATGACGGCGACAAAAATTTTTCCCGTGAACCTCGCGGTAAAAGTTTCAACGCCTCAACCAGTTTAAAAATTATTTCCGCGTCGTCAGCATACGTTATCAAAAATAAAAGATTCGCCGCGTCAGAGAGTTCGCATTGAACTTTCAAATCGCGGCGTAAAATTTTTTCTGCCTCTTGTCCCGTTAAGCCTAATCCTTGAACGTTCACGGTTACTTTCGTCGCGTCCAATGCAAAATTTTTCACGGCATCGAAAGCTTTTAATCCGTGAATTTTTTTTATCTCGCCACGCAACTTTTTGGACAATTCAACCGCCGCACAGATTTTTTTCTGCCCGTCAAGCTCCATTTGCAAGCGGGCTATGTCCAACGACGCCAACAATAATTGATTCGGGCTGGTCGTCTGCAAAAGGCTTGCCGCCATTTTAACGCGCTCAACGTCAACGGATTTTTTTATCATTAACATGGAAGTTTGCGTTAACGAACCTAAAATTTTATGCGTCGACTGCGCGGCTAAATCTGCGCCCGCTTCCATTGCCGAAATTGGCAATTCATCGCAAAAAGTTAAATGCGCCCCGTGAGCCTCGTCAATTAACAAAAGCATTCCTGCCGCGTGCACTAGCCGAGAAATTTTTTCTAAATCTGCCGCCACGCCGTAATAATTTGGTGATACCAATAAAACTGCTTTGGCTTGTGGAAATTTTTTTATCGCCCGTTCAATCGTCTCAACGCTTACATTTAGCGGCAAATTAAATTCCTCGTCGAATTCAACGGGTAAAAAAATTGGCGTTGCTCCCGATAAAATTAAGCCCGCGATAACTGACCGATGAGCATTGCGCGGAATCATAATTAAATCGCCCGCCTTGAGCGTTCCGAAAATTATTGCTTGCACCGCTGAAGTCGTTCCGTTTACAAAAAAAATTGTCTCGTCCGCGTGCCAAAGTTTTGCCGCTAAAGATTGCGCCTCTTTTATGCAAGTTTGCGGCGCGTGTAAGTCGTCTAATTCTTCCATTAGCGAAACCTCTTGACGCAAACCCTCCGCCGTTAAAAGTTCTCGTAAAAATTCATGTGCGCCGCGTCCTTGCTTATGTCCTGGCGTGTGGAAAGGTAAAACGCCGTCCGAAGAATATTTTTGCATTGCCGCCGCGATTGGTGCCGAAAATTTTTTTGCCACTTTAAATTTCCCTCACATGATATAATTTTTAGGAGATGATTTGCGTTTATTAACATAAAAAAAGCTTGGTAAATCAAAAGAGCGACAAGTAAGTTTTAACCGCGTCGCTCTTTTTAATTTTAATTTTCAAAACCTGTCGCGAGTACAAATGCCGTCACGCCGTCATTGGCAGTTTCATCACTAACTACTTGAAATAAAACTCCGTCCCAAGTATTTTCCGATTGCGAAAGTTCACGATCTAAAAAAGTTGCCGCTTGATTCGCATCCAACATATTAAGCGATTCAGTGTTTCCGACAAAGGCAAGCAATCCTTTTTTAGCTTTCCCAATGTCTTCAATAAACAACGGCGACTTCAAAACTTTTTTAACGGCGGCAAGTGAATTATTTTCAGCGTCAAGGCTTTCACCGAACCCGATACATGCTCTGCCTTGATTTTCCAGTGTCGTCGCGACATCGGTAAAATCCATTCCAATCACACAATTCCTTGACTGTATGGAGGTTATTTTGTCTACAACTTGATAGATTATCTCATCGTTAGTTAAGCCGGTTTCGGCAATTTTATCTTTCGGCAAAATTATCCACGTGCCAAAGTTGCTGTCTATGTTTTTAATGCGAGCATCTTCGGCTGAAGGACACAAAATTATAGAAGTTACTAACGGGAGTTTTATTTCCCTAGAGAGTAGTTCCCCTCTATTAATTATCCTCCCGGATTCTGTAATTTCACAAGGCATTGAGTAATAAGGAAGCGAAAATGAAGGGCATGTCGGCAACGATTTAAATTCTTTTATGCATTCGGCAATATTCAAATCCTTAATGTCTTCAATATCGATTATCACGAACAACCAATCAGTGCCGGAAATAAAATTTAAAATTTCGGCTCTCGAATTGGCAATAAAATTCTTATCGGGAACGGCTAAAGAAGTAAAAGAATTATCTTTATCAACGTCCTTAATGTACGACAACGCATTTATTCCGGTTTTGCCTACTCCTATTATTTTAATCCAATCCTTTTTAAACCACTCCAGCTCATCACGAGCCTCATCAACAAAG
>CAMJRX010000030.1 GCA_946408355.1 uncultured Selenomonadales bacterium
GTTCGGTTGATTGAATTGTATCGGTTGTCCTTGTGCGTTCGGTTGATTGAATTGTGTCGGTTGTCCTTGTGCGTTCGGTTGATTAAATTGCGTCGGTTGTCCTTGAGCGTTCGGTTGATTAAATTGCGTCGGCTGTCCTTGAGCGTTCGGTTGATTAAATTGTGTCGGTTGTCCTTGAGCGTTCGGTTGATTAAATTGCGTCGGCTGTCCTTGAGCGTTTGGTTGATTGAATTGCGTCGGCTGAGCAAACTTGCCACCAAAACTTTTAAACATTGACTCTAAAAATCTCTGCGTCGCGCCTTGTGGTTGTTGAGATTGTTGAGCTTGCGGCTGTTGTTGCTGTTGCGGTTGATACTGTTGTAAGTTGTCGACTTCGGGGCGCGGCATGAAGTATTTGACCAGTTGTTTTAAAAATTGCATGCTTTCGGATTGCGGCTGTTGTTGCTGAACTACAGGTGCCTGCGCGGCGAGTTGAGATAAAATTTCGTAGAGAGCTTCCGGAAGTTGTTCGGCGGTTTTCGCGTCGACTAACTCAAATGACGCCTTAGTCATGAGGATTGGCTCCAATGCGTCGCCGCCTGCCTCCGCTATGACTGCACTTTTTAAATTTGATAATAATGCTTGCGTGTCGTCGCTCAATTTCATCGAATAGCCTTTTTCGGCGAGCGTTCCAATTTGCAAAAGCATTCGCGAAAAAAGCATGAGCTGATCCATTGAAAAGCGTTGGCTCTCAACTGTACTGCCTATACCCTTGCCTAGCGTCGACTCTAATGAAAGTGACTGCCGCAAAATATTTTTGACGACTTCGCCAACTTCATTCGGTAAACGCTGTATTCCATGCTTTTCCTCTGTGCCGATTTTGCCTAGCGTCGCTGCTATATCTTGAATCGCTGTCTTTAAATTTACTGTCGTTTGCGGTCGAAAGCCTCCGCCTCCGTCGTCGCGCCGCCTTACTCGGTCTAATCCTTCACTCGGTCGTTGCCGGTCTATCGGTCTTATCCCAGTTGAGCCTGAATCTATTAATGGCATTTTTTTCCCCTTCCTTTCCCCTGACAATTATATCGTATTTTATTTCATTAACTTTCGTCTTTCAAGCCATTTTCTTTTATAAAAAATGCACCTCCGTTTTTGGAAGTGCTATTTTTTAATCCGTAAAAATATCGTCGCCAAATGAATAAAAAATCATGCATATTATCATTACCAATATCGTTAAATCGCCCATTTAAATCACCAGCCCTAATATTAATCCCGCTACTCCGCTCGCTAACAAAACTTTTATCACTCCAATTTTTTTTCGTACCGCTATCAACGCTCCTATTAATATTATTCCGCCTTTTATGTCGAATGTCCCTATTAAATCGTTCGGAATTTTTTCCGCGTTCCATACCGCTAATAATACAAAACTTACACACGCCGCCGCTATTAACGCCATAACCGCCGGTCTCAACCCATTTAATATCCCGTGTATCGCTCCTAAATCGCCGTACTTAAAAATTATTTTCGCCAACCCTATGCATAAAAAAATGCTCGGCGTCACAAATCCTAGCGTCGCACATATCGCCCCGCCCATTCCCGCTATCTTCATGCCCGCAAATGTCGCCGCATTTATTCCTATCGGTCCCGGCGTCATCTGCGAAATTGTAAATATGTCTATAAATTCGCTCAAGCTCAACCAATGATACGTGTCGACCACCGCTGATTGTATTAACGGCATTGATGCATAGCCGCCGCCAACGCATACTAAGCTTATCTTCGCAAATTCTAAAAATAATCGTAGATAAATCAATCAATCGCCCCTCCAAATTAATTTTTTCGGAAATTTTTACCTCGTGCGGTCAAAATTGTATTTCGTTACCGCCTCTACCGGCGATTTTACCGAATTCATCGGACAACATACCTGACAACCTCGAAAATCATCGTGCAATATCCTATATCGCGCCGACGCATACTCAAATGAATTTAATATCTTCTCCCAATCTACAAATTCTTTCCCATTTTCCACTTGTATAAAGTTTTTTATGTTCAAAGTCGGTTCAAACCACCCGCAAAAGTCCATTCGCCCGTCTGGATATAAATCTATCTCGTTCCAAGGGGCAAAACATATCTCTCGGTCCGTTTCTTGCCTCAAATGCAGGCTCGGCGATATGTCATCGACCATTGTTAGCTCTTTTTTGCCCATTTTGCGCCGAATTTCATTGCGTTTTGCTAATTCTCCCGCTATCGAACGCCCTTCTGCCATTTTTAATATCTTTTCGTACTTTATTTTTAATTTTTCTAGCGGTATCGCTTCTACTTCCTGCTGAAGTGCCGCCGCCTCGCCCGATGGCATCCATAATCGAAAATATATTATGATTTTTTCCGCTAAAATCCGCTCCAACTCCATTAATGTTTTCATTGCAGGTCTTGTTACCGCCGGATTTGTAAAAAATTCCCCGTTCATGTCGTTTTCCGTGTAATCAAAGAAAAATACTATGAATCCCGCGTGTAATTCCAGCGACAACTCCACAAAATTTAAAATATCGTCCGCATTATCCTTATTTATTACCATTGATAAATCCGGCGCAAAGCAAAGTTTATCCTCACGACGCAATTTTTCTACGTAATTCCTTATATTTCGTATCATTATCGGGAAAATTCGCTTTGCACTCGCTGAATCATCTAAATCCCAACAACTTTTCGCAAAAACTTCCGCATTCGACGCATTTATCGAGAAATGAGTCTTGAAAAGATTGTTCATCGCTAATTCTTGGAACTTTTCATTAAATGCCATCCCGTTCGACTCAGTCATCAACGTTATTTGCGGAAATTTTTCGCTCATAAATAGCATATAATTAAAACTTTCCTTTGCAAAGAACGCATCGCCGCCTGTAATTAAAACTACGCCAATTTTATCGTAAATCGGCTTGCAAAGTTCATAATACCAGCTCGAAATCATCGCGTGCGTCGATTCTTCCCCAAATGTGCACCGCACTCCGCAATATCGGCATTTCGCGTTGCATGCATTCGTTATTCTTATCCTCAATAATCCATTTTTTAATTCCGTCTTGCATTCCGGGTATCTTTCCAATATTTCCGGCATTTTTTTATCAATTTCTGCTCTATAACTGCGATTTTCTTTTATTCCAAACCGCTCAAAGTGCAATAACGGATTCATTCCTACTACGTCCGGATTTTTTTCCTGATATTCCCGCGTTGAAAAGAATTTTGACGGATTTTTTCCCTCTATCCAGCCTATTTTTAAATAATGGCTCGCAGCATCTAAATATTTTCCAAATCCATACTCCTTGCAATACCATTCGCAGTCAAAAAGTATCGAATTCGCTATTATTTGCCTGTCTTCATCAAATTTTTCCGTCGTAACTTCCTTTTTTGCCTTTCCAAATAGTTTATCTAAGAGTTTCATCGCTAAATCACCCAGCGTTGACTATATAAAATTTTTTTCCGCTTGTCAATTTCCAAATCAAGCTCGTTAGTGTATAATATCTGCGTCCAATCCTAAAGGAGGTAAAATTTTGAACAACAACATCAGAAATTTTTCCATAATCGCCCATATAGATCACGGAAAATCAACTTTGGCTGACCGTTTAATCGAAATTACCGGCACCGTCGAAAAACGCGACATGAATGAACAATTTTTAGATAATATGGAGCTTGAACGCGAACGCGGAATTACAATTAAGGCTCAAACTGTCCGTTTAAATTATAAATCTCGCGACGGAATCAATTATCAGCTCAATTTAATCGATACTCCTGGTCACGTAGATTTTACCTACGAAGTTTCCAGAAGTTTAGCCGCTTGCGAAGGCGCATTGCTCGTTGTCGACGCTACTCAAGGCGTTGAGGCTCAAACTTTGTCCAATGTTTATCTCGCTCTCGAACACGACCTCGAAATTATTCCAGTTATTAATAAAATCGACCTTCCAAGCGCAGATATTGAACGTGTTCGCAACGAAATCGAAGAAACTATCGGGCTTGACGCCTCCGACGCCGTAATTTGTAGCGCGAAAACCGGCGAAGGCGTCGAAAATATTTTAGAGGCAATTATTTCTAAAATTCCGCCCCCTAAAACCGATTTTAATAATAAAAATGCCCTTCAAGCTCTGATTTTTGATTCTTATTTTGATTCTTATAAAGGCGCAGTCGCTCATGTACGAATTTTTAGCGGTAAAGTTAAAAAAGGTGACAAATTAAAGCTCTTAGCCACTCAAAAAGAATTCGATGCTACCGAAATTGGAATTTTTGCGCCCAATATGACCGAATTAAACGAATTAAACGCCGGTGAAGTCGGTTATATTTGCGGAAGTCTTAAAAATGTTCGCGATATTCGCGTCGGTGATACTATTTCTAACGCTAAAAATCCCGCAAATGCCCTCGCTGGCTATCGCGCGCCCGTTCCTATGGTTTTTTGCGGTCTTTATCCTACTGATAGCGTCGATTATGATAATTTAAAAGACGCGCTCGAAAAATTACAATTAAATGACGCCGCTTTAGTTTATGAGCCGGAAACTTCTGTCGCGCTCGGTTTCGGTTTTCGTTGCGGTTTTTTAGGGCTTTTGCATATGGATGTTATTCAAGAACGTCTCGAACGCGAATATAAATTAAAAATCGTCACTACTGCCCCTTCCGTCGTCTATAAAGTCCATAAAACTAACGGCGAAATATTTAAAATCGATAATCCGTCAAAATTACCGCCCACTACAGAGATAAAATTTATCGAAGAACCTATGGTTAAGGCTACAATTATCGTTCCGAGCGATTATATCGGCGCAGTTATGGAAATTTGCCGTGATAAACGCGGTATTTATCAAAGTATGGACTATATCGATAAAAATCGCGTGCTAATTTCCTACGAAATGCCGCTTAACGAAATTATCTACGATTTTTTTGATAAATTAAAGTCGATGACGCGCGGTTATGCCAGTTTGGACTACGAATTAAGCGATTATAAACAATCTGACCTCGCTAAATTAGATATTTTATTAAACGGCGATTTAATTGACGCGCTTAGTTCCATTGTGCACCGCTCCAGAGCCGCTAAAATCGGCAGAATTCTCGCTTTGAAATTAAAAAGAATTATTCCGGAACAATTATTTGATATTCCAGTTCAAGCCGCTATCGGTGGACGAATTATCGCTCGCGAAACCGTTAAAGCTCGCAGAAAAGACGTTTTAGCTAAATGCTACGGCGGCGATGTCTCTCGTAAACGTAAACTCCTCGAAAAACAAAAGGCTGGTAAAAAACGTATGAAGGCTGTCGGGAGCGTAGAACTCCCGCAAGAGGCTTTTATGGCTGTCCTTACCGTCGGCGATGATGAATAGCCTATCACAAATTGCATTTAAATTCATTTTTGCAATCTGAACTCCAAAATACCCCCAAAAAACAGGGGGTTTTTTTATACCCCTAAAAAAACCGCATAATGACGCCATTTTTTAAACCGTGAAATTGCATTTAAATTCATTTTTAGTTTTGGGCCTAAAAAACGCACCTCAAAGCCCGTTTCAAGCTCCAAAAGCACTTTCAAACAAAATTTTTAGTGTAAGACGCTCTTCAATATGATATAATGCCTACAAATTACTTTCAAAGGAGTTTCAATCATGATTTTAAACGAAAATAGCCTCTTAAACATTGTTCAGAACTCTCCAAATGGTTCCGAAGTTAAAATTTTCCTCTACATTGCCCTCCAACAACCTAAAAACGAAGTCGCAGGCTTTAAAACTACTAAAGAACAGCTTGCAATCGATTTGAACTTAAATATTAGGACGATTTTTAAATCTTTGCGCTGGTTGAATGAAAATTTGCTCGTCCAAGAGGTTAAATGCGTTGACCATTCCGATTTTATGGTTAATCCGTACTTCGTGATGAATAATTTCGACCGCGATGCAAGGATTGCTGAGTGGAATCGCCGCTCTATTCTCGATTCGCAACGTAAAATCCGTTTGCGCAAAGAAAAACGCCGTCGCGAACAAAAAAAAGCTAGTCAGCAATAAAAATTTACGTCGTAAGCAAAAAAAATCGCCTCTACATTGCGCAGAGGCTAATTTTTTTACGTTCAGATTAAATATTTCTCTTCAAATTCCATAGTTTGTTCTCCTGTATTGATTTCGTGACGAGATTTTAATATTTTTAACGCTTGGTCTGATACTTTCATGTCTTCATGCGTAAAAATCCCGTCATCACCTTCAATAGGATACCAACCTGGCATGTCCACCGTAATTCTTTCGCCTTTATACGAAAATTCTACCGGTCGAATATCTCTATGAAGGATTTTTCCTGTCTCTGGATGTATTCTTGTTAAATTTTCCATGTAATCACTCCTATTTTTATTTATTTCGATAAAAAATTGCCTCTACATTGCGCAGAGGCTAATTTTTTTATGATTATCGGGGATTAATTACTTAAATCAAGATTCGTAGTCGTTTTATTGTATTTTACTGCTCTACTTATCTTTCTAAATGCCGCAGCATCGCGGTCGCCAATTATTATTTGCTCGTTTGTTATAAATTCTTCCAAATCTTCAATGTCTGTAGCTGAAATATCGCTGCGAGGGTTCCGCAAAGTGATTGTTCGCGTGTCTCCGTCCAAAAATACGCATTCAATATTCAAATACGAGCCACTTTTTACAGTATCAGCCATTATATCACGCTCTCTTTCGTGATTTTTGTCGCTCCTTGATATACTTCTGTCGTTAATCCCACCAATTTTATCGCGAATTCCAGTAATTTTTCGTTTGTCGCTGTAGGATTTACGTTTGTGATGTTCGTTACCTGTTTTTTTGCGTATCTGTCGGTCGTATTTATCGAAAGCGTCACATGTTTAGCCACTATAAATGACCTCCTCTTCCAACGAGACAATTTTACAACTTTCAATGCGCAAAACCGCCTCGCCATTTTCAGAAACGAATGTCTGGTAAAAATTTGCGTATTCATTGTTAGCATTTTCGTTAATCGCCTTAATTTTTGCCTTAATATTAGGTAAATCAGTGTCGGCAACGCCCTCAAAAGTGTAATTTCGCGTAAAACCTTCCTCAAAAAGCAACGTAACGATAACATTATTGCTGAACGACGACATTTTGATTCACCACCCTAACTGCATATTCGGGATTATAGCGATTTTGAAAGTTTACAACGCTCAAAAGTTGATTTACGCCGCTCATAATAATATTTGCGTCGGAAATTTGAGCGTCAACGCCTTCGAGCCGCAAAGTTTTACTCGTTCCGTCAAAATACTGCAATTTTATCGCTCCGACCTTATCTGTTGTGAATTCGTATTGCATATACATCACCTCGACGATATTTTAAACGATTAAACACAAAAAATCAACTATAAATTTTCTTTATGCTTAGTTGACACTCCATTTTTTTTTTTTTATAATGCCTATGCTTTCTTCCAATCTTAAGATTTAGTGACTGCGTAAGCAAATAATCGAAAAATCATATTTAGAATCAAAAGTATCCTTTCAACAATAGCCTACTTTTAACATTTGGTTCTTAATATGGTTTTTTTATGTCCATATGTCTGAAAATTTTGCTTGACATCCATTTTTTTTTTATAATGGTTCCGCTTTCTTCAATCTTGAGATTTAGCACTACGCAAGCTAAAAATCATGTTTAGAATCAAAAATATCCTTTCAACGATAGCCTACTTCTAAAGATTGGTTCTAAGCGTGATTTTTTAATCAAGAGTAAACAAATCTTTACTTGACATATGTTTATTTTCATATATAATGGTTATGAACCAAATCAACTGACATGACTTCCTAAATGTCAACATGTCAACATAAAATTTCCTCGACGGTTTGTCGGGGTTATTTTTTAATTGACAAATATAAATTGGAGGCTGACTGTATGAATTTTCTTTATAAGATAGCGATTATTTGCTGTCTAACATGTACAATTTTTGTAATTAGTGGTTGTTCGGAGGAAAATACGAGCTTTGAGCAAAAGTCATCGGTAAATGTTAGCACTTCATCTGGAATAAATTACGAAACAAGCTACACTGAAATTAAATCTGATAATAGATTATTAGTTTACAAGATTAATGACGTTAATTTTCTGGAAGGCAAGACGGAATTTTACGTAAGTATAACGAATAATGGCAATCGCGACACGACTTTAAACGAAATGACGCTAAAATTTAAGGCGACGGACGCAACAGGCATAATATTTCAAAAAGGCGAGATGAATTACAGTAATTTGAATATAAATCTGCCGCAAAATCAAGAAATTCACAAGACATTTACGATAGAAGACCGAAATTATAAGAAATTTACCGATTCATTCAGTGTTAATTTTGAATTTACAAACGTAGTAATCAATCCGGACATAGAATAAAAAACCACATGCGATTAAATCTCTTCGGCGACGTGTCGGAGGGATTTTTTGTTGACAAATATAAAATTTGCTAGTAAAATTGTAGAAACCAAACATTGGAGGTTGATTATATGAATTTTGTTAAGAAAATGGCGGTTGTTTGCTGTTTAACTGGTGCAGTTTTTGTAGTTAATGGCTGTTCGGAGGGCAGTACGAGCTTTGAGCAAAAGTCATCGATAAATGTAAGCACATCGTCTGGAGTAACTTACGAATCGAACTACACAGAAACAAAATCGGAGAATGGATTGTTAGTTTACAAGATGAATGACGTTAATTTTCTGGACGGGAAGACTGAATTTCATGTAAGTATAACGAATAATGGCAACCGAGACACGACATTAAACGAAATGACGATAAAATTTAGTGCAAAGGACGCAACAGGCATAATATTTCAAGAAGGCAGCACGCATTACACAAATTTAAATATAAATCTGCCTCAAAACCAAGAAATTTACACGACATTTGCGATAGAAGACCCAGATTATAAGAAATTTACCGATGCATTTAGCGTAGACTTTTCATTTACAAATGTAGTAATCAATCCAGACATACAATAATTAATAAAAAAAGCGATTAAATCTCTTCGGCGGCACGTCGGAGGGATTTTTTCGTTGACATTAATAAAATATTTTGCTAAAATTTCGTTGGAGGCGATAAAAATGACAGAAACAATAAATATTACGCTTGACAGTGATGATTTAAAGGAATTCAAAGAAACAACCGGAATGAATATAATTGATTGCGTAAAAATTTTGATTAACAGCGTAAAATATGGCGGAAAAGTTGAATTTGACCAGTTCTGGAGCGATGAGAATATGGATGAACTTAAAAGAAGAATCGACGATGCAAAACATGGTAGAAATATGCATGAACACGACTTGATTGAGGTGTAAAAATGAAATTTCTTTGGCATGATATAGCATGGGAAGGTTATATTAAATGGCAGAAAGACAAAAAAACATTAAAAAGGCTAAATCATCTGCTAGAAGATATAAATCGGAATGGCTATAATTGCATAGGCAAGCCAGAACCGTTAAAAGGTGACTTAAGCGGTTGGTGGAGTGTCCGAATCGACGAAAAAAACCGTTTGGTATTCAAAATCGATAATGAAATTTTAGAAATTTATGAATGTGGCACGCATTACGGCGATAAATAAGCTAAAAATCTCTTCGGCGGCGCGTCGGAGGGATTTTTTCATTGACAAAACGATTTTTATAGCATAAAATGCCGACGCAAATAAGCTTGTACTCTCAAAAATGGAGAGACGAGACTTGGAGGTAAAAAAAATGGAAAAAAGAAGTCGTGCGTTGGAAAATGACGCGCAAAAGTTCAGTTTGATTAAGCGTGAAGCGATTTATACAGGAATTGCGCTAATCGGACTGATTATTTTTTGGTTAATCGCCGGATTTGGACTTTCGACGAGTGAAATTAAAATTTTTCATTTGCCGATATGGGCAATCGCTGGAACGGTTGGAGTTTGGCTGTTTGCAATCGTCATCAGCGCGATTTTGAGCAAAATTTTATTTAAAAATATTGAATTAGGGGGCGCAGATGATGAATAATGCAGGAAATTTATCCGCGCTCCTTCCGTTAGTAATATTTATGGCGTTCATGGTGGCAATAAGCGTATTTGTACGCCATAAACAGGCGGAAAAAAATTTTGTAAGCAATTATTTTATAGGAAATCGGCAATTAGGCGGCTTTGTATTGGCAATGACGACAGTCGCAACGTATAGTTCAGTATCAAGCTTTGTTGGTGGACCAGGAATGGCGTTTCAAGTCGGATTTGGCTGGATTTATATGGCGGTTGTGCAAGTGACAGCGATTTTTTTGGTATTAGGGATATTTGGCAAGCGAGTAGCGATATTATCGCGAAAATTAAATGCGGTAACGGTCGTAGATATAATTCGAGCGCGATTTAAATCGGATTTATTAGCGGCAATCGCGGCATTTGTAATAGTTTTATTTTTTTGTGGGACAATGACGGCGCAATTTGTAGGTGGAGCAAAATTATTTTCAGCAGTAACGGGATATAGTTATGAATTTGGGTTAATTTTATTCGGATTAGTGGTTGTAATTTATACATCGATAGGCGGATTTCGTGCAGTAGCATTAACAGATACATTTTGCGCGATAATCATGATGATAGGAATAATTTTGCTATTAAAATACGTATTAGAGGCTGGCGGCGGCTATGAAAATATAATTTCGACGATAGAAATAAAAAATCCGGAGTTATTTGAGCCATTTTCGTTCGGAAATATGCCTTGGACGATTTATTTTACGCAATGGTTGCTGGTCGGAATATGTACAATCGCGTTGCCGCAGTCAGTAGTACGCGGAATAAGTTATAAAAACACGCAAGGATTACATCAAGCAATGTTAATTGGAACGATAGTTGTTGGATTTATGAATATTGGAATAAATTTTACAGGAATTTTAGCGCACGGAGTGTTAACAGGCACGGCAGCGGATTATGGCGGGGTCGACAACATAATTCCGACGACAATAGTTAAGGCAATGCCGGAAAATTTAGTAGGATTAGCGATAATCGGACCGTTAGCGGCGTCGATTTCGACAATTTCTGGGCTTTTAATCGTGGCGTCGAGTGCAATAATAAAAGATGTGTATTTACATTGGGCAGAAAAGAAAAATTTAGTAGTAACACCTACGAAAATAAAATTTTTATCAATTTCAGCGACGGCGGTAATCGGCGCGACGGTATTTGTAATAGCATTAACGCCGCCGAGTCTAATTTGGTTAATAAATATGTTTGCATTTGGCGGATTAGAGACAGCATTTTTCTGGACATTGTTATTAGGATTGTTTTGGAGGCGAGCAAACAAGCTAGGAGCAATGCTTTCGATGACAGGCGGAACGATAATTTACTGTTTTACGCAAGCGACGGGCTTTAAAGTGCTAAATTTGCACCAAATAACTATAGGAATAACTGTTTCGCTGATATTATTTATAATCGGTTCGTATTTAGGTCGAAAAACTGACGAAGAGACGCTGAAAATATTTTTCCCGTAAAAATTTCTAAGTGGTTGACAAATAATCTATGTTTTGATAAATTTCTAGCGTCGAAAAGAGTTTAATAAGACGTTAGGAGGAAAAAATTTGTCAGAAGAAGTAATAAGCGCGAATGAGCGGGCGAAAATCCTAGTCGAAGCGTTGCCGTATATCCAAGAGTTTCATGGAAAGACGATAGTGATAAAATATGGCGGAAATGCGATGATAAATGACGAATTAAAGCAATTTGTCATGGAAGATGTCGCGTTAATGAAGTATGTCGGGATAAAAGTCGTGATAGTGCACGGCGGCGGACCTGAAATCACAGGATTTTTAAAAAAAATTGGCAAAGAGAGCTTATTTGTCAGTGGATTGCGAGTAACGGACGAAGAAACGGTCGAAATCGCGGAAATGGTGCTTGACGGAAAAATAAATTCGGAAATCGTGACACTTTTGAACAGAAAAGGTTTGCGAGCTGTCGGATTGAGCGGAAAAGACGCGAATTTAATCTGCGCGGAGAAAAAATTAGCTACGATATACGAGCAAGGAGAAAAAACTAAGGTTGATATAGGCTACGTAGGAAAATCAAAGCAAATAAATATACAAATCGTGACAGATTTAATAAATGCGGGGTATGTACCGGTAATTGCGCCGATAGGCGTAGGCGAAGACGGGGAAAGTTACAATATAAACGCGGATTACGTGGCGGCAGACATATCAGGGGCACTCAAGGCGGAAAAATTATTACTTTTGACGGATACAGAGGGCGTATACAAAAATTTTGAGGACAAAAGCAGTTTTATATCGACGTTGAGGGCGGAAGAGGCGAAAAATTTAATAAAAGAGGGCATAATATCAGGAGGAATGGTTCCGAAAGTGGAATCGTGCCTGCGAGCGATAGAAAAAGGCGCGAACAAGGCGTATATTATCGACGGACGGCAACCGCACTCTATAATTTTGGAACTTTTCACGGATTCTGGCATTGGAACTGAGGTTGTATAACATGGTAAACAAAAATTTATTTCTGCACGATTTAGCGGTCGTTGCAATTCTAAAAAACGAAGGACATTACCTCAAAGAATGGTTGGATTATCATTTATTGGCAGGCGTCGATCATTTTTATCTTTACGACAACGAAAGTCCTGACAATCAGGCGGAAGTTGCCAAACCTTATATCGAGGCGGGTCTTGTCGATTATTTTCCCACGCCCGGCAAAATGATGCACATGGTTATTTGCAATGAGGCTGTCAAACGCTTTAAATTTTTCAATAGATACATGGCGTTTATAGATGGCGACGAATTTATTTATCCGAAATGGCAAGAGGAGGGGGGGATTATTGAATTAGTAGACGAAATTTTGTCGCTTAATCCTAATGCGGCAGGTTTAGCGATTAATTGGCAATGTTTTGGTTCAAATGGACAGGAGAAAGCTGATTATTCGCGTGGCGTGCTTGAAAGATTTACACGTCGTGCGCCTAAAAATTGTTTAATTCCTTTATTAGAAGGACATCCTGGTCTTAATGCTCAAGTAAAAACGATAGCTGACCCTCGCAAAATAAATTTCTGGCATATTCCGCATTATCCTCTTTATTTTAACGGATTTTATTCAGTAAATGAAAACGGCGGTATCGTTCATAATTTTAATAGACCAGTTACAGTTGAAAAAATTGCTTTAAATCACTATCGTTGCATGTCGAGAGAAGAATATTTTAAAAGAATTACTCGCGGTGATGCCAGTAAGCCAGATAGTTCGAGATATACAGAAGAAATGTTTAGAAAAACAGACATCAACGATGAATTTGACGACGGAATTTTAAAATATCGAGCTGTTCGCGCTGAAAAATTTTATTTAAAGAGTACAGCCGAAAGAATTAACCGAGTTGCAGAGGCATTAACGGAAAATTTATCGGAATATGCTGACGGAAAAAAGTTTTCTATAGAAACGGCGTTAACTTGTCGAGCATTGAGCACATATTTGCGCGAAAAATTCCCTCACGACGCTGAATATTGGAAAATTTGCGAGGAAACGTCGCTTTCAGCAGTTTTAAAGTCTATAAATGGCATGAACATGGTAGAGGCGATGATTTTTATCCGTGAATTGCCGAATTTACAATTAAAATATCCAGTCGTGGACGAAATAAATAGAGCGGCGTTACAAATTATGTCGCAGATGAAAGATTTTTACAGATTAAATGGTCGTTGGAAAGAATTTACAGATTTAGACTACATACAAGAGCTTATAGGCAGAAAATTTCTTTAAAATTTAGTGACGACGATAAAAAAACGGTTTGACAGTGGCGAAAAAATTTTTTAATAGGTACGACGTTAACTTTTCGAGTTTAAAGTGGCGTTGAGGAATTATTTTCGTTAGCAGAATGGAAAAATTTAGTGAGGAGCCGCCGAAAAAATTTTTAAGCGGGTATAAGGGCGCGAAAATTATTTTTGAGCGGCTCAAAAGTGTTTTTAGGAGGAAAAATCATTGACGGAAGAAAAAATTTTTGAACGAGACGCGAAAAATTATTTACCGGTGTTCAAACGTTATAAAATAGTGTTGGAGCGCGGCGAGGGAGCGTATTTGTACGACATAAACGGGAAAAAGTACATTGATTTTCTTGCAGGGATAGCGGTAAATGTTTTGGGGCATAATTATCCGCCGCTAGTCAAGGCAATCGCGGAGCAAGCTGGAAAAGTCATTCACGTGAGCAATTTATATTACACGCAAGCGCAAGCAGACGCGGCGGCAAAATTGGTTAAGTTGAGCGGCTTAGACAGAGTATTTTTTGGGAATTCAGGCGCGGAGGCGAATGAGGGCGCGATAAAGATTGCGCGCAAGTTTGCAAAAAATATTTCCGCTGATAAGACGCAGATAATTACGGCGTGGAACAGTTTTCACGGGCGGACGCTTGCGACCTTAACGGCGACGGGGCAGCCGCATTATCAAGAAGGTTTAGAGCCATTGCCGGCTGGATTTGATTACGTGCACTTCAACGACGCGGAAGAACTAGCCGAAAAAATATCGGATAAAACCTGCGCGGTGATGTTGGAGACGATACAAGGCGAGGGCGGGGTTTATCCTCCGAAAAATGATTATTTAAAAAAGGTTCGCGATCTTTGCGACAAACACGGCGCATTATTGATTTTTGACGAGATTCAATCTGGGATAGGTCGCAGTGGGAAATTTTTTGCATACGAGAAATATGGAGTTAAGCCTGATATTGTCACGCTGGCGAAGGGTTTAGCGGGTGGCGTCCCGATTGGGGCGTTTATCTGCACGGAAAAAGTTGCGCAAGCGTTTAAGCCTGGCGATCATGGCACGACATTTGGCGGAAATCCGTTGGCATGCGCGGCGGCTAATGTTATTCTTGACACTGTACCCGATGAAAAATTTTTAGCGCACGTCGAGGAAGTTGGGAAATACTTCAAGGACAAATTGATTGGCTTGCAAAAAAAATATCCCACGCAGATACGGGAAATTCGCGGCGAGGGATTAATTTTGGGTGCGCAACTTGATAAACCTAAAAAAACGGGCGTGGAAATTGTCAACGAGTGCATGAAACGCGGCGCGATTATAAATTGCACGGTCGGTACGGTTCTTAGGTTTATTCCGCCGCTTATAATTACTAAAGAGCAAGTCGACGAGGTTGTTAACATTTTAGACGCAGTTTTAGGAGGTTGAGAAATTTGGTTGACAAAGATTTATTTTTGCATGATTTGTCGATTGTCGCTATTCTTAAATGCGAAGGTCCTTACCTTAAGGAATGGATCGATTATCACTTACTGGCAGGCGTTGACCACTTCTACCTTTACGACAACGAAAGTCCCGACAATCAAGTTGAAGTTGCCAAACCTTATGTTGAGGCGGGATTAGTTGATTATTTTCCTATAAAGGGGAAACCTGTGCAAGTACGTGCTTACAACGATGCAGTTAAAAGATTTAAATTTCAAAGCCGTTACATTGCGTTCATAGATGGAGACGAATTCATTTATCCCAAATTCAACAAAATAGATTTACACCCGGTAGTAGGGGGGGGGGATTATCGGATTAGTTGACGAAATTTTGTCGCTTAACCCTAATGCGGCAGGTCTAGCAATTAATTGGCAATGTTTCGGCTCGAACGATTTGGAGAAAGCGGATTATTCTCGAGGCGTGTTGGAAAGATTTACTCGCCGTGCTCTGAATGATTGGGGTGATAACGTTCACGTCAAAACTATTGCCAATCCTCGCGTAATAGATAACATTGTTAATCCTCACTATGCGAAATATTTTGGAGGGAAATATGCTTTAAATCAAAACGGCGACAAGCAAGCTAGTATTTTAAGTCACAGCCACCCTGATGCTTTTAACAAACCTGTAACTTATGATAGAATTGTTATTAATCATTATCACACGAAATCTCGCGAAGAATATAAAATCAAACGCCAACGCGGCGGAAATAGTGGTCGTAAAGAGCAATATAATGAAGGTCAATTTAACTGGCTTAATCGCAATGAAGAATTTGACGATGGTATTTTAATTTATCGTGACGAGAGGGCAAAAGTTTATCAGCCGCCCAAACCTCGCTCTGCCGAAGATTTGTTAAAGGCTCTGGAAAAAAATTTGTCGACGGATTCTTATTCGGGCAAAATGGAAACTTTTTTGACGTGCCGCGCGGTTGCTAATTATCTCAAGACAAAACTTAAAGATAATACTCAAGCAAAATTTTATGAAGAAGTAGCTCTCAAGGCGATTCTTAAATCGTTTGCAGGTCCTGTAAGTACGGCGGAAAGGGAACTTTTTAATAGAGAGTTGCCCGAACTTTTGAAACTGCCTTATCCTGTCGTCGAAGAACTGCGCAAGTTAAAAACAGATTAACAACTTTTTGGAGGAATGATATTTTGTTAAAAGGAAAAGATTTACTGTCGATTCACGATTTGAGTACCGACGAAGTCGCAGAGATCCTTGACTGCGCGTCGCAACTTAAAGTAATGCAACAGACAGGCATTGAACACAAATATTTAACCGGAAAGACGCTCGGAATGATATTTGAAAAGTCTTCGACGCGGACGAGAGTTTCGTTTGAAGTTGGGATATTCCAACTCGGCGGCACGGGCTTATTTTTATCAAGCAAAGATTTACAACTCGGACGCGGCGAACCGATTAAAGATACGGCAAGAGTTTTGTCGCGTTATCTGGACGGAATGATGATTCGCACGTTTGAACAAGAAAAAGTTGAGGAGCTTGCCAAATACGCTGACATTCCCGTTATCAATGGATTGACGGATTTGCTTCACCCCTGCCAAGTTTTGACAGATTTGCTGACTATTCGCGAGCACAAGGGCAAAAATTTCCGTGCACTTAAAATGGCCTACGTTGGCGACGGTAATAACATGACGAATTCTTATCTTTACGGCGCGGCTAAAGTCGGAATGACGCTCACGGTTGCCACGCCCGAAAATTATCGTCCAAGTCAAAAAATTTTTGATAACGCCCTTATAGATGCCGAAGAGACCGGAGCAAAACTTTCTTGGACGCAAGATCCTATCGAAGCAGTTAAAGACGCTGACATTATTGCAACTGACACGTGGGCGAGTATGGGACAAGAGGCGGAACACGACGCCCGCAAGAAAATTTTCGCGCCCTATCAAGTCAACAAAAAGCTTTTGAGTGGCGCAAGTAAAAATGCTATCGTCCTACACTGTTTGCCAGCCTATCGCGGCGAAGAAATTACCGACGACGTTTTCGAGGATAATGCCAACGTAATCTTCGATGAGGCAGAAAATCGGCTACACACTCAAAAGGCAATTATGACTTTAACAATGGGCTAAAAAAATTATTCCCCGTCAATCGATGGGGATTTTTTTTGCTTAAAATTTAAGGTGTAAAAATTTATGTTGTGTTCTAGCAGGACACCACTTTAAAAAAAATTTATGATATACATAATAAAAGATTGGGGCTTTCCAAAATATTTACAATGTCTGGAGCAAGCAATAGTTTACCCATTAAGTTAAGAAGAAAGAAGGTAATAATTTTGCGCGAAGTTATCAGTGTACCCGTTGCCCTCGTGAGTTATATAATTTTTGTCGTGTTGATTTTGACGTTTTGTAATTGGTTTTTCGACAGACCCGGCGATTGGCCGTATCTTATACCGATTATCACGTCGAGTTTTGCTTTGGGAGGAGCTTGCAGTATCGCTGAAGAGAAAATGTCTTCAAAGGCGGGCGCGAAGATGACAGCAATAATTGTCGCCGCGTTCTGGATTCTCTTTGTAATTGCCGACATTACCGGAAATGTTCAAGACATTATATCAGTTTTGGCGGGTAAAAATCCCAAGCCGGATACTCTTGATGTTATTATGTTTTATGTTGACGTTTTGTTGAACTCGAAAATTTTTGCCGTCGTATCGTGTTTACTTGCGGCGGGACAAATCAACGATTATAAATGAGGTGTGTAAAATGGATTTATCGAAAAATAATGCTCCAAAAGAACCGGAAATTTACACGGAAGATAAAACTATGCAGGAAATGTTTCTTAAAACGACAGGGCGTCTTAACCGGCTCCGCTACTTTAAACGTGGTCTTGTTGTATTGTTAGCTTCATTAGTGATTGGTTTTCCAGCATTAATGATTTTTAGCGATGAGTGGGGCAACCTTACATCTTTTGGAAATCTTGTCAGCGTAATTATCAATCTCGCTACGTTTATTCCCATGTACTGCCTCGCCGTTCGCCGTCTTCACGATTTAGATAAGGACGAAACGCTCGCGAAAATTAGTTTGGGGCTTGGCGTTGTCGGCATAATTATGGGTATGGGCAATGATGATTTCTCCTCGGTGTCTGCAGTTGAAAGGATTGTCTACGGTATTGATTCTGTTGTTTGCCTTTACATACTGTTCGCGCCGGGAACTAAAGGAGAAAACAAATATGGTCCCGACCCGTTGGGATAATTATTTTTAAAAGTGAGGTTTACGCTTATGAAAATCAAAAATTTTTCCCTCATGATGATTTCCGCGTTGCTGATGATTACATTGTTCGCTGGTTGCGGTTCCAAATACGACGAAAATATTATGACTGTTCGCGAGGGACATTTTGACGGCTATCCGAACGTTCAAGTTGGTGACGCCTTCGACCAATTTTTTGATGACGGGCAGTGGGATTCCTTTACGTCAACGGAAAATAAAACTGTTGTCGAATTCAAAGGTAGTTGCATGTGGAATAATATTCCCGCCAAATTGCGAATGCAGTTCACGGTAACCGGTAATCGTTTCGAGGTGAATTACTTCGCGATTGACGGAAACCCCGTGACGATTGAGGAAGGTATTGATTCTATAGAAAAGATTTTGAGCGACTATCGACCTAAAAAATGAGTTTGTCTTAAAGAGGTTAGATAAACATGTCAGGCATTTTTAAATTTTTAACTGAAGAAGTTTTTCAAGGCTCTATTGAATGGCTACTTGATAAATATTTAAGTGTAGTGTGCGTTGGCATTTTCTTTATTCTTGTTTTTGGATTTACATGTAAAGCACTCCATGATGCGTCTATGCCGCAGAAAGAATGGGACGAAAAACATGGCAATGATCCAAAGGAAAAAAAGCCTAGTCGAGGAATTGTTGTTTGGTGTATCTTCTTAACAGTAGCTGTCGGTGCTGCTCTATGCTATGAAATAAACAAAATAAATCACGCGCTACCGGCTAACATTCAGCAAAGACAACCGACAAATTTCTTTAGTAAATCATACGCCGCAAATCTTGAAACCAACAAGGCAGGACGTTTGCTATTGTGCGGCTACTGGGAAGGCGACAACGGTTTTAATTTAATAATCACGACTGACAAAATCCAAGAAATTGATTCACATTACAACACCGTCAACGAGTACCTCTACAATGTCAATTCGATTGTCGAAAGCTCCGATGATGTGACTTTGCAAACGGAACTTATTCAAGGCGGCACTTCTTTTAAAGCAGATTTTATATTCCAAGATATGAATAACATGATTCTGCAAAATAGTGAAACGAAAGAATTCATAAGTTACAAAGCCAATTTGAAACCTTATCCTCGCCATTTGGATAATAATTTGCAATACGTCCTGTTGTATGGACATATGGGTTCCGCTTTTTATATGGATTTGTCAACGTTGCAGGTCGTAGACGAGCATAATTGGAACGTAAATATTATCGCAGTAAATGTAGATAAAAATGGTAATGTAGTAAACAATAATAGTCAGCGCGGAGATAATATCTTAATGCAATTTTTTATAAAAGGTCAGCCGTTCATTTCAAGTAACGAAGGCGAATGGAATTCTTTAGATGTTGACAATACGGCTGGTTCAAATATGCTTAGGCGCAACGCCTTTTTGACGAGTTATTATTATGCTTTCGGGCGCAATTACGGCTCACGTTTCTAAATTGTTAACAGAAAAAATTTATCGCGTGCGGAATCGTTTGTATATTGAGCGGCAATGAATTACCAGCCTCGCCGTCAAGGTCACTCGTCAGAGAGGCAGAAGATTTTATATCAAAAGTTTTGGATTGCATAGAAAAAATATTTTCGTCAGCTTGAATGGAATTGCCCGCCAAAATCTTTTTAGCCAAATTAATCAGCGCGGCGGGCGAACATTTTTTCAGCGCGAGGAAGTCTAATTTGCCGTCATCAATCTGCGCGGTGTCCGAAAGTTTTTTAAAACCTGCAACCGACGGAGAATTCAGCACCAAAAATAAAAAGGCGTCGACAGAAAAATTTTCCTCGTCTGCTGATATGTTAAACGTCACCGCTTTAAAATTTTTAAGCTCTCTTAGTCCGCGCAGATAGTAAGCACTCTTGCCTAAAAAATTTTTCAAGCGCGAATTAACCTCGTGAGCAATCGACGTAAAAACTCCCGCGCTTGCCACGTTGATAAAAAATTCCTCGCCATTAACTAAACCTAAATCAACGGGGCGCGTATTATTATTAGCTACGGCGTCAAAAAGTTTTTCGTCGTTCATATTCAAATGTGCCGCGAAATCGTTCGAGGTGCCCGAATTAATCACTCCAACGGGCAAGTCGAGCGAATTTTTTTTTAGCCAATTAATCACAGCGTGTAAAGTTCCGTCGCCGCCCGCCGCGATAACTCCCTGCGCTCCCGATAACTTAACACAGTCAACAAAACTTGAATTATCGCCCGCGCAAGTTCTGTAAACCGATAAAAAAATTTCCCGCCGTTGAAAATTTTCTATTACGGCGTCGAGTTTATTTTTAAACGCCGCATGACCTGATACGGGATTATATACGAGCAAAATTTTTTTCATTGCTAATTCCTAATTGTTTTTAAAGATTCCCAGTTTGCGGAAGATTTTTATTCCGAATTTGCCAATCATTGGTATACGCGCCATATCCTCTTCAAGCAAGCCTCCAATCATTGCCAACGTCGCAACATAAACTACACAGCCTAAACCAATTGCTCCGAACGTCGAGAAAATTTCCATGTGCCATTGCGCCGCCGTTAAGTCGTAGAAAAATTTCACAACTAAAGCCATAACCGCCGCCGCACAGATTGTCTTAAAGAGCTGTCCGAGTTCCATTTTGTAGCCAATGTATTTGTGGATAAAATATAAATTTATGAACGCCGCGACGCCCATATCAGCCGCCGTTGCCCACGCCGCACCCATGATTCCCAACGCGGGCATTGCCGTTAACGTCCAGTTCAAAACGACCTTAGCCGCCGCCGCTAAAACCATGTTAATCATCGGGATTGTCGTATGTCCTAATCCTTGCAAAACGCCCGTCGAAACTTGATGAAGTCCGAGCAAAATTATCGACACGGCAGAAATCATTACGGCGGGACCTGCGCCTGGTGCATTGTAAATCAAACTCGCTATCGGTGTCGCCAAAAAGAAAACTATTACGAACGCAGGGAAACATACGAAATTTGAAATTCTGACTGCCGCCGCCGTTTGTCTAAAAATTCGCGCCGTATCTTTTAATGCACGCGCCTCTGAAATTGCCGGAACAATTGATACTGCTAATGACGCCGTTAAAATCGTCGCTAAGTTTACGAGCGGCACCGCCATTCCCGTTAAGTAGCCAAAAAGCTCCGTCGCCTGTCGAACTGAATAGCCAGCCACTTCTAATCGTTGAGGAACAATCATTAAATCTAAATTCGACACGACCGGCAACATTATCGACGCCGCAGAGACCGGTAACGCCAATTTAAAAATCCGTTTGATGATTGCAAATGTCGGTTCATGTTCCGTTTCGGGCAAAGGTTTTAAATTTGCGCCGTAAGTTTTTTCTATGTCGCGATTTAATTTTATGTGGAAGTATACCAAGACGATTAAACCTGTAACTGCGCCCGCCAACGCTCCCAAACTTGCGCCCGCCGCCGCGTAGTCAAGTCCCAACGGCAAAAATAAATCCGCCAACAAAATCATAACTATTACGCGAAAAATTTGCTCGACAATTTGGCTAACTGCCGTAGGGGTCATGCGTTGCCAACCTTGCAAATATCCTCGCGACGACGCCAAAAACGTTACGAAAAAAATCGTCGGCGACAATGCCACTATCGACATATAAGCTCGCGGGTCGCGTATGAATTGCCAATCGATTAACCACTGCGCGGAAAAATACGTTAGTACAGAAAAAAATATTCCCGTGAACAGCATTAAAGCCAGCGATATTCGGAAAACTCGACGCGCTCCGAAAATATCTTTAAGGGCGACACGTTCCGCCGTAATAATTGAGATTGCCACAGGTACGCCCGCTTGTGAGACCGTGAGCGCAAAAAAATATATGGGGAACGCCATTTGATAAAGCCCGATACCTTCGCCTCCGAGTATCCTTGAGACGAAAATCCAATTCAACGAGCCAATAACTTTGACGACAAAACTTGCCACCGTTAAGATTAGCGTGCCTTTCAAAAATTTTTCGCTTGGTTTCGTTTCTGTCATTCTATTTGTTACACCGCCTGTTTCAGGTGTTAGATTTATAATTCAGTTGTTAGCTATCTTCGCCGCGTTGTGATATAATCCTTTCAAAAATATTCGTCGGGAGGCGATTGGCGTGAACATAAACCTTGTAAAATTTAATACGGACGTTGGCAAGACGAAACCCGAAAATTTAGTTCACGCTGACGCCGCCTGTCCATTTTGCGACGTGGAACATTTAACTAACATAATCGAAGTTGACGGCGATATAATTTTTCTAAAAAATAAATACAACGTGATTGAAGGTGCCGACCAATTTGTTTTGATTGAGGGGCGCGAGTGCAAAAGCGACATGCCCGCCTACTCGAAAGAAAAAATGCGCCGCGTAATTAAAATGGGCGTTCAGCAATGGAAAAATCTTTTGGCGTCGGGCAAATACGAGGAAGTTTTATTTTTTAAAAACTATGGTATAATGAGCGGCGGGACGATTCGCCATCCGCACATGCAACTTGTCGGCTTTCCTAAATTAAAATCGGATTTGCTCTTTGATGAGGCTGAACTGCGCGGGATTGTGATTGCTGAACGCGACGGCGTGGAGTTTAATATTTCAAATTGTCCACGAGTTGGTTTTGGCGAGCTAAATATTGTCGTGGAGGCGGGCGGCAGTTTAGACGCGCTGGCAGATTTTATTCAAGTCGGCGTGCATTACGCAGTGAACTTTTTTAATAAACGTTGCACGAGTTACAATATTTTTTTCTATCATCGCGCCGAAAAAATTTTTGCAAAGGTCATGCCGCGTTATGTTACGTCGCCTTATTTTGTCGGCTACAATATTCATTTCCTGCCTAACAACGTTGAGCGCATTGCTAAAGAAATTAGAGAATATTACTTTGGAGAAATTAATTCATGACGCGAACTTATGAAGAAAACTTGCGGGCAAAAGTCGCTCGTGAAATAAATTTGGTTAAAATGTCGGGCGGAAGATTAAAATTCGCGCTGGCATATCCGAATTTTTATCGCGTCGGCATGTCTAATCTAGGAATTCATATCATCTACGAACTTTTAAACTCTCGGCTCGGTGTAGCTTGTGAGAGATTTTTTTTGCCCGATTCAAATAAACTTCTAAGCTTGGAAACACAAACGCCGCTCAATAAATTTCAAGTTATCGGATTCGCGGTATCGTTTGAGCCGGATTATTTTAACGTCGTGAAAATGCTAAAGCTCGGCAAGATAAAATTGCGGGCAAGCGAACGCACGGACTTTGACCCGATAATAATTGCGGGCGGACCTTGCGCGACTTTTAATCCAGAACCGCTTGCAGAAATTTTCGACGCATTTGTTATCGGCGAGGGCGAAGTAATTTTGCCGCCACTCATCAACGAAATAATTTCCTCTGAACATCTTCCGCGACTTAAACGTTTAGAAAAAATTTCGCAAATCGCCGGCGTCTACGTGCCAACCTTCCCTAAAAAAGTTTCGCGGCAATGGGTTAAGAATTTGGACGAATCTCCCGCGCACTCGACGATTTTGACTGACGACGCCGAATTTAACATGTATTTAGTTGAGACTGCGCGAGGTTGCGGGCGACATTGCCGATTTTGCATGGCGGGCTATTGTTTTCGTAAACCGCGCAATCGTTCCTTCGACGTTCTTAAAAAAGAAATTCACGCCGCAAAAAAATTTGGTAAGAAAATTGGCTTAATGGGCGCGGCGATTTCTGATTATCCGCAAATTGATGAGTTGTGTAAATTTATTCTCGGCGAAGGACTGCAAATGTCGGTTGCCTCCTTTCGCGCAGATTCCGTAACTTCAGAGTTAGTTAAATCTTTAGCGGCGAGCGGCTTAAAAACTTTGACAATCGCTCCTGAAGTCGGCTCGGAAAAAATGCGGCGCGTCGTTAACAAGGGAATCACGGAAGAAAATATTTTCACGGCGATTGAACTCGGACTTAAGGCGGGCATTAAAAATTTTCGGCTGTATTTTATAATAGGCTTGCCGTTCGAGGAATTATTGGACGTTGAAGAAATTTCGCGGCTGTCGTTGCGAATAAAAAAATTTTGCGGCGGGCGATTAACTTTAAGCGTCAATCCATTCGTGCCCAAACCATTTACGCCGTTTCAATGGTCCTCATTCGCGGGAAAAAAATATCTCGACGCGGCTTTTAAAATTCTGCGCGGCAGTTTAAAATCAGCGGGCGGCGTGGAAATAATTTCGGAGTCGGTACGTTCAGCAGAAGTGCAAGCAATACTTTCACGCGGCGACAGAAAAATTTCTCAAGTCGTGATACAATCAGAGACGGCGCAGGAGTTTAGGAAAAATTTTAAAGCGGCGGGGCTTGACGAAAAATTTTATCTGCGCGGGCGGGCTTTAGAAGAAAATTTATCATGGGACTTTTTGGAGCAGGGCTTTGACAAAAAATATTTAATCGACGAATTCAAGCGGGCAAAAGATTTAAAATCAACGTCGCCTTGCTTTGACGGTTGCAAACGTTGTGGAGTTTGTAAGAGGTGATTTAAATGCGTGTGGTAATAGTCGGCGCGGGCAAGCTCGGTTACACAATCGCCGAACTTTTGAGTAGTGAGCAAATGGAAGTTGTGGTTGTCGACCGCGAGGAAAGTCAACTTACGGCGTTAAAAAATAATTTGGACGTGCTGACGATAACAGCTAACGGCGCAAGCCCCATAACTATGGACGACCCCGACATAAACGGCGCGGATATTTTTATTGCTGTCACTGCGATTGATGAAGTCAACATGGTAGCTTGCATTTTGGCGAAAAAACACGGCATAAAGCATACAATCGCCCGAATTCGCGACATGCAATTCATCAGCGAGGCAAAAGATTATCTCAAAAAAAATTTTGATATAGACCTCATGCTCAATCCGGAAATGATTGCCGCGCACGAAATTTATCGGATATTGATGACGCCGGCGGCTTTGGACGTTGACGAATTTGCGGGCGGAAAAATTCGGCTCTTTGAAGTTAAAATTCACAAGGACAGCAAATATTTGGACACTCCGTTTAAAAAGTTGCGCTTGCCGGAGGGAGTTTTAGCGGGATTAATCTTCCGTGATAGAGAAATGATAATTCCACACGGCGACGACGAATTAAAAGTTCACGACAACGCATATTTTATCGGTTTCCCCGACGCAATAGAAAAATTCAGCTCAAATTTCGTACAGCGTGATTCGCGGAAATTGGAACGGGTAATGATAATCGGTGCGGGGCGAATTGGACGGACATTAGCTGTTATGCTGGTAAAGGCGGGCGTCAACGTTAAAGTTTTCGAGAAAGACCGCGACCGTTGCGAGGATATGGCGCAACTTTTGAGCGGAAACAGCATAGCGATATATGGCGACGGAACAAATGTTGACTTGTTAGCGCAGGAGGGAGTTGCATCGGCTGATGTAGTAGTTTGCTTAACGGAAGATGACAAATTAAATTTAATGATAGCGTTATTGGCAAAACACTTGGGCGCGAAAAAAACAGTCGTCAGAGTTTATCGGACGGAATACGCGGACTTAATAGAACAGGTCGGCATTGACATTGTAATATCGGCGCGTCTTTTATCAGCGAGCGAAGTTTTAGCATTCGTGAGGCGTGGCGGCGTGGTGAGCGTGTCAATTTTGGAAGGCGCACGAGCAGAGGCAGTTGAAGTTATCGTTCAGAGTGGCGCGAGGGTTGCAGGGAAAAAATTAATGGACGTTAAACTGCCGAAGTCGTGTTTAGTTTGTGCTTACGTTCGCAAAAACAAGGCGGCAATTCCCAACGGCAATACAATTCTTTTGCCAGGCGACAGAACAATTTTATTTTGTCTGCGCGGCTCGGCTCAAGAGGTTATGACGTGGTTTAATTAAGGAGGCGATATAATGAGCGTATTTAATTTTGCGCGGAAGGACACGGAGTTTTTCGATTTATTTTTGGAGAACGCGAAATTTTTTCATCTGGGGGCGGTTTTGCTTGACGACGTGATTAAAGACCCGAATCAAGCGTTGGAGCGTATCGAAGACATTTTGGGGCTTGAGTCGGCGGCAGACGCAGTTAACGAAAAAATTATCAACAAGCTGAACTTGAGCTTTATAACGCCGATTGACCGCGAGGATATTTATGCAATCGCGAATGAGCTGGACAAGGGCGTTGACATGTTGCAAGGCGCGTTGCAAAGAATCATCATGTATCACGCGGGGCACTCAACCAAACGTTCGCACGCTTTGACAAAACTTTTAGTTGAAAGCACGAACGAATTAGTTAAGGCGTTTAAGCTCTTAGTCGACGTGAAAAAAAATCAGCGCGAAATTCTCGACGCCGTTCATAAAGTTTCGGATAATGAAAGTCGTGGAGATTTGATTTACCGCGCAGATATTGGAATTTTATTTGACGAGGCGGCAGAGGCGGCACGCGAACACGGAGCCAGCCGCGCAGTTATCCATTTGATTAAGTGGAAAGATATTTTAGAGGACGTGGAGGAAGCTCTCGACCATACGAAAAGAGTTGGCGACATGATTCGTGGCGTCGTCATGAAATACGCTTGAGCAAAAGAAAAAGTCCCTCAATTAACGGAGGGACATTTTCTTTTTGTTGTTGTCATCATAGACTTACAAAATTCTGCGTGCGCCAATGTAGTGCGAGCTCCAATAAGAACTTCCAAGAGAATCAATCGTGACACCGCGACTTGAGCTAGCGTGAATAAATTGATTGTCGCCAAGATAAATTCCCACATGCGACGCGCCGTAAGTGTAGGTGCTAAAGAAAACCAAATCGCCAGAAACGAGTTCGGTTGTGGAAATGGGCGTGCCGAAATCGTATTGAACGTCGGCAGTACGCGGAATGGAAATGCCAGCATTGGCGAAGACGTATTGAACATAGCCCGAACAGTCAAAGCCATAGGGACTGGTGCCGCCGAAGACGTATGGAACGCCGATATAATTCATCGACAGCGAAATAATACTGTTTGCCAAATAGCCCGCGCTGTGCGTTATGTCGGGCATTTCTTTGCCGAGGAGTGCCGAGTAAGTTGCCGGTCCTATCAAGCCGTCAGCCTTAATGCCTTGAGTTTTTTGAAATTCTTTAATAGCATCAACCGTTGCCGCGCCGAAAGTACCGTCCGCCATAACATCATAGCCGAGCAAGACGAGTTGGTCTTGAATCTCCGCAATTTCCTCGCCCTGGTCGCCTACTCTGAATTGACCCGCTGCCAAGCTTGTGGAAACGCTTATTGATAGCAAGAAAACCACCATCATCAACGCTCGCAAAAAACTCCTCAAAATCATACACTTCCTTTCTAATAAATTCTAATCTAATTATAATCTTTTGTCGTGATTAATAAATGAATTAAACAAAAATTTTTCCTGAAAGTCGAAACGCCGCCCTCTATGTTCAGAGTAGCGACGTTTTTGTTGGCGGCAGTCAATAAGCCGGATTCTGTTAATGGCAATCATTTATCTTGCTTGAACGTCGCCGCCCAAGTCTAGCAACTTACCCGAAAGGTCAGCGAGCAACCTCAACCCTTTCCTATTTAGTT
>CAMJRX010000031.1 GCA_946408355.1 uncultured Selenomonadales bacterium
CACTGACAGCCCGTTTTCACCAGATACAACACCGCATTGACCAATTCGCGCTTTTTCCCATTTGCGTTTTCGCATGTTGACGAACAAAGGCGCAATCACTTCCCATTGCTCATCCGTTAAATCTGTTTCGTATTTTTTTCTCATAATACACTTACTATATCACTTTTTACCCTTTATGAACACCTGTTCTAAGACAACATCGCCACGAAATGAATAATACTTTAAAATTCGTTTGCATAATTCTTTTGGAAAAACCGCGGGATGATTTTTATTTGAAGCGGGCGCAATGTACCAGCAATTTGAGGAATCAAAATCAGAATCATTAGCAAAAGTTTTATCATACATCGCAATATTTTTATCCAATAAAAACGGCGCAGATTTTCTGTAAACCATTATACTTTCGTTAATGCAATTAGGTTTATAGCTTAACGGCATATGCGTTTGCTGATAGCCGCCATTCCTATTTTTTACCGAAGATTCCGGCTTTATCCATTGAATTTCATCGATAAAATAAAATCCTGAATTCGTCAATAAATTATGGAAATCAAAATGAATTGGATAACGAATACTTTCAAATTCTCTGCCTGGTCTTTTTGAAATCACCGGAGAAACGTTGATAATTATAAATCTGCCGTCCTCTAAAACTCTGTGACAAGCTAACAAGGTTTGAAACATATCCTGTAAATAATCCTGATACGAATGATAATTGGAATATATTTTAGCATTATAATATGGCGGCGAAGTAAATATAAGTTGCACGGAATTTTCCGCGATTTTTTTTAAGGTTTCGATATTATTTCCACGCAACAAAATTGGTGTATCATATTTAATTGTGTGAGTCTTTTTAGCGACGTTCGATTTTCTATAATTAAAATACTCGCTCATTTTATTTAGGACTTCATTATTAAAATACGTTTTAATTTCGTCACCTAACTTTATAAAATCCGCGTCCGTTCTTCCTTTATAAAGGCAAGTTCGATACATCTGGTAGACAATATCCATAAATCCGCATTTATAAACGTTATTTTTTATGAACTCCAAAATTATCGCATTATTTTTTTGTCTGCCAATCGAAGAAACAATTTCTCTTTTTAACTCTATATTGTCGACTTTATCATAAATTTCAAGCAGAGTTTTTAAATTTTCATCGCTCCTAATAAGCCCTAAATTTTTAATTTCGGACATTGTGTAGTTGGTATTTTTATTAGAGTCTCCGAAATCAAGCGATAAAATCCCGTTATTCAAAATAATTTCTCCTATGATTTAAAGAATCTAGGGACTAAAGACTTTTTGTAAGTCTCCAGTCCCTAATCTTTATTGCTTTTCAAAATCGCCGTCCGCTAAAAGTTTCCAAGTTTCATCAGCCCGTGCAGAATTTTTTAAGACGCACTCAATATTTCTGCCGTCGCTAAAGTTATAAAATTTTTCAGCTTCCTCACGAGGCTTGCCGCCCGCAACTTTACGATTAATCAGCCGTTCGCGCAAAAGATACGGTTCAGCGTCGATAAATACGGAATAATCAGCAAGCACGCGGACATTAGTCCAGCCTGCCTCTTTGAGCAAAAGATAGTTGCCCTCAATCAAAATTATATCGTCCTCGACGCTCCAATAATCGGGCAACACGTCATGAATTTTTCTGTCGTAAATATTCCAGTTGGTCCCCTCTGAACGGACTTCACGAATTTTTTCAACGAGTAAATCTACGTCGAAAGTTTCAGGTGCACCTTTAATATCGCGCATTAAAATTTGCTCGCCGTCGCGCTCAATCGTCGTGACATTCATATAAGCCGCCGTGTAGTGATAGCCGTCCATACTCAAGGCTCGAATCGGCTCGACTTCGTTAGAACGTTCACGGCTAAGCTGCTCCAAAAATTTTGCCAACGTTGATTTACCGGCTCCGGGCGGCGCGACAAGGTACGCAATAACTTTTCTGTCCATTGTCATTTTTAAATCGGTCAACTCGTGCAAGAACGGCATAAAAATTTCTTCGATTGCCGCCTCGCTGAATTTGACTTCCTGCCACAAGCCGTTAACTTCCATGTTGTACGTTAAAAATTTTTTATCCATTAATCAAAATCACCTCGCTTGACGAGTTCACGCGCCGCCTTGCCCGTCAAGTGTTCAATCGTCATTACGGGAACAACCAACGCGCTCAATCTGGATAATTCTTTTTTGCGACGTTCCGCGCTTGCCGTTGACGAATATTTATCAGCTAAAAGTTCAAGCCCACGCAGTTTATCGGGGTCGTTATCGTCCTCAACAATTTTTATACGCCCAAAAGCAATCGCGCTGGAAAAATACGTTGTGAACTCTTCGGCAACAACTTCGTGACGGTCGACGACGCAAAACGAAACTTTATCGTTGCGTTTAATCGCGTCAAGTTTGTGACCTGTTTTCGCGCTATGGAAATAAATTTTATTGCCCTCGACGGCGTAATTAATCGGAACGGCGTAGTTATAACCGTCGTCGCCTGAAAGTGCTAATACTCCGAATTCGCCCTCGCGCAGAATTTTTTCGGCCGTTTCTTGAGATAAAATCTGTTTACTGCGCCGCATTTCCCTAAACATAAAAGCCTCCTTAATTACCTGCACTAACTCCGTCCTTGATGAGTTTGGCAAGTTTATCGCTTTCCTTAGCCGCGCTGTCAATCTTCATAATTTCGCGGCGGCAATCTTTAAGCGTCCTAATCGCGTCGTCGATTTTTTTTAGTGTGAGGACGTTATCATCTTCGGCTAATTTCTTGAGTGCTTGTTTGCAACTTTTGAAGAGTTCGTCTTTTAAATTTGTGCGAGAACGTTTGCGATTTTCAATCTCCCGCGCAAGCTTGTCGAGTTGTTCCATAGTGTGAATTGCCGCGAGATAATCGTATTTCAACTGCGCGGAAAGCGGAACTTCCAAATCGTTCGCGTCGATAATTGTACCTGCGTCAACTGCATCTTTGAATCTGTCAATCGTTGCCATTTCAATCGCTCCTTTATCTGTCGCGTCTGCGGCGTCCGTCACGGGAATTTTTCAAGTCTTTAAAATCTTTAATCGTCCGTGATTCGCTGCGTCTCGGCGGGTGGTCGTTGTTTCTGGATTGCTGATTGCGCGGTCTATCAGAACCTCTGAATTGTCGCTCGTCATTGCGCGGCGAACGGTCAAAATTCCTCTGTTGACGGTCGTCACTGCGCGGCTTAGGCGAATCTCCTTCAAGTAAGGCGCGGTGGCTGGCGTTAATTCTGCCCTTCTCGTCAATCTCGGTGATTTTAACTTTGAGCATATCACCAACTTTAACGGCGTCCTCAACCGTCGGAATTCGTTTATCGGAAAGTTGAGAAATATGACACATAGCCTCCTTGCCGAACGCAATCTCCACAAATGCGCCCGTTGGCATAATCCGCGTAACAGGTCCTTCGTAGACAGCACCAATTACCACGTCGCGAACAATTTGTTCGATAATCTCAACAGCGCGGTCAATGCCCTCGACGTTGCGACTTGTAACGAAAACTTGTCCGTCGTCGTTAATGTCAATGTCAACGCCCGTTTCCTCGATAATTCTGTTGATAATCTTGCCGCCCGTGCCGATAACTTCGCGGATTTTATCAACGGCAATTTTAAGCGTGCGAACTCGCGGGGCATACGGCGACAAATCTGGCGCAGGTTCGCTGATAACTTCAAGCATTTTGCCCAAAATAAAACTTCTGCCGCGCTTAGCTTGAGCCAATGCGTCGCTTAAAATTTCACGCGAAATCCCAGCGACTTTAATATCCATTTGAATCGCCGTAACGCCTTCGGTTGTGCCGGCAACTTTAAAGTCCATATCGCCAAGCGCGTCTTCCATGCCTTGAATATCCGTTAAAATCGTGTGCGCGTCGCCGTCCTTAACCAAACCCATTGCCACGCCGCTAACAGGACGTTTAATCGGAACGCCCGCTTGCATGAGGCTTAACGTACTGCCACAAACACTGCCCATTGAACTTGAGCCGTTGCTCTCCAAAACTTCAGAAACTAAACGAATCGTATAGGGAAAATCTTCAATCGAGGGAATGACGGGAACTAAAGCGCGTTCCGCCAATGCACCGTGACCAATTTCGCGACGACCGGGACTCCGCGCAGGACGTGCCTCGCCGACGCTGTAGCCTGGAAAATTATAATGGTGTATGTAATGTTTAGTATATTCCGGCTCAAGCCCGTCGATAATCTGTTCGTCGCCAATCGCACCCAAAGTTGTAATCGTTAAAACTTGCGTCTGCCCGCGTGTGAAAAGTCCAGAACCGTGCGTTCGTGCGAAAAGTCCAACCTCGCAAGTAATAGGGCGAACTTCCTTCAACTCGCGACCGTCCGGACGAATTTTTTCATGCGTTATCATTTTGCGCACGACTTCTTTTTCCACTTTATAAAATACCGCGCCAATGTCTTTTTCAACGTTCGGATAATCTTCGACGGGGAATTTTTCTGTTAAAGTTTCAACGACCTCCGCTTTAACTTCGTCGAGTGCCGCCTCGCGGGCAAGTTTATCGGGGTTGCGAACGACTTCATCAATTTTAGCCGTCGCCAATTCACGAACTGCCGCGTCAATTTCTTCGTCGGGTTGAAATAATTTAACTTCTTTTTTCTCTTTGCCGACTGCTGCAGTTATTTCCTCTTGGAATGAGACAATTTTTTTTATTTCCTTGTGCCCGAATAAAATCGCTTCCAAAACAATTTCTTCCGGCAATTCCTTAACGCCCGCTTCAACCATCATTACGGCATCTTTGGAGCCTGCGACGATTAAATCCATTTCCGAAACGTCGAGTTGTTCTTTCGTCGGATTGATAATAAATTCGCCGTCAATGCGCCCGACGTGCACGCCCGCAATCGGTCCGGCAAAGGGAATATCACTGACACAAAGCGCACAACTCGCGCCAATCATGCCGGCAATTTCGGGGGCGTTGTCCTCGTCAAAACAAATGACAGTTGCGATAATTTGCACGTCATTTCTAAAGCCGTCGGGGAAAAGCGGTCTAATCGGTCTGTCAATCAGTCGGCTCTTGAGGATTGCGCTAGTTTGCGGACGACCTTCGCGCTTAATGAATCCGCCTGGAATTTTGCCCGCCGAATACATTTTTTCCTCGTAATCGACAGTCAACGGGAAAAAGTCGACGCCTTCGCGCGGTTCAGCAGACATTGTTGCCGCAACCAAAACCGCCGTGTCTCCATAGCGTACAAGAACTGCGCCATTAGCCTGCTTAGCCATTTTGCCGTGTTCGACGATTAATTTTCTGCCGCCGAGTTCCATTTCAAAAGTTTCCAAATTTTTTTCCTCCTAATCATTTATCACGCCGCTAACCTTCGACACAAAAAATTTTTTTCCTGTACAAATTGGCTTGCTTTTCGTCGCGGCTAATGTAATAATCTTTTTAAAAACGGAGGCTGGTCGATTGAAAAATTTATTCGGATTAACATTGGCAGAATTGGAAACGGAACTTGCTCCTCTGCCAAAATTTAGAGCAAAACAAATCGCCGCACACATTTACAAGCACGGCATGAAAAATTTCGACGCGATGAACGATTTACCTAAAAATCTGCGCGGGGAATTGTCGGAGCGTTATGAAATAAAAATCGCTGAACTTTTAAAGCGTGTGGATTCTAAGGACGGATTGACGACGAAATTTTTATTAGGCTTAGCTGACGGCGCGGCGATTGAAATTGTTTTAATGCGTCATGACTACGGTAATAGCGTTTGCATTTCAAGCCAAGTCGGTTGTCAAATGGGTTGCAAGTTTTGCGCGTCAACGCTTAAAGGTTTGGAGAGAAATTTGACGGCGGCGGAAATGCTCGGCGAAATTTTTTTTGCTAACGAAATTCTCGACAAGGCGATTGATTCCGTTGTTATCATGGGTACGGGCGAACCGCTTATGAATTATGACGAGCTGATTAAAATGTTGCGACTTCTGCACGAGGATTATTGCTTAGGCATGAGCTACAGAAAAATTACAATCTCGACATGCGGCATTGTCCCTGCGATAAAAAAATTACGCGACGAAAAAATTCCCGTCACGCTATCGATTTCGTTGCACGCCCCCGACGATAAATTGCGTTCTGCACTCATGCCGATTAATTCTGCGTTTGATTTAAAAAGTTTGCTCGCGGCTGGCAACGATTACGCACAATCAACGGGGCGGCGTGTCACATACGAATATATTTTGCTCGGCGGTGTAAACGATACGGAAGAACACGCCCGACGCCTTGCAAAAATTTTAAGCGGACAACTTGCCAACGTGAATTTGATTCCGTTCAATCCAGTTGATGAAAGAAGTTTCAGCCCGCCGACGAATCACGCCATTAAAAAATTTTTCCACTTCCTGAACACGCACGGTATAGGCGCAACGATTCGCAAGGAAATGGGCGCAGATGTCAACGCCGCCTGTGGACAACTTCGCGCAAAGATTACATGCTAAAAAAATCCCCCGCAACTTTCGCAGGGGAAAATTTTTTTTGAAACTTTTTATAACATTGATTGCCCGAAATAAATTACGCAACCCATAATTAAGATAAGGAATTGACGCCGCCTGTGGTCAACTTCGCGCAAAAATTACACGTAAAAAAAATCCCCCGCAACTTTCGCAGGGGAAATTTTTTTGTTGAAACTTTTTACAACATTGATTGCCCGAAATATACCACACAACCCATAATCAAGATAAACGGAATATAAACTTTGACGGCGAATTTCATAATTTGAGACTCGACGCCAAATGCACCAACTGCCGCCGCGCCGATTGCGATTGATTGCGGAGAAATGACTTTGCCGACGCAAGAGCCGGACGCATTTGCTGCCGCTATCCACGCTTGAGCAGTTTCACTAAGGCCGATTGCTACAGCTGAATCAACTTGCAACTTGCTCAAAAGGACGCAGCTTGAAGTTGCCGAACCTGTGATAAACGCGCCGATTGAGCCGATTACAGGCGCGATAAATGGATAAAATGTACCAGTTGCGGCAACAGTCGTAGTGGCAATCGCCATAGTCATTCCGCTGTAGCCCATGATACGCGCCGTAGCTATGATTGTGATGATTGTTATAAATGTCGGAATCAGCGTTTTAATTGTGCGGTTCAATACGCTTGCCATGTCAGAGAAAGTAGCACCGTTGACTAAGCCGGCAATTACTGCAGATACAAAGAGGATTGTAGGAGTCGTTATCCATTGGAAAGAAGTTGGCGCGGCGTCTGGTCCTGTATAAATCATAACTTTAGTAACTACGGTTTTCAATACGGCGGAAATGGCAGGTATAGAGCAGATAACCAAAAAGATGAAGATTAGCAAGAAAACTAACCAAGCGCGTATTGCCTCGCCGGTCGTAATGGAAAAGTTTTCGTTGTAGTCGTCAATTTCGTATTCAGGGTCTTTAATGGGGAATTTTTTAGCGTAGACGACAAGAGCCGCCATAGCAAAAACTGCACCGCCGATACCCGCTAAATCTGCGCCCATTGTCGAGGCTCCAATTACTGAGGGAATACAGAAACCTAATCCGCCAATTAAGCAAGCGGGAACCATTCCGCGTAAAGCTTTCATACCGTCGAAAGCGATAAGCATGATAAACGGCATAAGTATAACCATGACGCCCAGTTGTAATGTTGTGTATGTAGCGATTTGCAACGGGTCAAAATTGGTGAGTTTAGCAAGTGTTGATAATGGCAAACCAACCGAGCCAAATGAACTCATTGCCGCATTGGAAACTAAACAGGCGATGACGGCGTTAACGGGCGGTACACCTATCGTAACCAACATACTCGCGCCGATTGCAACTGCCGTACCAAAACCCGACATACACTCAAGGAAAGCACCGAAACCCCACGCGATGATTAATATGAGCATGCGCTTATCGGTGCTGACGGAAGACAGCATGTCTTTAATTTTTTCCATGCCGCCCGTGTGTACCGTCAAGTTATACGCAAATATCGCCGAGACAATAACGCCCAAGATTGGCCATATCGCCATTAATGCGCCTTCTAATGTACCGGTCGTTGCGTCCATAAGCGGCATATCGAAACATTGCCACGCTATGATAAACGAGATAATCAGCGCGATTGGGCACGCCTTCCACGCCGGCAATTTTAGTACGCTAAGCGCGACGATTAGCCATAGAATTGGAGCTAACCCTTCAATAAATAACAATCTCCTCAACCCTTTCCAAACTTTTTAACCACTATCCTTAAGGTTCATTAAAATATTTTCTATATCATCGGGCAGGGGCGCAGTAAAATTCATTTGTTCTTTTGTCGTCGGGTGTATAAAAGTTAATGTATGCGAATGAAGTGCTTGTCCTGTTATGTCAAATGGATTTTTCCGCGCAGTATATTTTGTGTCGCCGAGTAACGGGTGTCCGATAGCCGCCATGTGTACGCGGATTTGATGCGTCCTGCCCGTTTGTAACTTGCACTCGACGTAAGTAAAATTTTCAAAACGCTCAAGGACTTTAAACTCTGTGACTGCGGGCTTGCCGTTCGGGACAATCGCCATTTTTTTGCGGTCAATTTTATCGCGCCCGATTGCCCCGCTGATAATCCCCACGTTATCAGTCAACACGCCGTGAACAATCGCCAAATAAGTCCGCGTCGCAATTTTATCTTTAATCTGCGCGGCTAAGCTCAAATGCGCGGTGTCAGTCTTGGCAACAACCATAACGCCGGAAGTGTCCTTGTCGAGGCGGTGAACAATGCCCGGACGTTTGACACCGTTAATTCCGGATAAATCTTTGCAGTGATACAACAGCGCATTAACTAACGTTCCGTGCTTGACGGTTTCGGCGGGGTGAACAGTCATACCTCGCGCCTTGTTAACGATGATTAAGTCCGCGTCTTCGTAAAGAATATCAAGCGGCAAATTTTCGGGCAAATATTCAACGTCAGCGGCGTCGACTTCTTGAATAGAAATTTCCTCGTTGCCCGTGAGTTTGAAACTTGCTTTGACTTTTACGCCGTCGACAGTTATCAACCCGTCCGCGATTAATTTCTGAATATGCGAACGAGTTTTGCCGAGTTTTTCGCTAAGGTACAAGTCAAGCCTCATCGTTCAGTTTCCACCTTGCCCGCGTCAATCCGGAAAATTATCGAGTAAATCATAAAGCCCATACCGACGACAATCGCAATGTCAGCGACGTTGAAGACCGGCCAAATCCTAAAGTCAAAAAAATCTACAACATAGCCCGTTTGCGCCCTGTCGATTAAATTTGCAACCGCGCCGCTCAAAATCGCCGTTGCTCCCACGCGGAGGAAAATGTCCGATTTTTTTAGGAGCGGATAAAAATATGCCGTCGCCGCAATCAATACCGCGCCCGTGACTAACAAAAACATTCGCTGATTAGATAAAATGCCGAACGCCGCGCCCGGATTTAACACGTAAGTCAAATGGAAAATGTCTTGAATAATCGGGATTGACTGCCCCGGCACCATTGAGCGCATTACCAACGCTTTTGTAAATTGGTCGAGCACGACGATTCCGAAGAATAAAAATTTTTCCCAGTGAACGAACGCTATCACGAACACAAGCTCTATAATCAGCAGAATCTTTTTGAGGAAGTCAATCACTTTGCCGCCTCCTTGTCGAGTTTCGGCTTAACGGGCTTGTAAGTTTTAGTTTCATCAGTGACGGCGGCTTTTTCTGTGACGGGCTTTGTTGACACGTCGACAAGGTTCATTTCTATTGTATCGTCAATGTTCGTAGGTTTTTCTTCGGGCTTAGGAACTTCGACGGGCGGTTTCTCAACTGGTTTTTCAACAGGTTTCTCAACTGGTTTTTCTGCGGGCTTATCTTCGGGCAACGGATTTTTGTCAACCTCTTCAAAGCTCGGCAGGGTGCTGATAACATGATTCGTTATTGCAAGTTCTGATTCAAGTATCGTGCGCATTTTCGCCAAAAAAGTATTTCGTTCGCGAATGAGCCTGGCATAATCAGTTAAAATCGCGTCGCGTTTCTTGTTAGCAGCGTCAACAATTTGCTTGCCCTCGAAATGTGCTTGATCACGAATTTGTTGACATTCGCGGGCGGTTTGCTCCTTAATGTCGTCAGCATTTTTTTTAGCATTGGAAATAACTTCGTCCGCCGTGCGTTGAGCTACTATCAACGTGTCGTTCATGGTTTTTTCCAGCCCGCGATATTTTTCAAGCTCCTTTCTGTTCGAGTACAGCTCATTTTTCAGCCGTTCAGTTTCGTTCAAGAGCTTTTCAAAGTCGACAACAATTTTATCTAAAAAATCGTCAACTTCGTTCTCGCTGTAGCCGCGAAAACTTTTCTTGAATTGATGATCGTGAATATCCATTGGTGTAAGCAAGTGCACCACCTCCAAACTTTACTTCGGTTCGGGAAGTTCAAATTTCTTTTCGTATTTAAAATTATGCCCGCCCTTAATCGGTTCCTGTGCTTGCCTTTTTTTGTCTCTTTCTTCCGCTAAATCTTCAGCCAAAAGCCAGCCCGCCGATTCAAGCATTGCTACGGAAATTGACGGCGCGACAAGTTGTCCGATAAACGGCAAGACCTTTGAAATTTCTTTGGTAATGACTTTGAGCGGCTGTCTTTTTATCGTAGCGATTATCGCGCTTGTTGCCATATTTTTAGCGACGGATTCTGTTATTGAGCCGCCGAACACCGACGCCAAAGCCATTGCCATTGTCGTCATTGTCACGGTATCAACTGCAATTCCTACGCCAGGCACCGGTACCAAATTTCCTGCCGCCGCCGCTGCCGCATGTCCGTGAATTATTTTTCTGCATGTACTTTTTTCCTCATCTGTCATTGGCAAAATTATCGTCTCCTCAGAAAAATCTTCTAAGCAAAACACCAATGCGACCTTTTTTAGTTTGTCCGCGAACTTCAGCAACCTCTAAGCGTCCACGCCCGCGCATACTCAAAACGTCGCCTTCCTTAACCGACTGCGCCGCATTTTTAACGGTCTGCCAGTTGAGCTTAATTTTTTCCGCTAAAATTTCTGTTGCCGCCTTGCTACGCGACATGCCAAAGCCCGCCGCAGCTATCGAATCAGCACGCAACGAGGCAACCGTCGCTTTAATTTCCTTGATACGCTCTTCCTTAGCAGAAATATTTTCCGGCTCGTCAAGGGAAGATTTAACCGACGTCCCGCCTATTTGCGTCAAGTTCATTATAAAGTAATCGCACATTTTTTTATCGACGAGAATTTTGGCGCATTCCCTAGTTGCGATAACGTCGCCGATATATTCACGGTCAACGCCCAAATTCATAATCGAGCCTAAAACGTCGCGATGCCCCAATCGGACAAATTCGCCGTTCCATTCCGCCTTGATAACGCCAATTTCAAAATTCGGCGTGCCCTGAAAGTCTTCGTGACAAAAGGCGGCGCGTTGACGTTCAGCACCACGATAGCCGCCGTAAAAGTCAACATTAAGTTCGCCTAAACTTTTGGCAATGACGCCTGCCATTTCCTGTTCGAATGGCGACAAAAAGCCCGTGAGTTTGCACTTGCGATTTTTAATTGCCTGCGCGGCGAAGTCGACGAGTTTAACCGCTGTAGCCTCGCCATCTGTGCCTTTGTAGTATCGAATAATTTTTTCTCTTGCGTCTTGCATATTTTTAAATCCTACGAGTTAACCACGAGAAATCTTTTTCTTGGCGAGGCTCTTCCCTGTTAGCGATAACCGTAACTGTTTTGGGCGTGCAAACGAAAACATTTTGGCTGACTTGCTGAACATCGCCGTCAATAGCGTAAGTCGTGCCCAATGCGAAATCGATAATGCGCCGCGCATGTTCGGGGCTTGTGTTCTCCAAATTGATAATGACCGGAACGTCTTCGCGCAGACAATCGGCGATAACTTTTGCGTCGTCGTCGAAATTTTTTGGTCTTATCGTCGTTATTTTTGATTTTGCCATTGGTGCGGCAGTATTATTGTTTGTCATTAAATTCTCCCTCGCCGACATTGCCGAATTAAAATCAACTACTTTGTGCCCCGACATACTCGCGGGCGGCGGTTGAATTGGCAATTCAGTTTGTTCAGGCTGTTTATTCGACAGCTCATCTTGCGTACTCATCTTAACAACCTTCTCCTCTTTTTCGTCCGACAGTCCGAGAGTTTTGCTCACTCTGTCCACAATTTCCATAGGCTCAAAGCTCCTCTCCAAAAAATTTTATATATAAATTCTCTCTCCGAAAATAGCCGTGCCGACACGAACGACATTTGCGCCCTCCTCGACGGCAATTTTATAATCGTGCGTCATTCCCATTGACAGGAAATCAAAATCTTGCCGCGAAGTTTTTAGTTCATCAAAAAGTTTACGCATTTGTTTAAACAACGGGCGACAATCCTCCGCGTCGGGGAAATTTGGTGCAATCATCATCAGCCCGCGCAGTCGAAGATTTTTTGCCGCGTCGACGAATTTTATCAGCGCGTCCAAATCCTCAAGCAACACGCCCGACTTTTGAGGTTCCCGCGCCGCGTTTACTTGAATCAACACATCTTGAACTTTGCCGATTGCCGCCGCTGCCTTGTCGATTGCCGCCGCTAAATGTTCGCTGTCAACGGATTGAATCACGTCGAAGAGTTTAACTGCCGCTTTGGCTTTGTTTGTTTGCAAATGTCCGATTAAATGACGTGTAACTGTGCGGTCGAGCGTTTGAAATTTTTCTGCTGCCTCTTGTACGCGATTTTCGCCAATGTCGGTTGCGCCCGCATCGATTGCCTCGCGCATGACTTCTACGCCGTGATTTTTCGTCACTGCTACCAAAATTATTTTATCGTTGAGTTCGGCTTTTATCGCCTGAAAATTTTCTGCTACGCTCAAATATCGTTCACCTCCGCATAAAAATTTTTGCACGCGCTTATATTAAACCAGATAGCTTTTCGCGTCAATGAAATTATCTTGAATATTTTTTTTTACTTCCTGTCATTCGATTGACATGATAAAATGCATAAACAGAGGAGGTTTTATTATGGAAAAAAGAATTTGCGAGATATGTCCGCACCATTGCCGCTTATCGGTCGGCGAGGTTGGCAAATGTCGTGCGCGAATCAACGACGGCGAAAAAATTACTGCGCTCAATTACGGCGCGATAACTTCCATTGCGCTTGACCCGATTGAGAAGAAGCCTTTGTATAAATTTTTTCCCGGCAGTCGGATTTTGTCAGTCGGTAGCTACGGTTGCAATTTGAACTGCCCTTTCTGCCAGAACTTTGAAATTTCAATGGCGGATTCGACTTTCCCAACGAGAAAAATTTCGCCTGAAGAACTTGCCGCGCTTGCCACCGAATTAATTCCGCAAAAAAATATCGGCGTCGCCTTTACCTACAACGAGCCGTTTATCAGTTATGAATTCGTTCGCGATACTTCCGAAATTTTAAAATCGCACGGCTTGAAAAGTGTTTTGGTTACAAATGGAACGATTGCGCCCGCCGCGCTGAAAAAAATTCTGCCGCTGATTGACGCAATGAATATCGACTTAAAAGCTTTCAGCCAGGAAATTTATTCGATATTGGGTGGCGACTTTGAAACGGTTAAGCGAACGATTACGATTGCCGCGCAGGTTTGTCACGTCGAAGTTACAACTTTAATTGTGCCGACAATGAACGATTCGCCCGAAGATATGAACTCGGAGACGGCGTGGCTTGCGAATATTTCTGAAGATATTCCGCTCCATATCAGCAGATTTTTCCCGCGCTACAAAGTCACGAACCTCCCGCCGACGCCCGTCAAGAAAATTTATGAGCTGGTCGACGTTGCTAAACGGCATTTGAATTTCGTTTACGCTGGTAATTGCTGAAAAATTATAAGGTTATCGAAACAAGACTGAAGGATTTGTGTACAGAAAAAACGTATCGCAAGTTGATGTAGCTAAAGTTATCGGCATTTCTAGAACGACTTATACAAAATAAACATGAAACAGGAGCAAGCAAGTCCGAAAACTTCATGAACTCGCTAAATATTTTAATGTCTCGGCAGACTACTTGTTAGGCAATGACGCCACTAAAACAGAGGCTCAAAAACAATCCATTTTGCTGAAAGGTTTTAATGCACTTAATCCCGAAGGACAAAGTACTTTGCTGAACATGTTAGCTTTTTTGCGTCACACCCATGTGGCGGCAGTGTGATAGTTGGTGACTACTTAGACAATGTTTGAAAACGGCTACTAGGGTTTGTTGGTAAATTAAAAGTGAATAACAGAAGAAGCAAGTAAAACGAAATTCTCAAAGCAAAGAGCCAATTTGTCGAAGCGCGTGGCAACGTGACGGTAATTTTTAATTCGCTGAAAGAAGCGCTCAACAATATTGCGTTGCTTATAGAGGCAGGAGTCGAAATATCCGCAAAAATTGTTTTACCCTTGAGTGTAACGCCCTTGAGAAGTTCGATAGCCGGTTCTGAGTCGTGAACGTGCCCGCCGGTCAATACCACATTCAAAACTTGCCGCCGCGCTACACTCCTATTGCTTGGTTTTTCAGTGCGCAGCACGCACTCTTATGCACTTTGCAGAAAGTTGAATCAAACTCAAGCAAGGTAGCGTCCTTTGCGTCGGCGTTGATAACTTTGAGCAGGCGGTCAAATAAACCGAGAGAGCACCAAAGACGGAATTTGTGGTAAATGCTGTGCCAATTACCGTAACGAGCAGGTAAATCGCGCCAACGCGCTCCGCTTTTGAGTATCCACATGAGGGCGTTGAAGACGATTCGGGGATTAAGCGACGGACGTCCGACTCTCTTTGTGCCTTCAAACACGAATTTTATTCTGTTCTTTTGTTTTTCTTTTACTTGACTTTACCAACAATCCCTAGGCAAAGTATCTTTTCAATACTCAACAAGTCGCACCAAGCAAGAATTTACAATTCATAAAAATTTTTCCGCGATTTACAAGAAATTTTAGGCAGGATTGTTAAAGAAAATTTCCACGCATTCAATATAATACAACTAACCTAAAAAAGTTTTGGGAGGGCAAAATAAAATGAAACTCAGCATGAACGAGGCAACTGCTCTGAATTGCCAAGCGATGTCTCTTGAGCAGGACATTCTCCTCGCCGAAAAGTACGGATACGACATGATTGAGCCACGCACAATGGACAGAATGCGCGATTATCTCGCTGAACACTCCATTGAGGAATTGGCGGAATTCTTCAAAGCGCACAACATTGCGCCGCTCGCATTCAATACCCTTTGTTTCTTCAATAATCGTTCGCCTGAAGGTTGGCAGGGAATTTTGGACGAACTTAAGCAAATGTGCGAATGGGGACAAAAAATCGGTTGCAAGACCGTTATCACCGTCCCGACCGTCAGCCTTAACAAAGTCACCCGCTCCGAAATTCATAAATCCGCAATCGCTTGCCTTAAAGAAATGGGCAAACTCGCCGCTGATTATGATATGCGCGTTTCGGTTGAGTTTATCGGACACCCCGCCGCCTCGATTAATACGTTCGGCGAAGCTTACGAAATTATTCAAGCCGTTGATATGCCTAATGTCGGCATTACGCTTGACTGCTTTCACTTCCACGGCATGGATTCCAAGATTGAAGACCTCGCAAAAGCCGACGGCAAGAAAATCTTTATCGTGCACCTCAACGACACGGAAGATTTCCCGATTGGCGCATTGCTCGACGAAGACAGACTTTGGTCGGGCACTGGTTGCATTAACCTCGACGAAATTTTCCAGACGCTTAAGAAAATCGGCTGGGCGCAAGATGTTGTTTCCGTCGAACTTTTCCGCCCCGAATATTATCGCATGAACCCCAATGACGTTTACAGACTCGGCAAAGAACACGCCGAAGCCGTTATTAAAAAGAATTTCGGTTGATAGAATCAGGAGGCAAGAATTATGCTTAACGTAGGTGTTATCGGTTGCGGCGGCATGGGACGCGACCACATCAAAAGAATTACCGAACGCATTCAAGGCGCGCAAGTCGTTGCAGTTGCTGACATGGTTGAAGCTCTCGCGCAAAAAGGTCAAGCAATAGCTGGCGAAGGTTGCAAAATTTATTCCGACGGCAAAGACCTCATTAACGACGCTAATGTTGAGGCAGTATTTATCGTAAGTCCCGGTTTTGCGCATAAAGAAAGTCTGCTCGAAGCTATCAAAGCAGGCAAAAGAATTTTCTGCGAAAAACCGCTGTGCACCACCGCTGAAGATTGCTTGGAAGTTATCGACGCCGAAATTAAATCCGGCAAACATTTAATCCAACTCGGATTCATGCGCCGCTATGACAAAGGCTATCGTCAAGTTAAAGCCGCTATTCAATCCGGCGAATACGGCGAACCTTTAATCGTTCACTGCACGCACCGCAATCCCGTTGTCCCCGACAGCTATACCACCCGCATGGCAGTTGACGATACCGCCATTCATGAGATAGACGTTATTCACTGGCTCGTTAACGACGATTTTGTTTCCGCGCAAGTTCTCTTCCCGCGCAAAACTAAATACGCCGCCGACCATCTTGCCGACCCGCAAATTATGTTGCTCCGCACTAAAAACGGCATTTGCGTCGACGATGAAGTTTTCGTTAACTGCAAATTCGGTTATGACATCAATTGCGAAGTCGTTTGCGAAGACGGCGCAATTAAAATGCCTCAGCCGCTCTATCCGAGCTATCGTAAGGGCGCACAAGTTTCCACGACCATTGATACCGACTGCTTCGTACGTTTCCATGACGCTTACGACGAGGAAGTTCAAGATTGGGTCAACGAGGCTGCTAAAGGCGTTGTCAGCGGTCCGAACGCTTGGGACGGCTACCTTGCAACCTGCACTGCAGACGCATTAGTTAAATCTCAACAATCCGACGGCGCAATAGTTCCTATCGTCTTCAAGGATCGTCCCGACTTCTACAAGTGATTTGCTCCACTTCCCTAAGACCCTAATCCAACAAATGCTATAAAGCGGCTCACTTACCAAAGCGAGCCGTAATTTTTTTAGTCAGCGTTGGGCAAGATAAGATTGATTGAATTTTTGTTGAAGTATTCAAGATATTTTTCCGACGGGTTTTTATCGGTGACAACGTGATTAATGTCGGTAAGTTCGCTGTAAGTCATCAACGAGGCAACATCAAATTTGGAGTTGTCGACGAGCAAATATTTCGCGCAAGATTTTTGGACGAGTTCCTTTTTAATTTCGCATTCAAGCGGGGAGGCGTTGGTTGCGCCGTGTTCAATGGAAATACCCGTGCTTGCCAGAAATATTTTAGAAAAGTTGTAATTCCTTATACACTCTACTACGCTTGCTCCGACGAGAGCTTTTATCGGCGGCTGAAGATTACCGCCTGTCGCTATGACGTTTAAGTTGCTGTAGCGCGTCGCCAAGTCGAGAACGTAAACGCTTGCCGTGACGATTGTTAAGAAATTTTTTTCGGCGAGGTGCGGAAGTAAATGCATAGTCGTTGTACCGGAATCAATATAAATAACATCGCCGTCATTAACAAAAGTAGCAGCAATCGCGGCGATTCTTTTTTTCTCGTTAATGTTGCGTATTTCGCGGGCGGAAAATGGCTCCAGCGAAGTTATCTCCGCCTCTTTTAGCACAATTCCGCCGTAAACTTTTCGGATTATCCCGTCCTCTTCCAGCTCGGCTATATCGCGACGGATTGTATTTTTCGACACACCAAAATTTTCACACAGCTCATCAAGTGATATGCGTTTTCGCTCCCTTAACAACTCGTGAATTTGGTGGATTCGTTCTACTTTCAATACGGAGCCTCCTTTTTTAGTTATTGGTAGTTAATGTTTAGTTAAATCATTGTAAACTAAAATCTAACTGCTGACAAGGAGTTTTCAGAAAATATTCGCGCAATTTCAGTTGACGGGCCGCCCAAAAATTCTGTAAAAATTTTCCGAAAAACTGATTGACATTATGCTTGATAAGTTTTAGAATTGAATCACGATATAACCAAGATTTAATCAAGAATTGAATTTTGTAAGGAGAGTGAATTTAACAATGGGCTACACATTCATGGTGCCGGCAAAAATTATTTCCGGCGTCAACGTAATCGCGGAATTGGGCGACCACATCGCGGGCAAGGGTTCAAAAGCTCTTATCGTTACCGACCAATTCATGGTTAAATTCGGCAACGCCGCTAAGGTTGAGGAAGCCCTCAAAAAGGTTAACATTCCCTACGTCATTTTCGACGGCGCAAACACCGAGCCAACTGACAAAATCGTCGAGGCGGGCTTGAAAGTCTACAAAGAAGAAAAATGCGACTTCATCATTGCTTTGGGCGGCGGCTCGCCTATGGACACCGCTAAGGCTATCGGCTTTATGACGACGGCTGGCGACCGCAAGATTAATTCCTACATGCATGAAGTTATTGATATGCCTGTTCCGTATCTCGTGGCGATTCCGACGACTGCCGGCACTGGCTCCGAAGTTACTAAAAATACAATCATCTCTGACACGGAAAATAACGTTAAAATGTTACTCGGCGGTCCGTCGATTATTCCGGCGTTGGCTGTCGTTGACCCGACCTTTACAATGACTGCGCCTCCAGGCGTCACTGCGGCAACTGGTATTGATGCACTTTGCCACGCGATTGAAGCTTACACCTCCCGCAAAGCTCAACCGCTCACTGATACCTTTGCAATTTCCGCTATCCAAAAAATCCACAAGAACCTCCCGATTTGCTACAAAGACGGCAAGAACGAAGAGGCTCGCCTTGCAATGTCGATTGCCGCGCTTGAGGCTGGTATTGCTTTCAACAATGCGTCGGTTACTATCGTTCACGGCATGAGCCGCCCGATTGGCGCACTCTTCCACATTGCACACGGCGTTTCCAATGCTGTACTTTTGCCCGCTTGCCTTGAGTTTGCTATCGAAGAAAATACCGCACGCTTTGCGCATATCGGTCGCATTATGGGCGTTGCTGATGAAAATACTCCTGACCACGACGCGGCAGTTGCTATGGTTAAAGAAGTTGAGCGTTTCTGCAAAGAAGTTGGCATTCCGCCCGTTATCGAATTGCTCAAGAAGGGCAATCACACTCAAGAAGAATTCTTCTCTTATCTCGATAAAATGGCGTCTGACGCACTCGAAAGCGGCAGTCCGCAAAATACAATGCGCATTCCTACTAAAGAACAAATCATCGAAATTTACAAAAAGCTCTTTTAATAGGACTGCGTTTTTATGTTTGAAGGTATAAAAAAATTCGGATTCGGCTTGATGCGCTTGCCAAAGCTCGCTGATGATTCGATTGATGTTGAACTTGTTAAAAAGTTAGTCGACGAATTTTTAGCGGCGGGATTTACATACTTTGATACGGCGTGGGCTTATTCCGGCTCCGAAGTTGCAATCCGTCAAGCGTTGGTTGAGCGTTATCCGCGCGAAAAATTTCAGCTCGCAACAAAGCTTGCCGCGTGGCGTGCAACCACTCAAGACGAGGCATTAAAGCAATTCGACGAATCACTCGAACGCACGGGCGCAAAGTTCTTTGATTTTTATCTGTTGCACAACATGGGCGATTATCGCACGAAATATTTCGACGACTTCAAAGTTTGGGATTTTGTTGCAGAGAAAAAATCTGCGGGCTTGATTAAAAATCTCGGCTTTTCGTTCCACGCCACGCCCGAAGAATTGGAAAAAATTTTAACGGCGCACCCCGAAGTTGATTTTGTGCAGTTGCAAATTAACTGGGCAGATTGGGACGCGCCCGCGATAAAGTCTCGTGCTTGCTATGAAGTTGCGCAACGTCACGGGAAAAAAGTTGTAGTAATGGAACCCGTTAAAGGCGGAATGCTCGCCGCGCCGCCCGCGCAGATTGAAAAAATTTTGCGCGACGCTGAACACGAATCCTCGCCGGCGTCTTGGGCATTGAGATTCGCGGCAAATCTCGACGGAGTGGCAGTTGTCTTGTCTGGCATGAATTCTTTGGAGCAAATGCGTGATAACGTTTCTACGCTGAAAAATTTCACGAAACTCACACCCGCGCAGGAAAAAGTTATCGACGAGGCTCGCAACGAACTGGCTAAAATTCCGTTGATACCTTGCACGGCTTGCGACTATTGCGCGAACGTTTGCCCGCAAAAACTCCCGATTAGCGGATTCTTCGCCATGCTGAACCATTTAACGCTGTTTGAAAACAAAACTTTTGCAAGTCGTCGGGAAGGTTGGCTGGCTCGTGCTCGCGATAAAAATCCTGCGTCCAGTTGTCTCAAGTGCGGCAAGTGCGAAAGCGTTTGTCCTCAGCATATCCCCATTAGAAAAAATTTAGTTCGTTTCGTTCATGAATTTGAGAGAAGTGATTAAATGCCGCTCGTAAAAATGACTGAACTTTTCGCGGCGCATGAAGATACTACGTTCGCGGTTGGCGCGTTCAACGTCTCCAATATGGAAATGGCAATGGGCGCGATTAAAGCCGCCGAAGAACTCAATACGCCGCTAATTTTACAAATCGCTGAAGGTCGGCTTAGATATTCGCCGCTTGACTTGCTCGGACCGATTATGCTCGCCGCCGCTAAAAAGTGCAAAATGCCCGCGGCAGTCCACCTTGATCACGGCGGCACGCTTGAGACGATTAAACTTGCGTTGAGTCTGGGCTTTACTTCCGTCATGTTTGACGGCTCAAAATATCCGCTTGAAGAAAATATCCATCGTACAAAAGAAGTCGTCGAATTGGCTCATGCTAAAGGCGCGGCAGTCGAGGCGGAAATTGGTCGTGTCGGCGGCGCGGAGGGCGATTATAAAGCCGTTGACGTTTTAGTTACCAGTGTCGACGAGGCTAAAAAATTCGCGGAAGAAACCGGTGTTGACGCGCTGGCAGTTGCAATCGGCACCGCGCACGGAAACTACACTGTTCAACCGCAGTTGCGAATCGACCGCCTTAAAGAAATTTTCAACGCGATTAAAACTCCGCTTGTATTGCACGGCGGTACCGGTTTAACCGAAGACGACTTCAAAAATTGTATTGCCAACGGTATCAAGAAAATCAATATTGCGACGGCAAGTTACGACAATTCGGCAAGAAAAATTCGCGAAGTCTGCGCGGCAAATTCAAACGCCAAATTCTTCGACTTCAGCGACGCCATAGTTCAAGGCACTTGCGAAAACGTTAAAAAACATATGCAAATTTTTAATCCCGAAAGGAGATAATTTATAATGACAACTCTGCAAGAAGCAATCAAGGCTTTCCCGCAAATGGAAGTTTGGAACGACTCGTGCTCGTGCAAAGAATTGCAGTACGCTCTCGATCAGTGCGCGGCAAGCGGTGCAACCACCAACCCCGCTATCGTCTTCAACGTTCTCAAAAAAGAACTCCCCGATTGGGAAGACACCATTAAACAAATCATCGCTGACAACCCGACTTTCACCGAAGACGACGTTGCTTGGAAAGTTATCGAGGCTCTCGGACTTAAAGCCGCTAAATTGCTTGAGCCTATGCACGAACAGAATCACGGTCAACGCGGCAAAATTTCCTTCCAGGCTAATGCAAAATTCTATCAGAATCCCGAAAAGCTCGTTGCTCATGCCGTTCAACTCGCAAGCCTCGCTCCCAATATCCAAATCAAAGCTCCCGCAAGCAAAGCCGGTATCGAGGCTTTTGAGGAAATGACTTATCAGGGCGTCTCCATTAATGCTACTGTATCGTTCACGGTTCCTCAAGCATTGGCAGTTGCTGAGGCTGTTGAGCGCGGTTTGAAACGTCGCGAGGCGGAAGGCAAAGATACTTCTTGGATGCACCCCGTCTGCACGATTATGGGCGGTCGTACTGATGACTACCTCAAAGCTTATCTCAAAGGCAAAGATTATATCATTCACCCCGACGCACTCGAATGGGCTGGCGTTGCTGTCTTCAAGAATGCGTACAAGATTTACAAAGAACGCGGCTATCGCACTAAGCTTTTGTTTGCAGCTTATCGTAACCTTCACCACTTTGAACAATTCATCGGCGGTGACGTTGTTCTCACCATTACCAGCGACTTCCAAAAGAAATACAACGGCACCAAAGTTGAAATTAAAAACAACATGGATACGCCCGTTCCGCAACAATGGCTCGACGAACTCTTGACGATTGACGAATTCCGCCGCGCTTATGAACCCGACGGCATGAAACCCGAAGAATTCCAGCACTACGGCGCATTCCTCCGCACAATCAATCAGTTCTTGGGTAGCTATGCAGGTCTCGTTGAACTCGTTCGCAAATATATGATCGTTTGATTAATGGTTAGTTGCTAGTGATTAGTGGTTAGTGAAAATATTTTTGTCGCTAACCACTTTTCGCTAAAGGAGAGTTTAAACAATGGCAATTATCGAATTTGACCAGAAACGCGACCGCGACGTTGTAATAATCGGACGCGCAACTCTGGACTTTAACCCTAACGAAATCCATCGCACTCTCGACAAGGTAAAAACTTTTTCAATGTATTTGGGCGGCTCGCCTGGCAATATTGCCGTCGGACTTAATCAGCTCGGTAAAAAAGTCGGATTTATAGGTTGCGTGTCTAATGATCAATTCGGCGATTTTATTATTAATTTTTTTAAGGATCGCGGCATTGATACGACGCAAATGACTCGCGCTAAACACGGCGAACGCATGGGCTTGACTTTCACCGAAATTAAAAGCGAAACTGAAAGCTCAATCCTCATGTATCGCGATAAAGTTGCCGACTTGCAGATTGCGCCCGAAGATGTCAGCGAAAATTATATCGCCGCGTCCAAAGCGTTAATCGTGTCAGGTTTGGCATTGGCGGCGGCTCCCAGTCGCGAGGCTTGCTTGACGGCGGCTCAATATGCTCGTATGCACGGCACCAAAATTATTTTCGACATTGACTATCGTCCGTACACGTGGCGTTCCAAAGAAGAAATTGCAATTTACTATTCGCTTATGGCGCGGCTTAGTGATGTTATTATCGGCTCTCGTGATGAAGTCAACTTTGCTGAACTTTTGCCCGAAGACGCCGAAAATCCGCCCGATCATGAAATCGCAGAAAAATATTTGTCCTTTGGAAATAAAATTGTCGTAATCAAACACGGCAAGCGCGGTTCGGTTGCTTACACTGTCGACCGTCACGCTTACAAAGTCGAATCTTATCACATTAAACTTTTAAAATCTTTTGGCGGCGGCGACGCTTATGCTAGCGCATTCGTTCATGGTTTGCTTGAAGGCTTAGAAGTCCCCGAAGCTTTGCGCCACGCAACGGCACATGCGGCTATGGTTGTTGCAAGTCACAGTTGCTCCGAAGCTATGCAGACGATTGAGCAGATTGAAGCGTTCATTAAAGAGCACGCGCAAGAAGAAGTTATCACGGAAATTGGTTGGAAAGATAAAATTTAGGAGGGCTTTCAATGAAATTTGGAAGACTCGGAACAGAGTTAAAACACGGTTACAACGCAATGACAACTCGCGAAAGTGATATGCTTATGGACATTGGCTATCAAGTCATGGACGCGAACGAAATTATCGAACTCGAAGACCCCTATCAGGAAAGCGCGATTGTTATCTTGACGGGCGAAGTTGAAATCAGTTGGGACGACAAAAAGGAACTTATGCACCGCGAATCCCTCGTTGATGAAAATCCTTTCTGCTTGCAAGTTCCCCGCGCTAAAAAAGTTTGGATTAAGGCAAAAGTTAATTCCGAACTGTTGATTCAAAAGACTATGAACGACCGCGATTTTGCGCCTGTATTCTATCGTCCGGAAGATGTTCAATGCGATATTTTCGGGCAAGGACTTTGGAACGCAACGGCTGAACGCACCGTTCGCACGATTTTTGACTACAGCAACGCGCCCTTCTCGAATCAAGTTAACGGCGAAGTTATCAACAGTCCCGGACGTTGGTCGGGATATATTCCGCACAATCACCCGCAACCGGAAGTTTATACTTACAAATTCGATAAGCCGCAAGGATTTGGCGCGGCGTTTATCGGCGACAACGCATTTAAAATTACGCATAACAGCTGGTCTGAAATTTCTGGCGGACTTATGCACCCGCAAGTTACAGCTCCTGGCTATGCAATGTGGTATTCGTGGATGATTCGTCATCTGCCCGACGAGCAAGGCGGTCCTTGGAAGAAAACCCGCACTGATTTACCTGAACATGTTTGGCTCCTCGATCCCAACGCTAAGATTTGGGAGCCTAAACGCTAAGGAGGATTTTTTTCATGGCAAAAACGATTAGACTTACGGTAGCTCAAGCTCTCGTTAAGTTCCTCAACAACCAGTACATTGAATTCGACGGCAAAGAAAACAAAATGTTCGAGGGTATCTTCGGCATTTTCGGACATGGCAACGTTGTCGGCATGGGGCAAGCTCTGGAAGAAGACGCTGGCGATTTGATTATGCGCATGGGTCGCAACGAACAGGGTATGGCTCATGCGGCTATGGGCTTTGCTAAGCAAAAACGCCGTAAACAAATGTACGCTTGCACGTCGTCTGTTGGTCCTGGCGCAATGAATATGGTTACTGCCGCCGCCACTGCAACTGCTAACTGCATTCCTGTATTGTTCCTGCCTGGCGATACTTATGCTGACCGTCAACCGGATCCCGTTCTCCAGCAAATGGAGCAACCCACCAATTTGGCAATCACCGCTAACGACGCCTTCAAAGCTGTTTGTAAATATTGGGACAGAGTTACTCGCCCCGAAATTTTGATGACAGCTTGTATTAATGCTATGCGCGTTCTCGCTGATCCGGCTGATACCGGCGCAGTTTGCATTGCACTTCCGCAAGATGTTGAGGGCGAAGCTTACGATTATCCCGAATATTTCTTCCAAAAAAGAGTTCACCACATTGACAGACAAGCTCCGGCGGCTCGTGCAATCAAGGCGGCTGTTGAACTTCTCAAAACTAAGAAAAAACCGCTCCTTATCTTCGGCGGCGGCGTAAAATATTCTGAGGCTGAAGAATCCTTCCGCAAATTCGCAGAGAAATTTAATATTCCGTTCGGCGAAACGCAAGCGGGTAAAGGTACAATTCTTTGGAATCACCCGTTGAATTTGGGCGGCGTTGGCGAAACTGGCGGCTGCGGTGCTAATGACATTGCGGCTGTTGCTGATGTTGTTATCGGCGTCGGAACTCGCTACACCGACTTTACGACTTCCTCGAAATGGATTTTCCATAATCCCGAAGTTCAATTTATTAATATCAACGTTTCCAAATTCCACGCTTATAAACTCGACGGCTTGCAAATCGTTGCAGACGCGCAAGCGGGTATCGATGCACTTAGCGCAGAACTTGAGAAAACCGATTGGAAAGTTTCCGACGAATACAAAGCTGAAGTTAAAGCCTCTAAAGAAAAATATGATAAAGAAGTTGACCGCGTTTATCACGTCGAATACACGGGCAAAGATTTTGTTCCGGAAGTTGTCGACGGTTTGGATTTCGCAAAAGTCAGCGAAGAATTTATCAAACTTACAGGCTCCAGTTTGCCGCAATGCCGCGCTCTTGGTATCGTCAACGAAACTATCGACGAAAACGCGATTATGGTTGCCGCGTCCGGTTCAATTCCTGGCGACGTTCAGCGCGTGTGGCGTGCAAAATCCGTTGGCGGCTATCATGTCGAATACGGATTTAGTTGCATGGGCTACGAAGTCAACGCGGCTTTAGGCGTTAAGCTTGCCGAACCGGATCGCGAAGTTTATGCTATGGTTGGCGACGCCGCTTATATGATGCTCCATTCCGAATTGCCGCAATCCATTGCTGAAGGCGTCAAGATTAATGTTATCCTCTTCGACAACATGACCAACGGTTGCATTAACAATTTGGAAATTGGACACGGACAAGGAAGTTATGGTACTGAATTCCGTTTCCGCACTCCGACCGGCCTCGACGGCGGCTTTGTTCCGATTGATTTCGCAATGAACGCCCGCTCTTATGGTTGCGTTGCGTACACCGTCCACACGGCTGAAGAACTCGTCGCGGCTATCGAAGACTCCAAGAAACAAAAAGTTTCCACGCTGATTGACGTTAAAGTTTTGCCGAAAACTATGGTGCACGGCTATGGCGATTGGTGGCGTGTTGGCGTCGCTCAAGTCTCCAAGTCTGAAAAGATTCATAAGATTTACGAGGAACTCATGGTTCCGAATCTTAAAGCGGCTCGCAAGTACTGATATAAATTGGGAATGAGGAAGTAGGAATTAGGAATTAGGAATGAAAAAACAATTCCTAATTCCTCACTCCTAATTCCTAATTAACATAGAGTCATTTGTTGGGTTAGGGTATAAATATAAAACTCATTGAAATGTGAGGGGGTTACAACAAATGGCTCAGGGAATTTCTCATGAAACCTACTTGCGTCGAGTAATGATTGTCTCGACGTTCGGCGGTTTGCTCTTCGGTTACGACACCGGCGTTATCAACGGTGCGCTTGCATTTATGGCAATGCCCGATCAGCTGAACTTATCGCCGGCAATGGAGGGTTTGGTCGCGAGCGGCTTGTTAGCAGGCGCGGCAATCGGTTCGTTCTTGGGCGGTCGCATTGCTGATACTGCAGGTCGCCGCAAGATGATTCTGTATCTGGCATTTATCTTTTTCTTCGCGGCAAATGGTTGCGCACTTTCTCCTAATGCTGAAGTTTTGATTTTCTGCCGCTTTGTATTAGGTCTTGCAGTCGGTGGTGCGTCGGTTACAGTTCCGGCGTTCTTGGCTGAAATGGCTCCTGCTGAACGACGCGGACGCATGGTTACTCAAAACGAGTTGATGATTGTTACTGGTCAGCTCCTCGCGTTCGTCGTCAATGCGGCAATGGGTGTTACGTTTGGTTCAACGGGTGGCATTTGGCGTTACATGTTGGCAATCGCCTCGACACCTGCAATCGTATTGTGGCTCGGTATGTTGAGCGTTCCTGAATCTCCGCGTTGGTTGATTGTTCAAGGTCGCGTCGGTGAGGCTCTCGAAGTCCTCAAAAAGATTCGTGAAGAAAAACGCGCTCAACGTGAGCTTGACGAAATCAAAGAAACTATCGCGCTTGAAAGTTCCGTTCAGCAAGCAACTTATTCCGATTTAGCTGTTCCGTGGGTTCGTCGTATCGTCTTCATCGCAATGGGCGTTGCTATCTGCCAACAAATTTCCGGCGTCAATTCGATTATGTACTACGGCACGCAAATTTTGACGGAAGCAGGTTTTTCAACTCAAGCAGCTCTTATTGGTAACATTGCAAACGGCGTTATCTCCGTTAGTGCTACGTTCTTTGGTATCTGGATGATGGGTCGTCATGGTCGTCGTCCGCTGATTATGACGGGGCAAATCGGAACTATGGCTTGCCTTTGCGCAATCGGTA
>CAMJRX010000032.1 GCA_946408355.1 uncultured Selenomonadales bacterium
CATAATGTATCTACTATATCACTATTCAATTTTTATGAACACCTATTCTTAGAATCAATGCGATATTCAGCAACGGACTGCTTATCAACGAAAATTTTATCGCTGAATTAGATAAAAGGGGCTTAAAACCCGATTTCCAAATCAGTTTTGACGGTGTTAACGGTTGTCACGATTGGCTTCGAGGTGTCAAAGGTGCAGAAAAGTTTGCGATACGCGCCATAAAGCTTTTGCGCGAAAAAAATTTGCCTGTGTTATGTGCATACGGACTTCACAAGGGCAACATTCATGCTTTACGCGACACGATAAAGGAATTGGGTGGTTTAGGCGTTCAATTTTTGCGAGTTGCGCCGATTTCGGAAGACGGCGAAGCTTTGGGAATGAGCGAGCAAATTTTATCGACCGAGGAGTTTTATGACGCGATTATTGACTACATTCCGCAATATATTGCCGACGGTGTGCCTATGCGGGCAAATTTAATGGGAGTTTTTGAGGGAATTAACGCTACCGAATACAAGATTTCTATGGCAAAGGCTCCTGAAGACGCCAATATCGACAGAAAATGTGTATGCGGGCAAGTTCGCAACTCGATTCACATTGATTTTAACGGATTTGTGATGCCGTGTCCTATGATGGGCTATAACGACGCCGGCAAAAAGCATTTTTCGATTATATTCGACAAGCCGCTCAAGGAATTGCTCAATGAAGGTGCCTACATGGACTTCATCGACACGCGATTGGGCGATTATTTCAAAGCGAACCCGCAATGTGCGGCGTGCGAGTATAAAAATCGTTGCTCAAGTGGCTGTCGCGCCAATGCGATGGCAAATAACGGCGACGGAGACCTTTTGGGCGTGGATAAAGCTACTTGTACGTTTTTCAAGGGCGGATATTACGACAGAGTGCTTGAGCTTGGCGAGAAATTAAATTTGAAACATGTTGGAGCGTAATTTTGCCGAAAATTTTTTGACTGTCCGATTTCAAAATGAAAAATTTTTTTTAGCGAAGCTAAAGCATGGATCTCGCTTTTTTCTAATTACGGGCTATCATAATTGAAGCTGAAAAGGGTCTAGACATGATATGGCTTAAAAATTTGTGGAATTTGGTACTTGGACGCGGAAGAATGGATATAACTCGTCGTGTCCTGCGTTTTTTCCTTTTCGTCAGCATGATAACGTTACTTTTATCGAGCATTTTGGCGTTAGTCGGAATTTTTACTACGGAAGACAAAATGCGGGCAATGGGCGAACGTCTTGGTAATTCAACGCGAGAAAATGTAACGAATTGGATATCGGAGCGCGAAAAAGAACATCTTACGCAACTCGTTCATGAAAAAATTGGAACGATGGACACGATTTTCAAGAGAATATCCGCCAATACCAAAAGACTCTCTGAAAACGCGGAAGATATTTTATCAGCGCAGGAAAATTATTCTCCAAAAGAATTGATTCACTCCAAAAGTTTGGAGGACGGTTGGTCATTATCACTTATGCTTACACCTTTCGCCGTCAATAATCTCGACAATTTGCGCGGAAAAATTGCTATGGCGGCGAATATCCAAAACAATTTGAAGAATACCGCGCTATCTTATATGATTAATTGCTCGGTTTATGCCGTTTTTGAAGACGGATTCGAATTTATCGTCGATACCGGCAAAGACGACATGCGATCGGACTATTTTGACAATCCAAATCCATATCTCGAATTCGATTTTGTTGAGCGATCGTGGTACAAAAATGCTAAAGAAGAAAATGATGTAGTCATTAGCGACACGATGTTGAATGCGGGTGCCAGCAATGACGACCCGATAGTAGTTTGCTCCGCGCCGATAGAGGTGAACGGTGAATTCATCGGCGTAACCGGAATGGGTTTTTTTGTCAAAGATGTTGCCGAAGTTTATTTGAACACGTCGATTGACGAAAGCGGCTTTTGTTTTTTGATGAATGATAGCGGGCAAGTGATAGTTTCGCAGAAAAGTAGCGGCGATTTGTCAGTTAAGGACGGATTTCCGGATTTGAGAGCCAGTTCAGAACAAAGTTTGGCATCGGCAGCAGATAAAATGTCACGCGGCGAAAAAGGTTTAATGCTCGTTACGGTGGACGGCGAAGAATACATCTTGGCATTTGAGCCGTTAAAAAGCGTTGAGTGGCGTTTTGGCGCGTTGATAAAAGTTTCGAAGGTTACGGCACCTGCAGACGCCGTTGCACTGTCAATCGACCATCAAACAGAAGATTTTATCAGTCGGACAGAAAGTTTTTCACTCAAATTGCTCCCGATTATGGCGGTTTCGTTCGTTATTTTATTGGCGGCAGTTTCAATTCTCAGCAAAAAAGTAACTAAATCGATTGTAACGCCGATTCATCAGCTCGCGGATGAGGTTCGGGAAATTTCAAGCGGAAATCTCGATAAAAAGTTGGAATTTCATACTGGCGACGAGATTGAACACCTTGCCACGTGTTTTAACGCCATGACTGACGAACTTAAAATATATATGAAAAATTTAGCGAAAGAAACTGCCGAAAACGAGCGCATTTCCACAGAATTGAACGTTGCGACGAATATTCAACAGAGTATGTTGCCCCATGACTTCCAAAGCCACGCAAATTTTGAAATTTATGCGACGATGCACGCGGCTAAAGAGGTCGGCGGCGACTTTTACGATTTTTATTTGCTCGACGAAAATCATTTGGTGATAACAATCGCCGACGTTTCGGGTAAAGGAGTGCCTGCCGCGCTGTTTATGGCGATTTCAAAAACCATTTTGCAAAACTTCGCGCTCTCAATGAAGACCCCCGACGATTTTTCTGCGGTAATGACGCTCGCCAATCAGCAACTCTGCAAAAATAACGATGAAATGCTATTCGTAACGGTTTTTATGGGAATGTTGGACTTAAAGACGGGCGAATTTGTTTACGTTAACGCCGGACATAATGCCCCGCTTGTCTGTCGCAAAAATAAATTTGAATATCTCGACGTGGGCAAAAGTTGTATGCTCGGAATTGATGAGGACGTACCTTTTCCTCAGAAAAAAATTAATTTGGCGGCTGGCGATATAATTTTCCTGTACACGGACGGCGTAACGGAGGCAATGAACACTACCGGCGAATTATTTGGCGAAAATTATCTGCGCGAAGTTCTTAACGGCGAGGATAAATCGGAGTCGCTTGAAATTTTGCTTGAAAATCTGCGTAAGGCGATAAAAATTCACGCTGGCGACGCCGAGCAATCCGATGATATAACAATGTTGGCTTTGAAATGGAATGACGGTGAAAAAAAATGACGGTTGAAGAATATTTTGCGCATTGCTATGAAGTTCCACAGATTTTGCCGAACTTACCGCTTTCCGACGAAAAATTTTTAGTCAAATGGCGCGAAACTCAAGACGACGCAATAAATTTTTTGTCGGAGCTTTACGGCAGGGAACTAAATCTGCGCGGTACGATAAAAATTTCATTCGCACAAACTTTGGCAGGGAAATTGCCGGTAATCGACACGGAAAATCACGACGACTTTACAATTTTGGCGGCGTGGCTTATGAATCGCGAGAAAAAAATTTTGCCGGAAACGGTAAATGCCTTCACGATACCCGCGAAAATTAACGGCGAACCGCACAGAATAATTTTGCTCAATCGCGCCCCTTACAGCAACGTCCCTGCAGAAAAATTATCGCTGACGGCGCGAGATTGGCTGAAAAAATCGCATGCATTGCGACTTCGGCACGAATCAGCGCATTATGAAACGCTACGACTGTTCGGCGGCATGAAAAATCACGCGCTTGACGAAATTTTAGCGGATTGTTTAGGGCAAATCGCCGCGTTCGGGAATTTTGACGCTGACAGGCAGAGAATTTTTTTCGGACTGGAAAAAGGCGGCTCAAAATGCACGGGGCGATTGCAATTCTACTGCCAAAAAATTTTTCCGACCGAGTTGACGAAAATTTATGCGGCAGTCGATAAATTTCTCGATGAGATTTCAATCGACGGCAAATCGGAGCTTGAAATCTTGTGTGAATTGGCGAGGAGGCGATTGGCTTGAAAAAATTCCTAATCGCGCTTATGATTTCGGCGATGAGTACGGCTTATGCGGCTGAATCGGAAGTTGTCTCGCTGAATTTGGCGCAAAGTATCGAATTGGCGTTAAAAAATAATCAGACAATCACGCAAAGCCGCGAAGACCGCGAAGCTGCGCTTTGGCAATATAAAAATGCGCGGCGTCAATCGGGACCGACCTTGAGTTATAATTTTTCTGGTCGACGTTATGGAAGCAGTGCAGGCGGCTTACCAATGCAAACCTATAACGACTTTACAAACAGTTTCACGCTTTCAATTCCAATTTATCAAGGCGGGCGATTGAAAAATCAGCGGCGACAAACTAAATACGCGCTCGATTCTGCCGAATTGATGCTGGAAGATACTAAACAGAAAATTAAACTTCAAACGACGCAGGCTTATTACGACATTTTGCGTTGCCGCGACATGATGAAAGTCCGCGAGGAAGAAGTCAACGCCTTTCAGGAGCATTTGAATAAATCGATGATTCGTTATCGCGAAGGTATCGTTGCCAAGTCTGATATTTTGGCGTCGACGGTTTCTTTAGCCGATTCAAAGCAAAATTATGTAACTGCGCGTGGCGAATATGAAAAATCATTGGCGAATTTGAATAATATTATCGGTTTTCCAACTGAAACGCCGCTTTTAATCCATGACGAGACAAATTACACGACTTACGAGCCGACGGAGGAAAGTTGCGTGGAATATGCACTGGAAAATCGTCCGGATTATTTTTCGGCGGAATATTCGATAAAGCAGGCTGAAGCGGCGATAAAAATTGCGGAAGCAGGCAGAAAACCGACGGTTAACGCCTCGCTAAGCAAAACTGCGGAAAGTGACAGGATTTTTAAATCGGATACGAGCCGAAATTGGCAAGCAATGTTAAATTTGCAATGGAATATCTTCGATAACGGCGTAACGAGTGCCAGCGTTAATGAAATGCGTGCGCGGTTAAGAAAAACTCAGTCGATTGCAACTCAACTTGCCGATACGATTCATCTTGAAGTACATAACGCTTATATCGACTTGCGAACCGCCGAAGAAAACATTTCCACGACGCAAATAGCAGTTGCCCGCGCAGAGGAAGATTATCATCTGGCGCAAATTCGTTATACTGAAGGCGTTGGCATTAATTTAGAGGTAATCGACGCTCAAGAAAAGCTCACGCAAGCCCGCACAAATTATTTTTCGGCACTTTACAACTATTATTTGGCGAAAGCGAAATTGGAAAAAGCTATGGGCGTTCCGATTGATATGGACGTGCCGAATTACGTTTCGGAACGGAGGTGATATAATGCAGTGGCAAAAATTTCCTGCGACACGCGAAGATTATTATTCCATGCTTGATTTCGTAATGGAGGCGGCAAAAAAAGCCGGTGTTCCGGAAAATCGGCAGATTTATTTGGAATTGGGCTTCGAGGAGGCGGCCGCGAACATCATCAACTACGCTTATTCTGAAAAACAAGACGGAGAAATATTAATTCGTGCATATCGCGAGGCAGAACATTTTTTTGTTGAACTTAAAGACAGCGGCGTACCGTTTAATCCGCTTACAAACATTAAAGACGTTGAAAAAACTTCTGATTTGGAAGCTGCTAAAGTCGGCGGGCTTGGAATTTCGTTTATGCGGCGCGTTTTCGATGAAATGACATATCATTTTGGTCGCGACGGCGAATTATTCTGCAATCATTTGAAATTGGGAATGGAACTCTCGGAAACTAAGGAGGGTTTGTTATGAACGTGGAGGAGGAATTGAGAAAAATAAAATTTGCAAGCTTGAGCCGAGTTAGGGAAGAATTATTGCGCAGAATTTTATTAGAAAGGAAAGTTCAGCGCGAATTTGATAAAGAACTTGATTCAGAGGCTTTGAATTCGGTAGCCGCCGCGAGAAATTTGGAAATTATGGAGGAGAAAGCTAAGTGAGTAAGAAAATTGAGTTTAAAAGCACGAATCACAACGATTGGAAGATATTTTCGATAATCGGAAGTCTCGACACGGTGACAGCTCCCGAAACGGAAAAAGCCGGAGCCGCCGTTCTGCAAGAAAACGATAAAATTGCGTTAGATATGACGGCGATGAACTACATTTCGAGCGCGGGCTTGAGAATTTTGTTGCGTTTGGCGAAGCAAGCGAAGCGTTCCAAGAAAAATTTTGTATTATTCGGCGCAACCGGCATGATTAAAGAGGTTTTGGAAGCGTCGGGCATGGACATGCTGGTAAAAATTTACGAAACGCAGGAAGATTTGCCTTAAAAGTTAATTTGAGCAAAAAAAAATAGTTCGTGAGCGAAAAAAGTAGCTTGCGAACTTTTTTTTTGGTTTGAAAGGCAATTTTTCGGCACAAATTACAAAATCCCAAATATTTTTTCCGCCGCTAAACGGCGTACTGACGCGGAATTTTTAGCGTTTCACGAAGTGAAATACGGAAATGAACATTTCGCTAAAAATCATCGTTTGCCTATCTTAGCATATTCTTCTATTGCCCGTTGCACTCTTTTTGCACTATTTCAGGGTATTACGTGACAATCCTTTTTCTTTGTGCTATAGTCTCTTCGGTGATTCTCTTTGCGAAAAAATCAATTTGAAAAATTACGCTCTGACTCCAACCATTCACTTCCTTCTCTTGAGCTAATCGAACGACAGATTCAAGCTCTCGACGATGATTCTAACTTCAATAAAGAACGTCAACATTTAGGGTTTGTTGGTAAATTAAAAATGAATAACAGAAGAAGCAAGTAAAACGAAATTCTCAAAGCAAAGAGCCAATTTGTCGAAGCGCGTGGCAACGTGACGGTAATTTTTAATTCGCTGAAAGAAGCGCTCAACAATATTGCGTTGCTTATAGAGGCAGGAGTCGAAATATCCGCAAGAATTGTTTTACCCTTGAGTGTAACGCCCTTAAGAAGTTCGATAGCCGGTTCTGAGTCGTGAACGTGCCCGCCGGTCAATACCACATTCAAAACTTGCCGCCGCGCTACACTCCTATTGCTTGTTTTTTCAGTGCGCAGCACGCACTCTTATGCACTTTGCAGAAAGTGGAATCAATCTCAAGCAAGGTAGCGTCCTTTGCGTCTGCGTTGATAACTTTGAGCAGGCGGTCAAATAAACCGAGAGAGCACCAAAGACGGAATTTGTGGTAAATGCTGTGCCAATTACCGTAACGAGCAGGTAAATCGCGCCAACGCGCTCCGCTTTTAAGTATCCACATGAGGGCGTTGAAGACGATTCGGGGATTAAGCGACGGGCGTCCGACCTTCTCAGGCCTTTCAAATATAAATTTTATCCTGTTCCATTGGGCTTCTGTTAAATCTTTGTGGTAAAATAAATTTGACATAAATAATGACCTACTTTCAAATTCATTTTATCATTGCTTATGTTTTTCTTTTACTTGAGTTTACCAACAACCCCTAGCCTTTATTATAAAACAAATTCTCCATTCGTAAATTTGACCGCTACAAATTTTTTTAGTTAATTAATCGCATCATCATGCGGGTTTTTGACACTTATACGAAGGATAAGTGTTAAGTGATGAACTTAGCTAATTTTTAGAGAGCTTCGCCAGGGTAGTGTAAGATGGATTGTGTAAGTAGGAGAGCACAATCCATTTTTTGATATGGGAGAGAAAAAGAGATGAAAAGAAAAAATCAAAATACACCAGGAAGAAGAATTGCGCAAGCTATTATCGCTCAGTACAAGCCTAAAAGTGTCGCCAAAATGCAAGCGGCTCTCAAAGAGGTCGTCGGACCGATGTTCGAAGCCATGCTTAATGGCGAAATGGAAAGTTATCTTGGCTACGAACCCAATTCCCGCGAGGAAAAAGAGACCACGAATCGGCTTAACGGCTACTTCGACAAGACTATCAAAACGTCGATAGGCGAGACAGAAATAGAGGTGCCCATGATCGTCAAGCCTCCTTTGACTCGATAATTTTGCCAAAACACAAACGCGACGTGTCCGACATTGAAAACAAGGTGTTGGCGATGTATGCTCGAAGCATAAGTCAGCACTACATTTGTGGCACAATCGACGACATTTATGGTTTTAAGCTCAGTGCTGAGCAAATTTCCAAAATCACAGACTACGTGGTTGATGAGTAAGAAAGTTGGCAAAATCGGATGCTTGCACCGTTCTATCCGTTTCTTTTCGTAGACTGTCTGTTTGTGCCGATAAAACGTGATTACGAGACGAAAGAATGTGCCGTTTACGACGGGCATTCGTGTCGACGGGTGCAAGGAAATTTTAGGACTTTGGATTCAAGAGAGCAAACACGCCTGGATGCAAATTTTCGACGAATTGAAAAGCAGAGGCGTACAAGAAGTCGGCTTCATCTCTATGGATAGAGTGTCGGAGCTTGAGGAAGGCGCAAAGGCGATTTTTCCCGAAGTGGTCGTACAAAGGTGTATTGTCCACCTGATTGGAAACTCGCTAAAGTATGTACCGATGCGCGAACGACTTCACCGCTCACTTGAAAAAAATTTATGGTGCAGAGAGCATAAAAGCTTGCCGCGTCGAATTCGAGCGCTTCTGCCAAGTTTGGGCAAAATATCCCGGCGCGAATGCCGTCTGGAAACGTTGTTTTGCCTACGTCGAGCAACTTTTTGACTATCCGTCGGCGGTTCGCAAGATTATGTACACGACCAATGCGATTGAGGCGGTTAATTCCAGTTTTCGCAAGGTGACAAAACGCGGCGCATTTCCTAATGACAATTCCGTTTTTAAATTGCTTTACTTGAGAGTAGTAGAGTTGCAAAAAAAAATGGGCATCTCGCCCGGTCGCCAACTGGTCGCTCGTTCGCAATCAACTTCTTTTGAACGACCGCATCGCTGCTCTCTTCTACAAATTCGACCGCTAACTTTCCCTATTTACACAATCTGCTTGACACTACCTAAAATCGCGCCGTCGAAAATAATTACATAAATTTGCCTTGTTTCCGATTCTATTTGTTGATAAAGAATCGGGCTTTTTTGTTTACCGCAATGTTTAAATTTAATTTACTTGCATTTACTTTTAGATTTAGTTAAAATGCTATTAGATTTTTGTACGTTAAGGAAGTGAGTTTTATGAGACAATTCAAGCAATCTAAATACTTGAAGTTTTTTAAAGCATTGGTACACGATTCGTTTTATGCTCTGGCTACTACAGCATTGGTTCTTACTCCGCTGCATCCTCCACATGCCCAAGCTACCAAAATTACTGATGCTGAAGGCAACTCAATTTCCTCTTCTGGCAAACTTCATCAAATCTACGCCCAGCAAACAAACTCCAATGTTGCACTCAATCACTTTAAAGATTTTCAACTGTCAAGCGGCGAAATTGCTAATATGCATTTCAACAAGCTTAACGATAAACAATTCGCCTCTATACTCGTTAATCTCGTAAAAAATAAAGTCGACATCGGCGGCACTCTTAACGCTATTCGTAATAACACTATCGACGGGCATTTGATTTTCGTTAGCCCAAACGGTATCGCGTTAACTAAAAGCGGTATAATTAATGCGGGCAGATTTACGGCTATGGTTCCCACTTCTAGCCATTTTAATAAACTGTGGAACACCGACATTGCTAAATTCGATAAAAATTTCGTGCTGTCCAATATCGACGTGAACGGCTCGGCTGATTCCAAACTTATCAGCAATAGCAAAGGTATCGACATTCAAGGCATTATCAACACTCGTAGCGGCATTGCCCTCTCTGGCAATTCTGTCAACGTCGGCGATAACGCTAAACTGATTTCTAAAGCCGACTTAGATTTTACCGAACTAGTTAACTTGAAAGGCGTCGACGCGGGCATTACTGGAAATTTGAAAGCGACCAAAGCTTCCACCGGCGATATTGTCCTGACTGCTAACGCTTATACAACCGACGTTTTGCCACTCGGTACGGACGCTATCTTAGGCGGTAGTCCAACTGAACGAACCAATAAAGCGGTCGTAACTATGAACGGCACTATCGAGGCTGATCGCGACGTTAAAATTACTGCCACTGCCAAACAACTCGTCACTGACGATACGATTAAATTACTCTCTGATTCTGAACAACAAACCGGTCTCGTCTGGTCTCGCCTCTCTTGGGCTGAATCAGAAGTTAATATCGGTGGCAACATTAACGCAAAAAATATCAAAGTCAATTCAAACGCTATTACTACCTTTACTGACGCCGGAAACGGTTTAATTTCTAATCGCGGCGTTATTGATGCGCTCGTTCCGCAAGATAATTCCTTCAAAGACGCCACTAATCTCTTTAATGAATACGTCGACTTGAGCTGGGTCGTTAAGTTCAATAAAGCCTCTATCAATGTTAACGATAAGGCTAAACTCGACGCCAAAAATAATATCAACTTAGCCGCTAAAGCTAACTTGGACGTCGATATTGCCGCCGAACTTCCCAACAGTACTGCTAAGGGAATTAACAATATTCCGCGCGGTACTCTCACCGTTGCTTATTATGACAATTTCGCAATCGTTAACGTCAACGGAAATATTTCTTCCGGCAATGATACTAAAATTACTGCCGACGCGACCACTTCCATTAAAGAAAAATCTACAGCTAAAATGAAAGGCGCGTTCGGCTACGATAAACCAGACAACGGAAAAGCTTATCTGGGCGCAAGTTTCGCTATCGGCAATTCTACTGCTACTGTTAACCTCAACTCTAAAAAGGAAATTAAATCCACTGGCAATTTTTTCGCCGCCGCTACCACTAAACCAACTATCGACGTTACAGCAACTTCCGATATGAGCGAAGACGATACCGGCGCAATCGGAGCCGCTTTTAATTACGTTAACGACGATTCGCTTGCAACTATTACCGTTAATGCTCCTATTAATTCCGGCGGTAAAGTTATCCTCAACGCTAGCCAAAATATTACTAACTCCATGTCTACGGACGTTTCTGTTGGCAAGGCTGATGAATACTTTGATTTTATTGCTAAAGCTAACCGCAAATATAGCACTTCGACTAACGGCTACACGTGGACGCAAGGACTTAAAAATCTCTTCCAAAATAAAGTTTACGGAATAGAATTCAACGACGCCAATAAAATGGCTCCCCGCGAAGGCTTTTCTGCTGACCAATTATCTTCTCTCCTTAGCGGCGAATCCTTCAAAGCCGGCGGCGCGCTCGGTTATTTCGGGCAAAAAGCTGATACCACTGTTACCATAAATAGTTCCATTAAAGCCGGCGGCGACGTTAATATTAAAGCTAATTCCGTTATCTCCAAACTCAATCTCGCGACTACCTCCGACGTTAATAACGCCAATGCCGCCTCTGAAAGTCAAACTAAAAATCTTATCGGCGGCTCTCTCACCATTAGCAATATCAATGATAACGCTAAAATCGTCGGCTCCAAGTCCATTTCTTCCGGCGGCAATGTCAACATAGATTCTTCCGCTAAAATGTCTTATAACCCCGTTAAAGAACATTTTAAAACCGTCGGCGACAATCTCACTAAGGCTAAAGATTCCTTTACTTCGCTCGGCTCCAATATTAAATCCATTTTCACCACCAAAAATTATAAAAATCGCCAGGAAAAACTCAACAAGATTAACGAAATACTTAAAGCCTCCGAAGATAAAAAATCCTCTAAAGATAAAATGACCAAAGAACAATATGATTACTTTATGGGCATTGTCGAAGGATTGCTCGACGAATACGAAGCCGTTAAAGACGACACAGCTAAACGCGCTGAGGCTCTTAAGAAACTCGACGATATTAACTCTCTGCTTAAAGATATTGGCGGAGAACTCGACGACTACGCTAAAGAAAAACTCCAGACAGATAAGGCTACCGAACTTAAACGCGACAGCCAATTTATTACTAACGTATCCGAACGTGTCGATTCTTTTATGGGCGTCGTCGACACTTATAATAATTCCGTTAAAGCCGCTAAATCAATTACTAAAATCATTAATCCCGCCACTTACACCAATTATTATTCCCGCGTCCAAAATGTCGCCAAAAATCCTAATACAAATGATACCAACTCCATTTCCGGCGCACTCAACTTTAATCGCCTCAACAATCGCTCCACATTTCTCGCTAACAACGGTTTTAAAATCGACGCCCAAAAAGACGTTAATATAAATTCCAACGCAGATACTTCTACGATTTCTTTGACCGGCAACGGCGGAATGCTCGGTGCCCTTAGCTCGTCTTATGGCAATTCTATAGGCGTTCAACTCAATTATCAAAATGTCGGTGGCTATTCTCTCGTCATGCTCGGCAATTCCAATATCAAGGGTAAAAATATTTCCGTCAACTCCGATAATAAAGCCTCGCAAGTCAGCATTATCAATTCCGCCTCTACCGCTGATGGTTCCAACTATAAAGGGCTGTTCAATATCGTTAACGGCAACTCCAACGCCGTGACCACTGTCGATAATCATTCAACTATTAACGCTGATAAAAATCTCGACATTCGCGCCAATTCTGATACTAATGCTTACGCAATTAACGGTTCACTAAATCTGGGCAAGCAGTCCACTAAACATAATGTCGGCGTCGGGGCAATTTGGCTTGATGTCGATTCAAATTCCGTTGCTAACGTCGTGAACTTCAAAACCGTTAAAGATGTTAGCAAAGATTCTATTAAAGCTATTGCCGATAAAGATATTGCCAATAATCTCAAGCTCGCTAATAAAATGGTTAAAGACGCCGGCTTGACCGCTCCAAGTGTCGTCAACAATTCCGATAAAGGCTCTATCAAAGGCAATAATATCAACGTTAATGCAAATTCGGCGGGAAATCAACTCGCGCTCGTACTGGAAGGTTCCTTTTCTACCAATTCCAATTCTACGCTAAACTCCATAGTTGAGGGCGGCTCCGGTGTGCTCGGCGGCGCAGAATCTTTAACCAAACTCGCCGATAAATACACTAAATGGCCGTCAGATAAAGTCAGTAAAACTATTGGCAATCTTTTTAACCCGAAGGAAACGCCTGCGCCTAAACCCGTTGCTGAAAAAATCGAACGCGCTCAAATTCCCAACGCGGCTAATTCCCATGTTAGTGCCTCTATGTCGTTCGCTTTCAGGTTCGGCAACTCCAATACTTCCGCTGTGCTCGACAACCTCACAATCAATAATTCCGGCTCCGAGTCCAAACTGAATATTTTAACCAACGATAATTCATTTCGCGGCGCGTTAACTGGTTCTGGTGCCGTCAATTTCTTCAGCGGCGATAACGTCAATAATTCTTCCTCTAAAAGTCTCGCCGGCGGCATTGCCATTAATAAATCCGCTAACGACCTTAACTCCATTATCCGCAATTCTAATATCTCCAGTTCCACGCTACTAACTAACGTCGCGCAAAATTCCGGTAGTGATATTGCCGTTGGCTTGTCCGGTGCTTTGAACTCGTCGGAGGGCGGCTCTAACCAAAACGCCTTCAACTTCGACCTGTCATTTAATCATTCCAATAATAATGTCAATGCGCTCCTTATCGATACGAACTTGAGCGGCAATAAAACCGCGCTAACAAACTACGCCTTTAACGATAAAATACAAATGTCCGGCGGCGTCAATGCTCACTATTCGCGCGGCGGGCTGGGCGGCTCTAACGGTTCACTTTCCGGCGCATATTCCCGAATTACTAACACAGTTAACAGCGGCATTTCCGGCGGCAAATATGAAAAACTTTCTGGCGTCGACGTGCAAGCTATCAAGGCTCAAATGCAACTTAGCGGTGCCGTTGCTGTCGGTGTTTCTTCCGGTCAACAAGCTAAAGAAGGTTCTATTACCGTTGCCGTCGGTCATCAGAAAAATAATTCCGACGCCTTCATTAAAAACGCAACTATCGACGTTAAAGAAAAATCTCAATCGCCTGTTCTCGAAATTAGTAAAGCCGACGACACCGATAAATATAAATCCTTCCACCATTACACCGATAAAACCGCTAAAACTGAACTCTTCAAAAAAGCTGATAATACCTACTACACCAAAGCTTATGCCACTGAAACTTTTATCAAAACTACCACGACTAAGAAGGGCAAAACTACTACCCAATACAAAAAGGCAACTGAAGATTCGGACGGCACGCGCTATATCAAAGTCGATGACAAATACGTTGAGGCTCTTAAAGATGACGGCGGCTATTACTACCAAAAAACTTACACCGGAAAAATTTTCGTGCGTCTCAACGATTGGAACGGCGGCGTTAACGTTCTCTCTTACGAAACTAAAAATAATTCCACGTGGCAAGAATATTTAACCAAACGCGGCTATGACTTGAGCGGCTCAAGTGCACTCGGCTCCGATGAAAAATCAGTTGCCAATATTACAGACCTGCGCGGCGGTTCCACCAACGTAATTTTCGCTATTGGCGTTAATGCCACATCTAAAAATGCCGGCTCGTTGGGCGTCGCTGTTGATTATGATTTTGACCATATAACCTCCGATTTGTCGAATAATACAATTACTGCGCCGTTCGTTAACGCCAATACTAAACGCAATTTGCACAATGTCAGCGTCGCAACCGGCGTTATGGTCGGCAAGGACGGCTGGGCGGGCGCAAGTTCCACGTCCATTAACATTCTTGATAATAAAAATAAAGTCACCGTCACCAATAACACAATTAAGACGGATAATTTTAATTCCATTGTTCGCAACGATGCCAATATTTTCAACGCTGCCGGACAACTCTCTTTAGCAGGTACGAGTGCAGGCGGCGCGGCTATCGCTGTTAACAGCATGGACAATACCGCAACCTCCAAAGTTTCGGGCGGCTCCATTAAACCTCTTAGCGATTCACTCAACACTAAATTGGACGCCAAAAACGATACAACCTCAGCGGCAATCGCGGCGGCGGGTGCTAAAGCTTCAAAAGGCTCAAGCGGCGATTTCTCTTTTGTCTTCAACTTCGGCAAGAACTCTACGGAATCGATTATCGATAAAACGCCTCTCGAAAAAATTAATAACTTGACCGTTGCCGCCACCGATAAAAATAAAAAGACCTCAATCGGCGGAACTGTCGACTACACCAAAGGCGCGGCGTCGATAGGTGTTACTTATATTCAATCGGGCGATTCTGACGAGAAATTACGCGCTGAAGTCAATAACTCAACAATTACAACCGCTAAAAATAATCCCAAAATTTCTGTTACTGCTGATGATGATTCGCGGCGTCGCACGTGGGCATTATCAACCGGCTTGACTAATGACGATAAATCTATCTTTACGCTGAAAGGCTCCGTCGCTAATGTCTACACCGATAAGTTGATTAAAGCCGCAATGACAAATTCCCCCGTCGATAACGCTGGCAACGGCAAAAGCAACTTGACTATCAAAGCGCAAAATAATTCAAGCAATACAACCCGCGCAGGCATTATCAGCTTAGCAAACTCCAAAGTAAATCTGGGTATCGGCTTAGTAAGAAATTCTCTGCGGCAAAATACATTAGCGTATTTCACCTTCGACAAGACGCAAGATAAAGCCTCAACGTTTTACAATTTCGACTTGCAAGCGATTAATAATTCCGAACTGTCAACTTGGGCGGGCGGCGGTACCGGTTCCTCGAAAGGTCTTGTCAACGCAACAGGCTCTTTTGTCTACAATTACATTGGCGATAAAAGCGGCACGGGCAAAGTTACAGCCTATGTTAACAATGCCAATATCCGTAGTGAAAATAATATCGGCGTCGTCTCTCAAGGTGATTTTGCGCTGGTTAATCGCGCCGGTTCCGCTGATGTTAATATGTTCGCGCTGGAAAGTAGCATATTGAGCGGCGGATTAACTATAGCTATTAATGATATTGCCGAACAAACTACTGCAACCGTTGAGAATAGCAAACTGTACGCACGCGCTAAAGAACTTAAACACATTAAAGTTAACGACACGATAAAAGACACCGCAATATTAAATAAACGTCTGTTAAATAAAGCGCAATTTATGTTCGGGGAAAATCCGTTAAAGGCAGGTCGTCAAAGTCGCCAATTAAACGGCGTAGTTGTCAATGCTACCTCAACACATGCTCTGGCGAATGATGTTGTCAACGTGGCGGGCGGCTCCAAATTTGATATAGCCGCAATATTCAACCATAACTACATAAAAGGCAAAACGTTAGCCAGTTTGAAGACGACGACGATTGCGGGCGGTCAAGATGTAAACGTTCGTGCGACGGATTGGAGTAATATAGGCACGTTTCAAGCCCCGTTAACATTGGCGATAAATGTTCGCGAAAAGGCTGCGGCATTTGGCGGAGGCGCAATCGAAAACGGCAATACCATTAACCGCGAAATAACCTCGCAAGTCGTCGGTAAAGAAAATACCCAACAGAAAATTGACGCGAAAAATTTCACTGTGACGGCGGAAAGTAAAAACGGAATCGTAAATACGGCGGGCGCAGTGGGCTTGAGTTTCACGCAAGGCACAAGCGGAGCACTTGGAGCCAATTTGATACATAATTCCTTGAGTGCGACGACAACCGCAAAAGTTAGCAATGTCGAAGTCAATCACAGCGAAAAGGCAACAGTAACGGCGGATAATTTAAGTCGAGCATATAAGACGACGAGTTCAGGAACGTATTCAACAAGTTACAGTGGCGGTTCCGGCGCGGTCGGATTGGTAATAGATTATCTCAACCAGCAAAGTAAATCGGCGGTTAGCGTGGAAAATGCGACGTTCAAAGGCAAGGAAGCAAATATCTGGGCGAAAAATTATACAGACACGGACGCTTTTTTGGGTGTAGTGGGCTTGAGTTTCGCGAAAAATTTCGGAATAGGTGTAAATGGCACAATCGGAATAAATTACTACGACGCCAGAACGAATGTCGGGATAAAAAATGCAAAGTTTGAATCGGACGTTTTCAAGGCAAATGCGGAAAATATTTCCAATGTCAACAACACGGGCGGCGCAATCAGCTTTGGTAATAAAGTCGGCGTCGGTGTCAATTCGGTGTTTAACGGCTTGAGCGCGTCGACGGCACTGAACGTAGACAGTAGCACGATTAAGGCTAAGAATACAAACTTGACGGCGCAAGAAAAGCGCAATGTTGACGTTTTAGATTTTAACGTGTCAGCCGGTATGGTAAATTTGGGCTTGAACTATATGGCAACCCGCGTAAATAAGGCATTACTCGATGACACGCTAGTTAACCAGCAAGTAGACAACGCCTTAAAATCGCTCAACGAATATCGCAAGAAGAATAGCATAAAAGATATAAACGAGGAGCAAATAAAACTTGACGTTATAAATGTCGCGTTGAAGGATAAAGTAGCAAGTGGCGCGGGCGTTAATGTCAACGTCAAGAAAAGTACAGTCGAGGGCACGGACAAATTAGACGTGGAATCGACGGAACAAAATCGAATTCATCAAATCGCGTTGGGATTAAATGCCGGACAATTAAGCGCGGCAGTCGGCATTGCCAATATCGAAACTAAACACGCGGTTGGCACGACGTTTAATGACAGCACGTTGACGGGTAAAGAAGTCAGCGTAAATGCGGGCGTCGGGAATTATAATTTGTCCAATCCGATAAACAAGCAGACGTTAGAAGACCGCAATAAAAAAACGGCGAATTCGAGTAGTTATCAGCAGAAATTGTTATCGTGGATAGCGGAAGATAAAAAGACGACGGCGGCGCAGAGCGGCTTGTATAATTTCGATTTTGCGGCAGGCTTTTCAATGGGACCGCCCGACCCGAAAGAATTATGGAAGTCGAGCACGGTACATTATTTGCCGTCGGAGATAAAAAAATCGGGCGTAATAAATACGACGTTCAATAACACGAACATAAGTGCCACGAACAAATTAAACTTAGAAGCAGCCGACATGACGGCAACATTGTCGCGCAATGTTAGTATCCCAATATCACTCGGGGCGGCAATAGAAATAATCGGAGCAACGTCCTCAAACGAAGTGGCGACGAACGTTAACTTTGAAGGCAAGAGCGGCGCAATCAAGTCGAAGGAAATTAACGCGACAGCGACAAATGCGGTTAATCAGAACGTCATAACGGACGGGCACATTATCGGAGTATTCGTTAGCATACCGAAGGCGGAGACGCAAGTTAAGGACGTAAGCCAAGCGGCAATAAAAATTGGGGAAAAATACACGTTCGAGGGCGACAAGGCGATATTTACGGCGCGGAATAATCCTAAATCAAAGTCAGATTCGTTGCAAAATATCTATAAGGGCTCATTTCAAATAGCGTATGAGGGGGCGTCGTCAGAGGTCAATTCCAAAGCCGCAATCAAAGTTGGCGATGATAATACGTTCAAAGTTAAGGACGTGGAATTTAATTCGTTAATGGGCGAGAAAAATAAAGCGACGGCAGAAGTAAATCATTCGGCTAATCGGTGGATAGCAATTGGTGTGACTATGGAGCCGCGTTCGGATGCCCGCGCAGAGACGAATACAGCGGCAACAGTAGATGTCGGCAAAGAAGATTACAATTTCGCGAACGTGAAGATAAACGCGCTGAATAATAGTAGCCGCGTGATAAATGCAAAAGCATTCGCGCTATTAGGCTCGATTCAACTTGCGGGTGGTGGAACGGTTGAAAGTTTTGCAATCGGTCAGGATAGTGCAAAAGTTTCTGCCGGCGGCGGCAACGTCAAAAATTTGGACATTAACGCACAAGTTTATTCGTATACGGATAATTATGGGCGTTCTATTGCGCCGGTAGGATTAATATCGATGGCAAATAAGGCGCAAGTGAGGAATTATTTCGGCGGGAATGCCAATGCGACGTTAAGCGGCGACTGGAAAGCGGACAGTATAAAAGTCAACGCTGAACACGAAGACGCACTCGACACGATGAGCGACGCGGGTGGCGTGCAAGTCGTCGGTTTTACTGGTGTGGACAATTCGTTGAGTATCGGCAAAATTAACATCAAACGGAAAGATAGTTGGTATTCAGCGGCGAAAACGTTAGAAAAGATAGATTTGGCGGGCAAGGAAACAACGAGCGCGAAAATTTCGGACGGAACAAAGATTGACGCGGGGAATTTGTCAGTTAACGTCAAGAACACAATCGACACGAATAAGAAGGACAAATATAAATTTAAATTAGATGCGTGGATGACGCCGGCAGTTGGCGGTAGTTGGTCGAAGAGCGAGGAAGTTATAAAACGCGACACGCAAATTGACTTAGGCAAGGATTTAAATATCAACACGACGGGCAGTCAGATTTACGAGACGACGACGACGAGCAATTTAAAAAATAATGCAAGTGCAACGGTGTGGGGTTTATTAGGCGGCGGCAGATTAAACACGTCCACGACGGCGGAATTTAACAACGGAATTAAATTTGGCAGCGGCAGTAAATTTTCGACGACGGACACGGGCAATTTGACGTTTTCGGCGTTCGATACCACGAAGAGCATAGTAATTTCGCAGAGCAAATATAAAGGCGTGATTGGCTTCGACACGGTGAGCAATGCGGTTAACAAAGTCACGCGCTCGAATACGATAGACGTTGCCAAAGACGCGAAATTAATCAGCGAGAACGATTTAAACTTATACGCCGGCAAAAGCAGTAGCAATGCGATGAACACGGCGACGCTTGAAACGACTTCGGAGGCGTCAAACGGTTCGATAGCAATTTCGACACGTCCACGCTTTGAAATAACGTCAGACAGCGCAAATAAATTGACCTTGAACGGGAACGCGACGGCTAAGGACAATTTGAATTTTTACGCTGATAGAGGCAAGGAAACTGTCACCAAAGAGGCAATCGATTGGTCGTGGGGTTCGGGCGGCGACGGCAAGCAAGTACCGATAAGTTATACGGGCGACGACATGTTAAAATACTCGAATAAAAATGACAGCACGGTAACGATAAACGGCAAGGCTACAGTCGGCGACGCTAATAATTTGGAAGTCAAAATCAGCGGCGAAAAAGATGTTAACAAAAATCCAGGCTATGATGTCACGTTTACGAACGGCGCAGGCAAGGAGTTAAAAAAGCTTAAGGCGACGCAGGGCACGTTCAATTATGCAGACAGTTTGACGAAACGTTGGAACGAATTGCAAGATCTGATAAAAGTATACGAGACGGGCAAAAGCGGTAACGTGACGATAGCGCAATATGCCGGATATGTACAGGAATTAGCATTGCTCGAACAAAAAATGATTAAAGTCGGGCTGTTAGATATAAAGAATGGCAAAAAGACGCTCAAGCAATCGGCGGTAGAAATAAATTATATAGAACTGCCGGATATAAAAGTAAGTGGCGGGACGCTGAAAATCACGACGCCGAAATTGACGGGCGACGGGCGATTGACGATAAACACAGCACCTTCCGCGAAGATTTACAATAATTCCAATGCGTGGTTGCGAGTTAAAACTATTAACGTTGGCAGTGTTGGCGAGGGCTTGTTAGTCAACGATACGTTAATCACGAGTGCAAAGGAATTGGGCGGCATTTTGAAATTGAATTTCGTCGGGGACAAAAACGGCGGGATTTTAATCGACAACAGCGGCGCGAAGACAACTAAAAATGGCGTGGCGACGATTGAAATAGCGGGCGAATTGAACGCAGGACATCAAGACGTAACGATAAAAAATCCGCGCGGCGACGTGCAAGTAAACGCTAGCACAGACAAAACTCCGACGGGAATAAATGGTCGCAACGTCACAATCACAGCGCAAGATTTTATGCAAGGTTACACGGCAGGCACGGTACATATCGGCACCTCGCCGGAAGAATTATATAAAAAAGCAGTCGACAAAGGCGCAACCATGATGGGTACGCCCCAAAATGTCAACAAAGGCAGTGGCTTGCGAACTGATATTAAAAACAGTGCGCGGATAATGGGCGGCACGGTGTTTATCGCGGCGGATAATATCAACGTCAACGGCTTGATTCAGAGCGGTTACGATACTTATAAAGTTACGGTTAATCAATCGGAAGTAGACGCGGCGATAGCGGCGGCGGCTAAAAATGATACATCAAAGTCTGTGGTAATTGGCGACAAGCGGCTGTACAAAGTCAACACGAGTGGAGGCGTTTGGAACGATAAGGGCACCTATCAAGAATACGTCGTGCAAGTTTATTACGACCCGACGACTAAGGAATTGTTGACGGCAGATATAGACCACGCGGGCGGCAAAGTTTATTTGACGGGCAATATTATTTCGACGGGCAACGGCAAGATTATGGCGGCTGACGGCGGCGCGGAAATTGTCATCAACAATCAGAGCAAAGTTCCGTTAAATGTCGGTAAAGTTTTGAATAACAACAGCGCGGGCGAGGTAAATATTACTCAAGTGACGGGCAACAAAACAAGCCGTTATTCTTATAAAAACGGTAGCGCAACGGTTATAGAAGATTACGGCGCATACTTGAAAAATCCGAGCAATGACAAAGTTAAAACGTTAAACGACGCAACGAAATTTAATCCGACGGCGGAGACGTTCTATAACTGGACGGTCGGCAACGATATAACTTTTATTCGGCATTGGGAGATATTGTATCGAGCATGGAACGATAAAGCGGCGCGGAAATTGATAAACGACGATAATTTCTTGCGCAATATTGGAAACGATAAAAAGGCGCGATTCCTCAAAGGCGGTTTTGGTAGAGCGTCCGAGACGACGCTGCTAAAATCTGGCACAACAGTTAACGTGTTGAAAGACGCGCAAAAGTATGATTTCAAATTCGGCGGCGATGCTAAAATTGTTGCTTACAGCGTATTAAATCGGCGCATGATACGCACGGAGCGCAAACTCATTAAAGACAATGATTATCGCTTTGAATGGGACGAAAAAGTAAAATATCACGGAACATACGTCGCGAATATCCGCGCAGATTATCCGATTGACATTGGCTTTATCGGCAAGAAAGACGGCAGTATAACGATAACGGGCAATGGCGGCGTTAATTTGACTGACACTATACGGAATAATTCGTCGGGCGCGAAAATGACTGTCGATAGCAAAAAAGGCATAAGTCAAGAAGACGGCGTAGACGTATACACTAACAACGCGAAATTGACGGCGACAGATGACATAACCGGCGTAGATATAACCGCAATAGATGATAAAAAGTCTGTTGAGTTGACGGCAACGAGCGACAAGGGCAGTATAGAGGCAAAAGTTACCGGCAATGTAAAAGTCGACAAGCTGAAAACAAAATCCGGTAGCGGTGACAATTATAATAAAGTTGAGTTGACGGCGACGGGCAATATAACAGGCGGCAATATAACAAGCGAGGGCGTCGAGTTAATGTCTAAAAATGGCAAAATCGACACGCAGATAAATCAGCTCAAATGGCGTGAGGGCAATCCGTCAGCGAGTAATATAAATGCGACGTCACGCGGAAATATTACGTTGACGGGCGGCAAAGGTAACGAATTGCGGCTCGGAACGATAAAATCTACGGCGGGCGACGTAAAGATAAGCGGCTACTCGATAAAAGATTGGTTGCCTAACAGTTCGGCGACGTTCACGAACGAAGACATTAAAGCCAAAACGGCGCGTTGGGTGGAGGCAGGCTTGATAGCCGGCAAAGACCGCAATAACGCATATGTCAAGAGCTTAGAGCAACGGGTTAAGGACTACGAAGCGGAAGTTACTACGGACTTTGGAATTTGGCAGAATTTAAAAGATACGGACGTTACTACGTTAGACGCGGTGAACAAAAATTATTATGACGTTTTGAAGGAGCGATTTGAGAATTACTCCAACGCAAAAGCTTATTTGCAGGCGCAAGCTAGGGACGCGGAATCAGATTATGCGCAAATGCGAGCTGAGGCGAAAAATCCAACTTATGAGTGGACTGCCGACCAGTTGTTATACGCGGTCAATGACGCGCTGATTAATCGCAAAACGGGTTCGACGACTGTTAGCGACAAGTTGGCAAATGTCATCGGTAAAAATGTCACGTTAGAGGCGGAAAAAAATATCGGCGAGAGCAAACCAGCAAGCACGATAACGGCGGCGCAACTTACCGGCAAAGACGCAAGCAAATATTTAAAACAAATTGCAGAGGCTGACGCAACCAGCGTTGAAGTTGTCTTCGACGAGGAGAAGAAAATTAAAGAATTCCGGTTGAGTGGCACGTCGCCAATCGGAATTTACTCGACGGGCTTATTGCGTGCGCGGTCAAATTCGTCATTCATAGCGGCACGGAAAAATGCGGAAAATGGAAATTATATGCCGTTAAACGTGGCGCAGATAGACACGAAAAATTTAATATTGCAGGGCAAAGTTGGTATAACAAATGCGGCTGACGATGTAGCAATTAAAGTTCAGAAAGCTACGTTGGAGGGCGGTACCGGCGACATTGGTACGCAACGCAAGCCCTTAACGACAAATGCAAAAAATATTACGGCGATTCGCAGTGAGGGCAACATTTTTATTCGGAACGCTTGGAGGCCTATGAAAATCGGTTCGGTATACACGCGGAAAAATGCGTATTTCGATACGGAATTTGCACTGGAGAAATCGCAGAACAACAGCGCGGCTTATTGGGAAATCGGCGGCGATTTGACTTTAGAGGGCGGCAAATTTGGTACGAGTGCTAATCCGTTGCAAGTCAAAGTTGGTAGCAGATTGAACGCGACGGGCGACGAAATTAATTTGTTCGGCGTGCAACAGAGCGATATAAATTTTGGCAACATGGACACAATCGGCAATATCAACGTTCGGAATAACACCGGCGGCTTAAATGTGTCTGGTGCCATTAACGCCTACAATTTGAGCTTGACGGCGAGCAAAGATATAAACGTTGCAGGACGTATCGAGGCGACGCGCAACGCCATTTTAAATTCCGGTCAGACAATCGACATATCGGGCAATGTTAAGGCTCCGGAAGTAAATTTGACGGCAGGTCGCGACATAAACATTACGGGCACGCTTGAAACCGACAAGTTGACGACAAAGGCAGGCGGTCAAACGCAGATTACTAAACCCGTTAGCAATCACATTGTCAGCAACGACGACAACGACATTGACATTGCTGATTGGGTGAATGGCATAACGTCAAGGGATTGGTGGAACAGAGTTAGCCAAAGCGATATAATTCCCGTTGATACTTCGCGGGGCAATAGCGCGACTTCGACTAATGAGACTTCAACGACGACACGGGAAAATATTTCTGCGAACGAGACGATTAATCAGCCGTCGACTTTAGCCAATGATATTGCGATTGATGAAACCGGCGATAATTCTGTTGACAGAAGCTCAATAAATGACAGCTTGCAACAGAACGGCTATAATTTTATCCGAACGGCGGAAGAAATTTATTTGGCGAGCGGCGGGCGTTTGCAAATTGACTTCGGGAATAACGGCGGCTTGTATTTCCCAATGGAAAATGACGATACGGAAGATGATCTGCGCGGCTATCGTGACGAGACGAATATTTGGAACTTACGCGACTTGCATTTGGGTTTAGGTAGCGACTGGAATTATTATTTCCCGACGGCAGAAGAATTGCTTAAAGAATACGCTAAAAACCGTCAAGGACGCTTACACGAGCACGAAGACGGTAGCATACACATTAGATTTTAGGAGTGGTAATTTTAATGAACAAACACGCGGAAGAATTCAAGAAATATTTACAGGAAAAAAACATAACAATATTTGAAGTAAACGAAAACGATGACGAGGCGCACACGACGATTTTTAATTCGTATATGGTAGTAGCCGGACAACAGTTGCCAACAATCGTCGTAACGGACGACAGCATATTTACGGTAATCCGAGTGCAAATTGCGCTTGAAATCTTAAAGCCGGAAAATGAATTAATCCTGTTGAAAATGGTAGACGAAATCAACCGGAATTATAAATTGCTCAAGATGTATTTCGACGAGGCGGGCAGTTTGTATTTGGACGCGAGCATTGTCACATTCGAGCGCGATTGGAAAGGCGACGATGTTTATGTTATCTTTGACGTAATGCTTGACTTTCTGAACGAAAATTATAAAAAAATAATGCAAACGCTTTGGAATTGAAGGTGCACGGCTTGAAAAAAATAATTTGTGCGGCGGTCGTGTTGCTCAATGTAAATGTGGCAAATGCGGCGGCTGATGTTGGCAGTTACGACCCAAGTGCGCAATTAAATCGCGAACGTGAGGAAATGGAGCGTCAACGGGTCTGGGAGCAAATTCAAGAAGCCGAGAAGGCACGCAACGCCAAAGTCGAGGACGAACGAGAAAAATCTATGCAAACGGAATCCGATATAAAATTTGAACTGACGAAAATAATTTTTGACGAGTCGGAAATATTGACGGCGGAAGAATTGGACGGCGTGACGGCTGACTTTATCGGCAAAGATGTCACCGTTGACGATTTATACACGATAACCGAGCGCGTCAACAAATTGTATTCTGATAAAGGTTATTTGACTTGTCGGGCGTTTTTATCCGAGCAGAGAATTGTTAATGGCGTCGTGAAAATTACGTTGGTGGAAGGTCGCACCGGAAATATTATCGTCACGGGCAATAAGCACACGCGAGAAAGTTTTATCAAGAAAAGTGTTAAGTTGACGGAGGGCGAAATTGCCAACACGCAGGAATTAAATCGTCGGTTGCAAATGTTTAATCGGACGAGCGACGCACCGTTGAGGATAATTTTAAGAGCGGGCGAGCAAGGCGGCACTACCGATTATGAACTTGTGATATACGAGCCGCCGAATCAGTCGTTGACGCTTTACGCAGATAACAACGGTATAGAGACAAGTGGACGTTGGCGCGAAGGTATTTTTTATCGCTATAGAAGTTTGACTGGTCGACGCGACGCCTTAAGCCTAACATATTTGCGGGCTAAGGGCTTAAATTCGTTTGGTATAGGGTATTCTTTGCCGCTAAATCATCACGGGATGAAGTTGGATATAGACTACAGCACGAACGCCAACGAGATAATCAAAGGCGACTTAAAGCCGTTGGGTGTCAAGGGGCATGCCAGCGCGTTTAATATGACGTGGCGATTGCCGTTTAATGTCGATTCCTTCCGACGCTACGAAACGGGCTTGCAATACACGTATCAAAAATCTACGACGGATTTGGGCACGAAATTAGACGAGCGACTTACTTGGACGGACGACAAAATTAATCGCGTCGCGCCCTATGTATCGTTCATACACAACGGCAAGGATTCAGTCCTCTATCACAAGCACGCCTTGATAATTGCGCACCGAAAAGATTTGATGGACACGAAATATAACAACACGATATATCAGTTGAACTTGATGTATCAGAAACGATTTGTCGGGGGTCAGATATTGCAAGGGCGAATCGACGCACAATATACGAACGGGAAAAATCTTTCATCGGCGGACAGATTTTATATAGGCGGCGCAAATAACGTTCGTGGCTACGAAGAAAGCTTTTTAGGCGGGGAGCGCGGTATAGTCGCTTCATTGGAATATAAAGTGCCGTTGGACACAAAAAAGAGTATTATGGCGTTGGCGTTCGTTGACGGGGGCAAAGTTTCCGGCGAAACAGTATTCGACGGAGAGGATAAATTGTGGAGTACAGGCTTAGGCGTTAGTGCAAATATAAAAAATTTTTTTGCGTCGTTAACGGTGGGGTTCCCGTTGAAAAAAATTTTTGTGGCAGAAAAGGTCGACAGTTGCCGAGTTCATTTGCAGACGACGTTAAGTTTCTAATTTGAGAAAAGGCATAGTTGCACTGATAAAAACATAAAAAAAGCGGCAGGCTTGATTGCCCGCCGTAATTTTTTTGGTCGGGAAAGGATTATTTCATGACTAATTTGGAGCGGCTGATAAAGTGTTATCGTGGTCTTTACCTTTATGAGGCAATGTAAGGGTTAAGGCGGTAGGTTTTAAATTTGCCGGCAGGTGGACCTTCGATAATAATTTCTAGGGGTTGTTGGTAAACTCAAGTAAAAGAAAAACATAAGCAATGATAAAATGA
>CAMJRX010000033.1 GCA_946408355.1 uncultured Selenomonadales bacterium
TTTTGTTCCTGTTTAGGTTTTTGCTGAGGTTGAGGTTGCTTTTGTTCCTGTTTAGATTTTTGCTGAGGCTGAGGTTGCTTTTGCTCTTGTTTAGGCTTTTGTTGCGATTTGCCTTGCGGTTTTTGTTCGGCTTTAGGCGCAGACTCGACGGGTTTTCTACGCGCGAAATTAGCCTTAACCATTTCATAAGCCTCCGCCTCGACGCCGCTGAAACGATTCTTTACCTTGACTCTGTGCTTATTCAGAAAATCGATAATAACTTTCTCATCTTGATTGAATTCGTTCGCCATGTCATACACTCTATACTTAACCGGTTTTGACATAGATCCACCCCCGTTGGAAATTTTTATTTACATGTGGATTTTCTCCTTTACTCGACCGCCGCGCAGATTTTATCGTAAAATTCGTTCGGCAATCGGATTTTGAAAATTTTATCCAAGTTACGACGCTTTTTTAATGACGCCGCGCAGATTGACGATTTGCAGACATAAGCCCCGCGACCCGGAGCCTTGCCGGTTTCGTCGAAGGAAATTTCGCCATTTGATTTAACGACGCGCAACAGCTCCGATTTATGACGAACTTGACGGCAAACGACACAGCGGCGCATTTTGATTTGTTTAATCGCCGTGCCTTTAGCGGTCTTGCCTTGCGACATTATTTTCTGCCCTTCTTTTGATTTTTCGGACGCGGCTTGAATACGGACATTGCTCCCGAGATGTCAACTTCGTGCATGCCTTCTTCAAGCGGCGACTTCTTAGATTGCTTAAGACTTTTAATATCAATCTTCCAACCTGTAAGCCGAGCAGCAAGACGAGCATTTTGTCCCTCTTTACCGATTGCTAAACTCAACTGATTATCGGGCACGACGACGCGGCAATTTTTATCGTCATCAATCGCGACGCTGATAATTTTGGCGGGGCTTAGCGCGTTGGCAATGTAGACACCAGCATTAGGACTCCATTCGATTACGTCGAGTTTTTCTTCGCCGAGTTCGTCAAGTACGGGTTGTATTCTGGTGCCGCGTTGACCGACGCAAGAACCGACCGCCGCAATATTTGGATCTTTAGAACTGACTGCAACCTTTGCACGGGCACCCGCCTCACGAGCTACGCCCTTTATTTCGAGCAGTCCCTCTTGAATTTCGGGAACTTCGATTTCAAACAGGCGACGCAAAAAATTTGGGTGTGTACGCGACAAATAAACTTGAGGACCTTTACCGCCCTTTTTAACGTCGATTATAAATGCGCGAACCATATCGCCAATCTTGTAATGATCATGAATAGTTTGTTCGCTCGGAACCAAGATGGCCTCTGTTTTGCCGACCTCGACAATCAGATTATTATCCTCAACGCGGATAACTTTACCCTTAACAAGGTCACTGTCACGGTTGGTAAATTCGTCGTAAATAACGTTGCGTTCAGCGTCGCGCAACTTTTGCAAAACGAGTTGTTTAGCAGCCTGCGCGGCAATTCGTCCAAAGTCTTTAGGCGTAACTTCGATATAAGCTAAGCCGTCTTCAACTTTGACGTTGGGGAGCGCGGCAACTTCCTCTTCGGAAATTTCGGTATCATGGTCAGTAACTTCATTAACGACGATTTTCAACGAATAAACATGATAACTGCCGTCATTGCGGTCAATTTCGACTTTAACGCTGTCGTCGTCAATTTTGGAGCTATCATCATTCTTGCTAAAATTTTTCTTGTAAGCAACTTTAAGCGCGTCCTCCACAGCCTCGAACAGGACTTCGGGTGCAATGTCTTTTTCGGCGCACAAATCTTTCAGCGCGTCAATCAAATTTAATTCCGGTTGTTTTCTTCTGCCAGCCAAGTAAATTCTTCCTCCTAAAAAATATTTTAAAAATCTAAATGCAACCTCACGAGCGCGATTTTTTCACGCGGCAAGGGCGCAATATCTTTAATGTACAAAAATTTTTCATCGCGACTAACAAGTTCACCGACAAAAATTTTTTTACCATCGAGTGGCGCGTAAAGTGTCACGTCAACAATTTTGCCAGCCTCGCGAACGAAATCTTTATCCTTTTTTAAAAGGCGATCAATGCCAGGCGATGAGACCTCCAAAATATATGCCCCGCCGATTATATCAGCCGCGTCGAGTTTCGCGCTCAACTGTTCGCTAAGATTTTGGCAGTCGTCTAAATCTATTCCGCCCGCCTTGTCCACGAACACCCGCAAATACCAATCGCGCTCTTTAACGTATTCCACGTCGACCAGCTCATAATCCGTGCCCAACAAAATTTCTGCCATTAAATCTTCTACTTGCGCTTCAATTTTGCTCAAACTTCCACCTCCAAAATTTTTCCCTTATAACGTGAAAGAGTGGACGCGAGCCCACTCTTTCAACTAAGCTATGTCCAAAAAATTTTTCCTCGCCCACGCGAAGAGGTTTAAAATGTTGCAATCAATTACCTCCACAAAATTTTTAATTTAACTTTGCGCCATATTGTAAACAAAATTCGGCGTATTTGCAAGTTTTTTCTTCGCGGCAAAGAAAATTAATTGTTAGGCAATGAATTTTTTAAAGGCAAGGCAAGCATTATGTCCGCCGAAACCAAATGAATTTGAAATCGCCGCATTGACTGTAAAGGTTTGCGCCACGTTCGGCACGTAGTTTAAATCCAAGCCTTCGTCGGGCGTCTCGTAATTAATCGTCGGGTGAACAATATCGTTTTCAACGGAAAGAATCGTTGCAATCGCCTCAATGCCACCCGCCGCGCCGAGCATGTGTCCTGTCATAGATTTAGTCGACGAAACCGCCAATTTATAAGCGTGTTCTCCAAAAAGATTTTTAATCGCTTCGGTCTCGCCTTTGTCGTTAAATTGCGTCGAAGTGCCATGTGCATTTATATAATCAATTTCTTCAGGCTTAAGTCCAGCGTCGTCGAGCGCAAGTTTCATACACTTTGCTTGAGTAATTCCACCTGGCGCAGGCGTCGTAATGTGATAGGCGTCATCATTTCTGCCGTAGCCAACAATTTCCGCGTAAATATGCGCATCGCGAACTTTAGCGTGCTCCAAACTTTCAAGGACGATAATTCCCGCGCCTTCGCCCATAATAAAGCCGCTACGATTTTTATCAAACGGTCGCGACGCATGAGCCGGATCATCATTGTGGTCAGAGCAAAGAGCTTTCATAGACGCAAAGCCCGCCACACCTGCAGGAGAAATTGCCGCTTCGGAGCCGCCCGCAAACATCATATCAGCTTCGCCGCGCTGAATCGCTCGGAATGCATCGCCAATAGAATTTGCTCCCGATGCACAAGCAGTAACTATGCACTCGCAAGGACCTTGCAACTTAAACGCAATGGCAATGTTGCCTGCCGCCATATTAGCAATCATCATCGGGATAAAGAACGGACTGATTCGCGAAGGCCCTTTGCTGAAAAGTTTTTCGTACTGATTATGGAGCGTGTTCATACCGCCGATACCCGCGCCGACAATAACGCCTGTGCGTTCGCTATCAATATTTTTAATCTGCGCGTCGTCAAAAGCAAGCCGCGTCGCCGCCAATGCAAATTGCGTATATCTGTCCATGCGCTTTATTTCTTTTTTATCAATAAACTGCACGGGGTCGAAATCTTGCACTTCGCCAGCGATTTGCGAGGTGTATCCAGTCGGGTCGAAATGAGTTATCTTGCTGATACCATTTTTGCCAGCCTTGAGAGCCTCCCAAAAATTTTCTTTACCAATGCCAATAGGTGAGACTGCTCCTAAGCCAGTAACAACAACTCTATTTTCTTGAATCACATTTATCAGCCTCCTTTGGTTTTGATTATAACGCCATTTTCAAAGCTCGTAAAGTTTATGGTAAATTTTATTCCAAATATTTTTATTGCTCCAAAATTTTTCGCGGCAAGAAATTTATTGTATAATCGGGAAAAATTATTTGACGAGGTGCAATGATGATAATTTTGATTGATTATGGCGTTGGGAATTTGTACAGCGTGGCAAAGGCGGTTGCGAGTGTTGGCGGCGACGTGAAAATTTCCAGTTCGGCTGACGACATTAAACGCGCCGATAAAATTATTTTGCCGGGCGTGGGCGCGTTCGGCGATTGCATGAAAAATCTTGAGGCAACCGGTTTGATTCCGACGATTAAGCGCGAAGTTGCTAATGGGAAAAAAATTTTAGGAATTTGCGTTGGGTTGCAGATTTTATTTGCCGGCAGTGAAGAATCTTCGAACGTCGACGGGCTGAAAATTTTTAGCGGGCGTGTTAGGAAAATTCAAGCAGGCGATTTAAAAATTCCACACATGGGCTGGAACTCGATAAAATTCAGCGGCTCGAAACTTTTCGCGGGCTTGAGCGGCGAGCCATATTTTTATTTTGTACACAGCTATCACGCCACCCCCGACGATAAAAAAATAATCGCGGCAACGACAACTTACGGCGAGAAAGTTACAGCCGCTCTTGAGTTTGAAAATATTTTCGCCACGCAATTTCACCCCGAAAAGTCCGGCGATGTCGGCTTGCAAGTATTAAAAAATTTCGTCGAACTTTAAGGAGGCGAGCGCGTGGCTTATAATGCATTTTTTCCGCCTTCACAAGGTCAACTAATATTTGATGAAATTGATACTCTTGAGTCGGAATTATCGCCCACCGTTGAAACGCCAAAAAAACTTTTCCCGCGTAATCAAATTCTTTACGGCGTTCCTGGTACCGGTAAAACTTTTCTAACTGCCGCTTATGCCGTTGCAATTTGCGACAACCAACCGCTCAACAAAACTCCGGATAAAAAAAGATACAAGCAACTTTGCGACGACGGAAGAATTAAATTCGTGACGTTTCATCAAAGTTACAGCTACGAAGATTTTATCGAGGGTATCAAGCCGACATTAACGAACGGAAATATTTCCTACGAAGTTAAAGCCGGCGTCTTCAAAAAATTTTGCGACGACGCACGGAATAAAAATTGGAATTTCGTTTTCATAATTGACGAAATAAATCGCGGGAATATCTCAAAAATTTTCGGCGAGCTGATAACGTTGATTGAAGACGACAAACGCGAAGGTGAACCTGAAGCAATTTCCGTGACGTTGCCATATTCGCAAAAAGAATTCACCGTCCCGAAAAATGTTTATATAATCGGCACAATGAACACTGCCGACCGCTCAATCGCTCTGCTTGATACCGCACTGCGCCGCCGATTTAATTTTGTCGAGATGATGCCGTGTCCTGAACTTTTAAGCGAGAACGTTGACGGCGTGAACCTGCGCGGGCTGTTGGAAGGACTTAACACGCGAATTGAAACGCTTTACGACCGCGACCATCTAATCGGGCACGCTTATTTTATCAAGTGCGAAACTCTTGCCGATATTGCCGAAGTTTTTTGCAACAAAATTATTCCGCTCTTGCAAGAATATTTCTTCGACGACTACGAACAAATTCAAAAAGTGCTCGGCGACAAAATTATTAAGCGTAAACCTTTGGGCGGTGATAAATTTCGCTACACTGTCGACGTTGACGCTTTAAAGGACGCTGAAAGTTACAAGCTATGATAACCATCCGCGAATACGAAAAGATTTTTGCCAACGATTGTGAACACTTCGACAAGCTGAGCAAATTTGTTGAGGCTAGCGAATTTTTGAGTTTAGGTTGGCAGAGGAACGGCGGTGCATATGTTCAAGCTAAAAATTATGTCGGCGTGATTTGCTTGCCAAGCGGCTCTCAAATTGAAATTTTGCCAAAGCTTGACGCTCCAAAAGAAAATCTGCGCGGGCTAGTCGTAGATATGATTTGCACGCTGAAAAATTTTCCCGGTAAAAAATTTCGTAACACCGAACTCGACACGGCAAAGTTGCCGCTCTATGAAATTTTTATCCGTGCTTATCTTGAAATGGTTTTGGAACTCGTAAAGCGCGGATTGCGTTCGTCGTACATTTTGCGCGAGGATAATTTATATTTTTTAAAAGGCAAGTTGCTCGTCAGTGAAAATCTTCGCCGCAATGTTGCACACCGTGAAAAGTTTTTTGTCGCGTTTGATGAATACAGCCTCGACCGCCCCGAACACAGATTGATTAAATCGACGCTATTAAAAATTTTGCACACGACCCACGAACAAAAAAATTTTATGTTGGCGAATCGTTTGCTTGCCGATTTTGATTCGGTTGAGCAGTCTTTTAATTATCGAAAAGATTTTGCGGAGGTTTCAATCGACAGACTTACTCGCGATTATAAACTTGTCATGGAGTGGACAAAAATTTTTCTGTCAGATAAAAATTTTACGTCATTTGCGGGCAAGTCGCAAGCAGTAGCTTTGTTGTTTCCAATGGAAAGATTATTTGAGGCTTACGTTGCCGCGCAGGTTCAAAAGTTTTTCGCTGACTTCAACGTTAAAATTCAGGCGCAGGAAAAATATTTATTCGACGCGCCGAAAACTTTTGGACTTAAACCCGACATTATCCTCGACAACGGAAAAATTATTATGGATACGAAATGGAAATTTGAAATTTCTGCGGGCGATATGTATCAAATGTTCGCCTATGCTAAACGTTACGACGCAAAGAAAATTTTTATATTGTGCCCGCCGCAAATTGACGGAAATTTTTTTTATCACGCAGAAGATTTTGCCGTACAAATTTTTTGCGTTAACCTATTTGATATGGAAACGTGCATGAATAACCTACGCGACTTGCTATAATCTTTTCAAAAAGCGGCAAGCGTTGTATAATCGGCGGCAGTAAGTTTAGGAGGGAAAAATTTTGAAGATGAACGGAGCGCGGGCACTGCTTGAGAGCCTAAAAAATGAGGGCGTCGAATTAGTATTCGGCTACCCCGGCGGCGTCGTGCTGAAACTTTACGACGAAATTTATAAAATGAAATTCCCCAACATTTTAACGGGACATGAACAGGGCGCAGTTCACGCGGCTGACGGCTATGCACGAGCAAGCGGCAAAGTTGGCGTAGTTATCGCGACGAGCGGACCAGGTGCGGCGAATTTAATCACGGGCATTGCAACGGCAAATATGGATTCGGTTCCGATTGTCTGTATAACTGGGCAAGTTGCCAATCCCGCAATCGGTAAAGATTCTTTTCAAGAGGTCGACGTTTGCGGCATAACCACGCCGATAACCAAGCACAATTATTTAGTCAAAGATGTGAACGATTTGCCGCGTGTCGTTAAGGAGGCGTTTTTCATTGCGAAAACGGGCAGACCTGGTCCAGTTTGCATTGATATTGCCGCTGACTTGTTCAACACCGAAATCGACTTTGAATATCCAAATGAAATAAATCTGCGCGGCTACAGCGGAAAAAATCCCGTCGATAAGGCGGCAGTTGAAGACGCTGTTAAAGCTGTGGAGAGTTGCGAACGTCCGCTGATTTTTGTTGGCGGCGGCGTGACTAGTTCGGAGACTTCGGACGACTTGCGGAAAATTTTGGCGCGGCTCGGTTGTCCGTCGACTTCAACGCTTATGGGCTTAGGTTGCATTGACACGGACACTGACGGCTTTTTAGGGTTTGCGGGCATGCACGGTTCATACGGCGCGAACATGGCGATTCAAACTTGCGATTTTCTGTTGTGTATCGGCATGCGTTTTAGTGACAGAGTTACCGGGCGCGTTAAAGATTTTGCGCCGAATGCTAAGATTGTGCACTTTGAACTTGACCCCGCCGAAATTAATAAAAATGTTCAAGCCGATTTAAAAGTTTTGGGCGACTTGCGTCAATCACTTCCAATGTTCCGAGAAAAACTTGACGAATCCACAATTAACTTTGCAGAAAAATTTTCCGCGTGGAAATCTCAAGCCGTCGAGAAAGGTTTGGAGCACCCGTTTGACTGGCAAGAGGAAGGCGACACGATTAAGCCCGGCGCACTTATCAGCAAAATCAGCAATATTTGCGACGAAAATACAATCGCCGTAACTGACGTTGGACAACATCAAATGTGGGCGGCGCAATTCTTCAAGGCTCGTAAGCCACGACAATTTTTGACTTCGGGCGGGCTTGGCACTATGGGTTATGGACTTCCTGCGGCAATGGGCGCGAAATTGGCTTGCCCTGATAAAAATGTTGTGTTGTTTACCGGCGACGGCTCAATCATGATGAATATTCAAGAACTCGCGACGATTGCTGATCATGACATTGACGTTAAGATTGTTATCGTCCACAATTTTATACTCGGTATGGTCGGGCAGTGGCAAAGACTTTTTTATAATCATCATTATTCGGCGTCGGAACTCAAATATAAGCGCGACTTCGTAAAGATTGCAAATGCAATGGGCTTGCGCGGCTATCGACTCACTAAGGCGGAAGAATTGGAAGATGATTTAGTCGAGATTTTGTTTTCAAAGGGCGCGGCAGTTATCGACGTTTATGTTCCGCAAGAAGAAAACGTTATCCCAATGGTACCGGGCGGCAAGCGGCTTGACCAAATGGTTTTAGGCAAATGAATATTCCAAACGTTGACTTCGCGATAATCGGCGGTTCCGGCACGCTAAGCAGTAACTTCCCGAAAAATTTTGCCGACGTTGAGATTTTAGAGGAAAATTTATTTTTCGATACGCCTTACGGCAAAAGTCCTGCGTTCAGATTGTGTAGCGTCGACGGGAAAAAATTTTTAACTTGCAAAATGCACGGCTGGCGTAGTGGCGTCACCCGTGCAGATTCTTCGCGACAAATTTTCTGGACGTTCAGGAAGGCGGGCATCAAAAGAATTTTATCGGAGGGCGGCGTCGGAACGATTAATCATTTGCTCAATCCTCGCGATTTAATGATTCCCGACGATTACCTCGACATGTCGACGCGCAAAGACGTTCAACTTGACGGAAAATATTTGTTGATAATGCGCGAGGCACTTTGTCCCGAATTGCGTAAAAAACTTTTAACGGCGGCGAAGAAATTTTTCAACGGCAGAATTTTTGAACGCGGAATTTACGCCGTGACGGACGGTCGCCACTTTGAAAGCCCCGCCGAAATTGCAATGATTAAAGGTCACGCGGATATTGTCGGTCAAAGTTTAGCTCCCGAAGTTTATTTGGCGCGAGAAATTGGCGCGTGCTATGCAAATCTGTCGTTCGTGGTAAATTATGGCGAGGGAATTCGAGTTTGGTCGCACGAAGTCATGAAAAATATTTTCTTCGACGACGCGCAACTTATCGGGAACATCTTGCTCGACGTGATAAAAAATACCGCCGCCGATAAAAAATCTTGTCAATGTCTAAGCTTGCGAAAAGAAACTTTGCTAAAAGAAATTTACGATTAAAATTTTCTGCAACCTGCGCGGGTTGTAGATTTTTTTTGTGTGTTGTAGAATAGCGGCGCAAATTTTTAGTATCGGAGCAAACAAAATGCAAAGTACTGATATAACCGACAAGGTTAAAAATTTTATCCGTTTCGGATTGGCTGGCGTGCTGATTGCGGCGATTGTTATCGGTTATGCTGAATATAAATATTGGCACAAAGACGAAGTAGTTCAGCTTAACGACGCAAAAGTTGCCGGAACAATGGTTTCTGTGCGCGTGTTAGCTAATGGTAAAGTCAAAGAGATTTTATTCGAGGACGGCGCAGAAGTTAAAGCCGGCGACGTGATTGCGCGTATGGAGGTCGCCATAACCGAAGAAGAAATTCAGCAGTTGGAAAATACAGTTCAGCTCGCTAAGGACAACTACGCAACATTGGCGGAGGGGCAATGGGTCAAAGTTCCCGTTCAGCGCGAAAGAGTGACTTATCCGCCCGCGCCGCCGCCAACTGTTCAATCGTCACCGTCGGGGAATTTGGCTAAGTTGGAAGAACGCGCAAATCGCATGGCGGAACTTTTCGAGATGGGAGCCGTCAGCGCAGTGCAACGCGACGCCGCTCGCCGTGCTTACGAGAGCGCATTAGCTGAATCGTCGTCCGGTTCCTATGAATATTCCTCTTCGTCCGCGCCGATTATCGAATATTACACTGAATACGTCGACGAATTCAGAGAGACGCCGCCCGAAGTCTTAGCCGGTGCCGACCAGGCTATCAGACAGGCTGAACTTTCTTTGAACGCCGCAAAACAAGAGGCTCGTGAGACTGATGTCGTTGCGCCCGTTAGCGGAACAATTTATTATGGCGTCGAGGTCGAACAAACTTTGACGGCGGGTGACAGCGTTTCCAGAATCGGCGACAGTCGCGAACTTTGGCTTGAGGCGGAAGTTTCAGAGGAAGTTTTTAATAAAATTCCGCTCGGCAAGCTCGCAACTTACGTTATCGACGGTAAAGAACTTCACGGCACAGTTATCGAAAAAATTAAGCCCAATATCGCCGAAACTCCAGAAGAATCTACAGAACCTATCGAACTTCCGGAAATTCCAACGTCTGAAAACGCGCCCGTGCAGTTAATCGGCGAAAATCCCGCTCAACCTAACGAAAATCCTTCGTCAACAGAAACTCCTGCAGAAAATCAACCTCAAGCTGTCCAAGCCGCTGTCGAAACTGTCGAAACTGATAATTCTGCCACAAATCTCAAAATCAAACAGATAATCGATTCCGTTAGACAAAAAAAAGCTCAACCAACTGAAAATCCACAGGCACCGAAAATTCCCGACAAATTCGAGGAGCAAGAAAAGCCTAACGATAAATTTATCATAAAGATTTCTTTACCCGCCGAACGCGATTTTGAACTCCGTCCCAATACTAAAACTACCGTCAAGATTAAAATTTAAAATTATGCAGGAAATTTTCAGCCTCGCGACGAATAAAGCGGGGCATTTTGTTTTAGGAGGTTTTTTTATGCAGTACGCAACCTACTCTAAAAAATATTCAACTTGGGGTGCTCCGGCACCCGTGACAGTTTTTTAACTCAATCGCACGCGAAATATTTTTTGGAGGTTTAAAAATGGATTACGCAACTTATTTGAAAAAATATCCTTCGGCGGACGGCTTTTTTGGCAAATTCGGCGGCGCGTATCTTCCGCCCCAACTCGTCCCCGCTATGGAAGAGATTACGCAGGCTTACTTAACTATTTGCCACTCGTCGCAATTTATTAATGAACTTCGTCGCATTCGTCGCGAATTTCAAGGGCGTCCGACGCCCGTTTACCACTGCGAAAATCTTAGCCGCAAGCTCGGCAACTGCCAAATTTATCTCAAGCGTGAGGATTTGAATCATTCCGGCGCACACAAGCTCAATCACTGCATGGGCGAAGGTCTTTTGGCTAAATTCATGGGCAAGAAAAGAATTATCGCGGAAACGGGCGCAGGTCAACACGGCGTCGCGCTTGCAACTGCCGCCGCTTTCTTTGGGCTTGACTGTACAATTTATATGGGCGAAGTCGACATTAAAAAGCAAGCTCCAAACGTCGCCCGCATGAAAATTCTCGGCGCAAAAGTTGTTTCCGTCGATAAGGGCGCGAAAACTTTAAAAGAGGCTGTCGACGCCGCCTTTGAAGATTATCTGCAGAATTACAAGGACACAATTTATTGTATCGGCTCGGTTGTCGGTCCGCACCCCTTCCCGATGATGGTTCGCGATTTCCAATACGTCGTCGGCGAAGAGGCTCGCGAACAATTTAAAGACATGACGGGCTTACTTCCAGACGTTATAACTGCTTGCGTCGGCGGCGGTTCAAATTCTATTGGATTCTTCCTGCCGTTTATCAATGACCCTGTCGAAATTGTCGGCGTCGAACCTTTAGGGCATGGCGATAAATTGGGCGAACACGCCGCCTCGATGACTTATGGCTCGGAAGGCGTCATGCACGGTTTCAACTCAATCATGCTTAAAGATTCTGACGGCGAACCCGCTCCCGTTTACTCAATCGCCAGCGGTCTCGATTATCCTTCAGTCGGTCCCGAACATGCTTTCTTGCGCGAAATCGGGCGCGTTAAATACGACGTGGCAAGCGATTTGGAAGCTGTCGACGCATTTTTCAAGCTTAGTCGCTACGAAGGAATTATCCCCGCGCTCGAAAGTTCGCACGCCGTCGCCTATGCTATGAAACTCGCTAAACAAATGGGCAAAGGCTCGATTCTCGTCAACTTGAGCGGTCGCGGCGATAAAGATTTGGATTATGTTATCGAACATTACGGCTACGGAGAAAATTTTAAGGATTTCTAAATGGAACAAATATCACAGGCTTTTCTAACTTTTATCGACTCGTGGGGATATTTTGCCGTCGCAATTCTTATGGCTATGGAAAATGCTTGTATTCCCGTGCCAAGCGAATTAATTTTAGGGTTCGCGGGCTATCTGGTTAGCGCGGAACGCATGACTTTTACCGGCGCGATGATTGCGGGCATGATTGGCGGCATGGCAGGTTCAATCTTTGCTTATGTTGTCGGTGCGACGGGCGGCAGAAAATTTGTTGACAAATACGGCAAATATTTCTTTATAAAAAAGTCTCACGTCGACTTAGCGCAAAAATGGTTCGATAAATACGGTATTCGCGCAGTTTTCTTTAGCCGTATGCTTCCAGTTATCCGAACATTTATATCGTTGCCAGCAGGTTTTGCCCGCGTCAACTTTAAACAATTTTTATTTTACACATTCGCGGGTTCCCTCCCGTGGACTGCGCTAATCCTTTACGCGGGACTTTTGCTCGGCGATAATTGGGAATATCTACTCGAACTCGGACACAAATTCAGCGCGGCATTCATCGTGATTAGCGTCGTAATCGTCGCGTGGCTTTACTTCAGAAAAAAAAGATAAAAAATTATCCCTCTGCAAACACAGGGGGATTTTTTTGTAGCAATTATTTTACCGATTCACCATTTAAAATTCGTTCCGCCGTATTTGAACCACGCCGCGCATACGCCTTCAACAGACACCATACAAGGTCCGATTGCATGGAGCGGTTGACACGCTTTGCCAAAAAGTTGACATGCTTTCGGATTGATAACGCCGCGTAAAACCTCGCCACAACGACACGCGGTCTTTTTTTCTATGCGCTCAAATTCAATAGGCTCGACACGCTCAATATCAAATTCTGCAAACTCATCACGCATTTTAAGCCCCGACGCAATAATCTTTCCAATGCCGCGCCAATCGGCATCTGTAATCTCGTAAACTTGTGCAAGAATTTTTTTCGCTGATAAATTTCCTTCCGCTTTGACTACAGCGCGATAATCGTTTGCAACTTCTGCTTGTCCAATGTCAATTTGTTCAAGCAAACTTGCAAGCGCAGTTAAAATCTCGTCCGCCTCAAATCCGCCAATCGAACTCGGTACCTTAAATTCTTCAGCCAAAAAATTAAAGGCTTTCGCCCCAATAACTACCGCCACATGTCCCGGCAACAGAAAGCCGTCAACCTTAATCGCCGTATCTCCCAACAAAAATCTCAGCGCGGGCGGAACCAACTTTTGCGCCGATAACATAAACAAATTCTTTATTCCTTGTGCCTTCGCCGCCAAAACCGTTGCCGCTTGCGTCGGAGCCGTCGTCTCAAATCCTACCGCCAAAAAAATTACTTTCTTGCGCGGATTTTCTTTTGCAATTTCTAAACAGTCCAGCGGCGAATAAACAATCCGAACGTCTGCGCCTTCTGCAACTGCTGCCGCCAAACTCGAACGCGAACCTGGTACCTTTAACATATCGCCGAACGTCGCAATCACAAAATCTTTTCTGCGCGAATACTCAATAGCCTTATCAATGTAATCATCATTCGTTACACACACCGGACAACCTGGTCCCGACACAAGCTCCACATTTTCTGGCAAAAGCTGACGAATCCCCGAACGAAATATCGCTACCGTGTGAGTGCCGCAAACTTCCATGAACCGTAACTTCTTCTTCCCTTCAGCCAATCGCGCAATCTTCTTTACAAGCTTAACGGTGTCAGCCATTGTATCAGCTCATTTCTTCTTTTTACTCTTAACAGCTTTTTTCACGACGGTTTTCACACTCGCAACAATTTTCTTCCCTGTGCTTTTCAAGCCGCGCTTTACCCCTTTAACCCAACGTCCGCCATTCGTCGTTACCAAATCCGGTAATGTCTCTTTAACGCTTGCCTGCTTCGACCTATTGCAATGCTTACACAAACACTGCAAATTCCACAAACTATCCGAACCGCGATATTTCTGCGGAACAATGTGATCAATGTCAACGTCAGCTTTGCGAATCTTTTTTCCACAATTCGCACAAGTGTACCAGCCGTGATCCGAAGGATTATCAGCGAACCACTCCTCCCTGTACCCCAATCTTTTCATCTCCTTCATTTTCCCGGAAGGCAGACCGGAAGACTCAACCAACCACCCCCGCAACCCCGAAGGGGTGGTTCGACGCGAATAACGAAAATTCCTGCTTGACAACGAAAAAAATTTTTAAACTTTTTTGGCTCCCTTAACAATCTCCAACAAAGCCTCACAAGCAATTAATATGTCACGATAACTTGTAGCGTAATCATCAGTATACCACGGGTCAGCAACGTCGCGATGTTCACCCGTAAAATCCATTAGCAAAAAAATTTTTCCGTCAGGATCTCCACCGCAAATTTCTTTCATATCTCTAACATTCGAGCGGTCAAGCCCAATCAAATAATCAAACTTTTTATAATCGCTGTCAAGTAAAAGTTTCGACGTGCGCCGCGTAAACGGAATTTTATTTTTCCGCAACTCATGGGCAGTCCCTTCCGACATGGGCGTCCCGACTGACGGATGACAGCCCGCCGATTCAATCAGAAAATCTTTCTCTAAGTTCGCCTTTGCAACCAAATGTTTCATGACGAATTCCGCCATAGGCGAACGGCAAATATTTCCGAAGCATACGAAAATTATTTTTGTCATAACTACCTCCATAAACAAGCGATAATCAGTGCGGGAAGAAGATTCGCCACGCTGATTTTTTTATCGGGAAAAAGTAAGTTGACGCCAACGCCGAAAATTAAAACGTTGCCAACGCTTGAAAGATTAGCCAGCGCAACTTCCGTCATAAACGGTTCTAAAAATCCCGCAAGCAAAGTTATCGCGCCTTGAAAAATCCCAACACTTACACACGAAAATATACAGCCCTTGCCAAAACTCGCTGTCATAACCAAAATTATAATCAAGTCAAGCGCGGCTTTAGCAATTAAAATCGTGGCGTCGTGTAAAAGTCTGTCGTTAATTGCGCCGATAACCGCCATTGCTCCAATACAAACAGTCAGCGACGCCGTAACAAATGCATCAACAAATTTTGTGTCGCCGTCGTTACCAGAACGAGCACGAAGCCACATTCCAAATTGCTCAAACTTGCCGTCAATATCTATAATCGCGCCAATAAGCCCGCCGCCAATTAAACTCGCGATTAAAAGCATTGTGTCTAAATTTTTTAAGGCTCCGTCCGCACCGAGAAAAATTACCGCTAAAGCACAGCCATCTTGCAACGTCCGCTGAATGTTTTTCGTTAAAAATTTGCCGCCGAATAAACCAATAAGTCCACCAACAATTATTCCCGCAACATTAATCAACGTGCCTACTCCCGCGAAATGAAATTCCGTCACAATCCCTCCAACTCTTGCGCCGCACCTAAAATCCCAATCGCCGCGTGCTCAAACGTCAAGCCACCCTGCAAATACACCGCGTAAGGTTCTCTTAACGGTCCGTCAGCTGAAAGTTCTATTGACGCGCCTTGTACAAATGTCCCTGCCGCCATGATAACTTTATCTTCATAACCTGGCATGTCCCACGCTTCCGGTGACGCGAATGAATCTACCGGCGAAAAACTTTGTATAGCTCGACAAAATTTTATAAGCCGCTCTGCCGAACGCAATTCAATCGCCTGAATTATGTCGCCGCGAATTTCGTCGGGTAATGGTTGAGTTTTATATCCGAGCTTTGAGAAAATCCCCGCCGCAAAAATCGCGCCCTTGAGAGCCTGCGCGGTAACGTGCGGTGCCAAAAATAATCCTTGATATAAAAGTCGTGGCGTCCCTAAACTTGCGCCCAATTCGTCGCCCATGCCCGGTGCTGTCAATCGATACGACGCTAACTCTACTAAATCTTTTCTGCCGACGATATATCCGCCCGTCGGAGCCAATCCGCCGCCAATATTTTTTATCAAACTTCCCGCCGCTAAATCTGCGCCAACTTCAATCGGTTCGCAAGTCTCGACGAATTCGCCGTAACAATTATCAACAAACGTCACGCAATCTTTATTAACCGCCTTGACTGCCGCGCAGATTTTTTCTATGTCGGAAGTTGTCAAAGGCTCGCGCATTGAGTAGCCTCGCGAACGCTGAATTAAAGCCAATTTAGTTTTCGGCGTGATGAAATTCTTTATAGCGGCAATGTCAACTTTCCCGTCAATCAACGGCAATTCCCGATAAGAAATTCCAAATTCTTTTAACGAACCTTTAGCCGCGTGCGCATGTCCAATTACTGTCTGCAACGTGTCGTAAGGTGCGCCCGTCAACGAAACTAATTCATCATTCGGGCGAAGAATTCCAAATAATGCCGTCGCTAATGCGTGCGTGCCAGATACAAATTGCGTGCGAACAAGTGCCTTTTCTGCAAAAAAAATTTCTGCAAAAAGTTTGTCTAATTTCTCGCGTCCAATGTCACCATAAGCGTAGCCTGTCGACGTTTTAAAGTGTGCGTCCGAAATTTTAAGCCGCCGCATAGCATTTAAAACTTTTAACGTATTTTGCGCGGAAATTTCCTCAACACGACTGAAATTTTCCTTCGTCTCGTTAAGCACTATTTTTTTTAAGTCAAGCAATCGTTTAGAAAAAATTTTAACCACTCCTTATCTTGGCATAGAAATTTTAAGCGCGTCGCGCAGATTGTCAACGGGCAAAAGATTCGCTTTATCTGACGCCTTTGAAACTTCCGCAAAATTTTTCTTCGGCAAAATTATATTCGTAAAACCCATGCGGATTGATTCGTCGACGCGCTGACGAGCTTTACTTACTGCGCGAACTTCTCCACTTAAACCAACCTCGCCGAAAATTACACATTGCGACAAAAGTTTTCTGTTAGCAAAACTCGACGCCAATGCAATCGCTATCGGTAAATCGGTCGCCGGCTCGTCAATTTTTATTCCGCCCGCCGTTTTAACATAAACGTCGCAAGCCCCAATGCTAAGGTGCAAACGTTTTTCTAAGACCGCAAGCAAGAGTTGTATTCGTTTTATGTCAACGGCATCTGAAGTCCTGCGCGGCGGCATAAATGGCGTCGGCGCAACCAATGCTTGAACCTCTACAAGTAAGGGTCGCGTTCCTTCCACAGTTGGGACAATTACACTGCCTATATCGTCTGCTCGTTCCGGTAAAAATAATTTCGACGCATCTGGTACGTCTGCAAGTCCGGTGTCGCGCATTTCAAATAATCCAATCTCGCTCGTTGCGCCGAATCGATTTTTTATCGCTCGCAATACTCGAAAGTCTGCTGTGCGCTCGCCCTCAAAAAATAAAACCGTATCAACTATATGCTCCAAAACTCGCGGTCCAGCTAAGGATCCGTCCTTTGTCACGTGCCCGATTATAAATGTCGTCACGCCTAAACTTTTCGACATGCGCATTAATCCCGCTGAACATTCCCGAACTTGTGATACGCTTCCTGGCGCGCTTTCAATTTCCGACTTGTAAATTGTCTGAATCGAATCGACGATTAAAAGTTCCGGCTGAATTTTTTCGACGTGATGAATTATCCGCTCAAAATTATTTTCCGCGCAAATGTAAAGTTCATCTGCCAAAGCGTTAAGTCGCTCGGCTCTCATACGAATTTGCCGCGAACTTTCTTCTCCCGTCACATATAAAACTTTTCGTCCGCCGCGTGCCACATTTGCACAAACCGCCAAAGTTAAACTTGACTTGCCGACGCCGGGATCGCCTGCAATTAAAATTATCGAACCTGGAATCAAGCCGCCACCCAAAACTCTATCCAATTCGCCCGAACCCGTCATGAAACGCGGTAATTCTGTCATGTCAACTTCAGCAATCCTGCGCGGCGTCTCAAAGGTCGTCGTCAATGCGTGCGAACTTTTTGTATCGGCTGAAATTTCCTCTTCAACTAACGTATTCCAATTTCCACACGCGGGACATTTGCCCATCCACTTAACCGACTCCGCGCCGCATTCTTGACAAATATATTTAATTTTTTTCTTAGCCATAATCTCAACTCCTTAAAAATTTTTTCGCCGTGAATTATCAAAATCCCCCTAAGCAAAAAGTTCACCACAGCAAATTTTAACAATTAAAAATATTTCTTAAAGTTCTTGACAACCGTTTTTTTTTTTTTATAATGCTTACGAAAATTTTTAGTTGAAAAATTCTTGGACGCTTGCGAAAGGATGATGTGTATGAAAAAAGTTGCCTTGTTGACAATGTTTTTGTTAGGTGCCTTGTTAATTTATACCCCGCAAGTTTCAGCTCAAGAGGTTTACGCCGTGACGGAAACTCATCCCTCAAGCGGGAAAATTACTGACCACTACATCATTACAGAAACAATTCAAGAACAAGGTCCTGCTTTTGGAGTTGGAGTTCACTCTGTAGGAAAAAATTATTCGCATAATGATTATTGGAACGTAATGTATGCATATATAGACAGAAAATGGAATTGGGTGCCGGCTGGAAATCTTGCACTTGCTATTCCCATAGATAAAATTGATGAACCCATGCTTCGCAGTGTCATATATGGGATTTTCAAAACCGCTCGCGAGTACATGTAAAAATTTTAAAGGAGGATTTTATTATGGCGTATGGAGACAAACACCCTTGCCCAAATTGCGGAAAACAGCATGACGAGGGAGAAACCTTGAACAAATGCACCAAGTGCGGACAAATTTACTGCGGAAGTTGCGGTTACGGCTGTCCGAAGTGCGGCAATATGGGCTCTACTCCCGTGACGTGGAACCCGACAACCGGAAAATGGAGTTAAGTAGATAACTTTGTAATTTTTTGCGGCGTGACCTCTTTAAAAGTTGCGCCGCTTTTTTTTAGGAGAAAGACAAGATGGATATAGACAAATTGGAGAGATATTTGGGTTCACTGCAAAAGAATTTGGAGCGGGGAGTTAAATATCTTGAGAAAAACGATTATTATTCAGCTATACCGGCGTTTACAAAAGTTATTGATTCGCTCAGTGATGCAGCAGAGACGGCAAAGACAGATTCTCATCCACCAATGGCAATCGCATTATATCTTCAGATGTTAAGTCAAGCTTTAATTGCACGCCAAATGTGCTACTTATCAATCGGCGAAAAGGAAAAAGCTCAAGTTGACTCGGAAATGAATGATATGGTACAGGGCGTCATCAATAAAATAAACATGCAATCAGAAACTAAGTTGAAAGAGAAAAAGGAAGAAGAAGGCTCTCCGGTATTAGGCTGTATCGGTCTAATAATTACCATATTATTTATTATCAAAGCATTAAGTTAAAAAATAATCCTGACGTTGGAAAAAATATTTGTCGATTGCCTCCGTTGATAGTATAATGCGAAAAAAATTTTAACCGCTTTGAATTTCAACGGAGGTTTTTTTATGGACATCGTGCCCATATTATTTAAAATGTTTCTCGTCGCGTTCCTAATCGCTATGAACGGCTTTTTCGTCGCGGCAGAATTTTGTTGCGTAAAAATGCGCCCGTCGCGCCTCGAAACTCTGATTCAAGAAGGAAATACGCGAGCGAAATACGCAAAAAAATTAATCGACGAACTCGACGAAGCATTATCGGTTACACAACTCGGAATAACATTGGCGTCGCTGGGCTTAGGTTGGGTCGGCGAACCGTTCGTTGCCAAATTGATTGAACCGGCAATTCACGCGTTGGGCTTAGGCGAAACTTTGGAACATACAATTTCATTCGCGCTTGCCTTTTCGCTGATAACCTCAATGCACATAATCTTAGGTGAGTTGACGCCAAAATCAATGGCAATCGCCGCGTCGGAAAAAATTTTACTCAATATCGCCGTGCCAATGACAATCTTTTGGAAAGTCATGTATCCGTTCGTTTGGTTGCTAAACAAGACCGCTGGCTTTGTAAGTCATCATTTGGGGTTGACGGTTTCAGAGGGTGAAGTCGCGCACAATCCCGAAGAAATTCGCTTGCTAATGAAGGAAAGCCGCAAGCAAGGACTTGTCGACGACACCGAAGTTGATTTTGTCGATAATGTTTTCGACTTCACCGAACGCAATGTTAGGGAAATTATGGTGCCGCGTCCCGATATGGTTTGTCTTTATCTCAACAAAAGTTACGAAGAAAATCTTGCTACAATTTTGGAAGAAGAAATGACGCGCTACCCAATTTGCGACGACGATAAAGATCATATCATCGGATTTCTGCACATAAAAGATTTGACTAAAGTTTTGATTCAAGGCAAGCGTAAACCTAGCCTAAAAAAATTGGCGCGAAAAGTTTTCTTCGTGCCGGAAAGTATGGACGTCAGCGTTTTGTTGGAAACTATGCAGAAAAATCGTTCGCAACTGGCGATAGTCGTTGACGAATACGGCGGGACGGCGGGCATGGTAACGATTGAAGATATTGTCGAGGAAATTGTCGGCGAAATTCAAGACGAATTCGACGAGGAACGCCCCGACTCCGAAAAGCGCGACGAAAATCTTTATTCGGTCGATGCCAAAATGTTGCTTGAGGAACTTGAAGACGAATTCGGCATTGCTATTGACGACGAGGACGTTGACACCGTTGGCGGCTGGCTAAATGATAAATTGGGCGGTGAACCCCGCGTCGGACAATCTGCCGCGTTCGAGGGCAATACTTTTTACGTCGAGGAAGTCGAAGGCTTGCGGATTACCCGTGTGTTAATTCGTCTAGCGAAAAAATCTTTGTCTAAATAAAAATTTATCCTCGTCACTTAACATGAGTGATGAGAATTTTTTTAGAGTTTAGGTTTCTTGCCTGTTAGGCTTTTTGCCTTTGGTAATGTTTTTGGCAATGTCAATAAAAAGTTGTCCGTCAAGATGATCCAGTTCGTGTTGAATGCAACGGGCAAGCAAACCTTCCGCCTCTAAAGCTTTCTTCTTGCCAAAACGATTGTTATATTCAACGCGAATTTTAGCCGCTCGCTCCACGTCGCCGAAAAGGTCGGGGCAAGAAAGGCAACCTTCATTGTCGACAACGGAACCCTCGCGAAAAATTATGACGGGATTAATCAAGTCGTAGCGATTTTTCTTGTCCACATCGACAACAACGGCGCGAATTGATTCCCCGACTTGCGGTGCGGCAATTCCAACGCCTTCGCTAGCGTACATTGTCTCCGCCATATCGTCTAAAAATTTTCTCAAGCGTTTATCTATCTTCTTGACCGGCGCACAAACTTTTTTCAAGACAGGGTCGCCCGCCTTTTTTATCTCAAGCAATGCCATTTTCTAGCCTCCAAAAAATTTTTAATTATATTCCTAACTACTTATCGCAGTTTAAAATCGTGTCAATCTCTTTAAAAAGTTCGGCGACAAGTTCGGATTCGGGCACCTTGCGAACGATAACGCCTTTGCGGAAAATAATTCCCTCGCCGTCCGCGCCCGCTATGCCAACGTCAGCAGTTCGCGCCTCGCCTGGACCATTTACTACGCAACCCATAACCGCAACTGTCAACGGCTGTTTGATTGAAGAAATTTTTTCCTCAACCTGCGCGGCGATTTTAGGCAAGTCAATCTTAGTTCGCCCACAAGTCGGACAGGCTATCAAAGTAACTCCGCCGTCGCGCAATCCCAACGACTTTAAAATTTCTTTAGCAACTTTGACCTCGACAACAGGATCTCCCGTCAACGAAACGCGGATTGTATTTCCAATGCCCTCCGCTAACAACGCACCAATTCCAACCGCAGATTTTATGACGCCTGTATTGACAGTTCCCGCCTCCGTTATGCCCAAATGGAGCGGGTAATTTTTTTTCGCGCTCATCAATCGATAGGCGGCTAGCGTCAATGGCACGTCGTGAGCCTTTAGGGAAATTTTTATGTCGAAAAAATCTTCTGCCTCTAAAATTTCCACGTGCTCCAATGCAGATTCGACTAATGCTTCGGGCGTCGCGCCTCCGTATTTTGCCAATAATTTTCTGCTCAACGAGCCGGCATTCACGCCAATTCTTATCGGAACTTTTGCCGCCCGCGCAGATTTTACAACTTCGCGAACATGAGCCGCCCCGCCAATGTTGCCGGGATTTAATCGCAATGCCGCCACGCCTTGAGCAATCGATTCAAGCGCAAGTTTATAATCAAAGTGAATATCCGCGATAATCGGCACGTCGACCGCCGAAATAATTGTGCCTAAAGTTTTAGCCGCCGTCATGTCAGGCACGGCAACGCGCACAATGTCGCAACCTTCCGCCGCCAATCTTTTAACTTGCTCAATAGTTGCCGCCGCGTCGTGAGTTTTCGTATTCGTCATTGATTGAATACTAATCGGAGCACCGCCGCCAATTTTAACTTTGCCAACGCTAATTTGCCGCGTCAATTTCCTCTCAAACATTTTAGTCACCAACTGAAAAATTTTTTGCCTCAATTAGAAGTCTTCCAAAAATCATCGTCGAACAAAATTTTCCCCGCGTCAACTTGATGCCTTAAAAGTTCCTCAGCCTTAGCAAGTTGAAGGTCGCTTTCTGCGTCAAGATTGAGGTCGTACATCGGGTGCGGCGGCGCGGGCATTTTTATTTCCACGTCAGGAGTAATTCCCAAGCCGTCAATGCATTTGCCGTTCGGCGTGTAATATTTCGCGATTGTAAGTTTCAAGCCGTCGTCGTGCGCCATAGGAATTAGCGTTTGCACCGAGCCTTTACCATATGAAGTTTCACCAACGACAATCGCCGCTTTCGTATCCTGCAACGCGCCACTTAAAAGTTCGGCGGCACTCGCGCTGTTGTGGTCTATCAAAACAACAATAGGAAATTTCGCCGCCGCCAAATCAGAGGTGTAAACTTCTTTGGAGCCGTCGCGTTTAATCACGGAAGTAATCGTTCCGGCAGGGACAAGTTCTTGACCAATCTCAATGCAACCGTTGATGACGCCGCCGGGATTTTGTCGCATGTCAAGAACAAAACCTTTCATGCCAGCGCGTTCAAGTTCGTTAAGCGTCTCTTTGAATTCGTCGCCGGTGTTCTCGCTGAAGTTTGAAATTTTTATGTAGCCGAGTTTATCATCAATCATCTTGCCAGCCACAGTTTTAACTTTAATATTTTCCCGCGTCAAATTATAAATCATATCGTCGAAACCGTCGCGGTGAATCAAAAGTTCGACAGGCGTACCAATTTCGCCGCGAATTTTCAGCGCAACTTCGCCCGGAGAAATTTCCTCGACAGGTTGACCGTCTACCGCTAAAATTTCGTCTCCCGCTTGAAGTCCCGCTTTTTGTCCTGGTCCGTCGGGAATGACGCTAACAACTTGCACGCCGCCATTTTTGAATCCCATATAAACACCAATTCCGCCAAAAGCTCCGCTAGTCTCTGCGCGTAGCTGACTGTAAAGTTGAGGCGCAAGATAAACAGAATGCGGGTCGCCCAAAGAATTTACCATACCGTTTATTGCCCCGTCGATTAATGTGCGCCTATCAACTTCCTGAACGTAATTGCCTTCGATAAAACGCATCGCAATAAAAAATCTTCCGAGATCCAGCGCGTTGCTTGAATTAAGTCCCAACAACAGACATACAAATCCTAAAGTCAACGCCGCGCTTATTAGTGCTGTCAAAATGATTCCGCCAAAAATTTTTTTCTTCAAGGCGTTACCTCCTTCCGCCAAAGTTTGTGCAACTATAGCAGTTCTTTCTGAAAAAATTATTAAAATTTATTTGCCGCCCCGTGTCGATTGTGCTAAGATAATTAGCAATTAAAAAAGGAGGAAAAATTTATGCGACCACATGAACAACTGGACAAGTTTTTTAGCGAATTTTTTAGGCTGATAAAACAAGCGGAACCGTCTATGTACGAGGCTTTTTTATCGCGTGCAGAGGCAGAATTCAAGCGGTTGGGTTATCGTGAAGCAATTCCGCCGGGCGTAGAAAATATCTTAATAGTGCGTCTCGACGCTATCGGCGACATGATTGTAACGTCGGGATTTATTCGCGAAGTCAGAGAAAATTTCCCGAAAGCACGGATAACTTTGGTCGTTTCGCCGCTGGTTTATCCGATTGTCGAACTTTGCCCTTACGTCAACGAAGTTTTGACTTTCGATCTAAAAACTCTTAAAAGAAAAACTCCGGCAATGCTTGAGCACCTCGCGGTTTTTTGCAGAAATAATTTTTGGCGTAGAAAATTTTCAATCGCGTTTTCGCCGCAATGGGGCAGTGATAATTTGCCGGGTCTGTTAATGTGTTGGCTTAGCGGCGCAAGAGAGCGCGTCGGTTTCGGTACAAATCCTTATTATAGTTGGCTCGGCAAACCCACCGAAAAAGAATCGAGAATCGATAACTTTTTATTGACTAAAAATATCGTGACGCCCAAAAGCGCAATTACGGAGGTTGAACATCATTTTTATCTGCTAGAGGCAGTCGGGCTTAAAGTTAATCAAACGAATATGGAACTTTGGTTCGGCGAGGCAGACTTCCTTTATATTTGCAAGCTGTTGAAAAATATTCCTTCCACGTCTAAAAAAGTTTTGCTCGGATTGGGCGCGGGCGGCGAAAATAGAAAATATCCCGTCGTGTATTATTTAACCGCTCTTAAAGAGTTGGCTAAAAAAGATTTAGTATTCGTAATCGTCGGCGGGAAATCTGAAGTTGACGACGCGGAATTTATAGAAAAAAATTTGCCAGCAGGAAAAGTTTTAAATTTGGCGGACAAGACGACCTTGCGCGAGACCGAAGCAATTATCAGCCAAATGGATTATTACATTGGAAGTGATTCGGGCGTTATGCATATGTCGGCGGCGGCTCAAATTCCTTGCCTAGTTCTTTATCGAGATGCAATGGACAAAGACGATTATTTACCTGGCGTTTACAGTGAAGCGCAACGATTCCCTCCGTGGCGAACAAAAGCTGTTATCTTGCGTCCCGAACACCCGCTTGACGACTGCAAAGATCTTAAAGGATTTTACGGTTGGTGTTGTCATCGTGAGCCGCATTGTATCGCGCAAATCAAGCCGCAAGAAATTATCGAGGGATTTGAAACTCTGGAGACATTGTAATGTTTATTGATACGCATTGCCACCTTGAAGACGAACAATTTTCCGAAGACCGCGCAGAAGTTTTAGAACGCGCCAAAATCGCGGGCGTTGAAAAAATTATAAATTTCGGTAGCACGCTCAAAAGTTCAATCGCAGTTACAGAGCTTGCTAAAAATTTTTCGGAACTTTATGCGGGCGTGGGAATTCACCCTGAAGAAATTGATGATTTCAACGAAAAAACTTGCGCCCGCCTTGCTGAACTTGCCGCCGATAAAAAAGTTATTGCAATCGGGGAAATCGGCTTGGATTATCACTGGGAAAAAGATTCTGCGCGGCGATTGATTCAACAGAAAATTTTTATCGAACAGCTTGACTTAGCGCGGCAGTTGAATTTGCCTGTTTGTGTTCACGACCGCGAAGCTCATGGCGACACGTTGAAAATTTTGCAGACGGAAGGAAAAAATTTGCGCGGGGTTTTGCATTGCTATTCGGGCAGTTTGGAGACAGCGCGGGAAGTTTGGAAGCTGGGCTGGTTTATCGGCGTCGACGGTCCTTTGACATTTAAAAATTCCGCAAAGTTACCTGAAATCGTTAAAGCCGCGCCGCGTGATATGATTTTAATTGAAACTGACGCACCCTATCTTGCACCGACGCCCTATCGCGGTAAACGCAACGAGCCGGCTTACGTCGTAGAAGTCGCAAAAAAATTGGCGGAAATTCGCGGCGAAACTTTAGAGGAAGTTGCCGCTTATACGACTTCCAACGCCAAAACTCTTTACGGATTGTGAGAAAATTTTATGGACTTATTCGACACTGTTGACGATAAAAAATATCAGCCGCTCGCCGAACGAATGAGACCGCAAACTTTATCAGACTTCGCGGGACAAGAAAAAATTCTGCGCGGCGCACTTGGTAAAATGATTGCTGAAGGTCAAACGCCGTCATTAATATTTTTCGGCGAACCTGGAACGGGCAAAACGACACTCGCCAAAATTATCGCGAACACTACAGAAAGTAATTTCGTCAAAGTCAACGCGGCATTGTCGGGAATTGCTGAATTGCGCGGCATTGTTAAAGAGGCGGAAGACCAGCGCAAATTTTATCGGCGGCGGACGATTTTATTTATCGACGAAATTCACCGCTTCAACAAAGGTCAGCAAGACTTTCTGTTGCCGTATGTCGAGGACGGGCGGATAATTTTAATCGGTGCGACGACTGAAAATCCATTTTTTGAAGTCAACGCCGCCCTCTTAAGCCGTGTTAAAATTGTTCGATTGGAAAAACTCACAGCCGCTGATATTAAAAAAATTTTAGCCCGCGCAGTTGAGCTTGAAAAATTTTCCGTCGAGGAACGTGCGCTAGAAATTATTGCGGACTTTGCTGACGGTGATGCTCGTATGGCGTTGAATCTTTTGGAGCAAGCCTCGTTCAGCGGGAAAATTTCCGTCGACACCTTAAAAGATTTGCTCGGCGAAAAAATTCGACGCTACGACAAAAAAGGCGATAATCATTACGACACGGCGAGCGCGTTTATAAAAAGTATGCGCGGTTCCGACCCTGACGCGGCAATTTTTTATTTAGCTAAGATGATTGACGGCGGCGAGG
>CAMJRX010000034.1 GCA_946408355.1 uncultured Selenomonadales bacterium
ATAGTCTTTTTTCATGTTCTCATTTTATAACTTTCTCTATGTGAAAACAACTTCTGAGCTTTGAAATTGGTTTTTGGGCGTTGAAATTGATTTTGTGGGCTATTTTTTTGCTTAAAATGGAAAATCCGCTATACTGGATTTTTACAAAATACTAAATGGCGTAATGACGCGATTCATTAAAAACAGGTTGCAAAAACAACAGAAAAGGCATAAAAAAATCCGCTATACTGGATTTTTACGATTGGACAAAAAAAAGCCCCGACGTTTTGTCGAGGTTGAAAAATATTTAAAACGCAGTCAATCTTTAAGGAACGGGAATTTTTTAGTTAAATCTTCTGGGTCGTCTTTAATGTGCGGGTGGGGCAGTCCGAAATCGAGCTTGTAATATTCGAGCGAATCAATTACGAGCGTTTCATTTTCGGGCGTGAAAATAATTTTCTGGGAAGTACGTTTGGGATAAATTCTGGCAGAAAGAACTTCCTCGCCGTCGTTGATGAAAACTTCCAAACTGGAGCGGTCGATAAAAATATGGAGTTTGAGTTTATCTTGGGGTTCAATTTGAATTTCGCGGACAGAAGTTATGCCGTTGATTACTTCGCCGGATTGGGTGCGGTCAAGTTTAAACATTCCGTTTGCATTGTAAGTTAAAACGGTCTGCTCAATGTCGGAGGCACGCAAGGCGATTGAAAATTTTTTAGATTTTGCGGTGTCAATCGTCAAAACAAGTTCATAAGCCTCGCCGGAAACGCCCTCGAAGGTCGTTGCCTCGTCAATTTCAAGGTTTCCGAAAGTTATCGGCTTCCACTTGCGCAATTTTTCGAGTTCTTTGGCGGGCGTAGAGAAAATTTTTCCGTTTTTAATGTGGAGTTCGCGAGGAATAGTCATTTGTCCTGCCCAACCGTCTTTTGCCTCGTGCATGTCAACATTCCACATATCAAGCCAGGCAATCATAATCGTGCGACCGTCGGGAGTTTGCATAATTTGGGGCGCGTAGAAGTCAAAACCTTTATCGAGATATTGAAAATCGCCGTGTTTAAAAATTCCGCTCTTATAATTGAGTTTACCGATAAGAACGCCCGCCGCTTTATCGTGATAAAAGGTTCCGTCGTCGGTTTTCAAGTCCATAGGCGAAAAAACTAACACGTCTTGCCCGTCAATTTCCGCAAAGTTTGGACATTCCCACATAGCTCCGAGATTTCCCTCACTGCGGGCAGAAATGGCTTTTAATCTCCAAGATTTGGTTAAATCTTTCGATACGAACAAAAGAATTTGCCCGTGAGCCATATCGGGCGTGCGCGAACCGAGTACCGCATAATATTTTCCGTTGTGCTCCCAAACTTTTGGGTCGCGAATATCATGTATAGAAACATCTTTGTCTGCAACGTCAATATCCTCGATAATCGGATTTTTTTCGGATTTTTCAAAGTGAATACCGTCTTCCGAAGAAGCAAGGCATTGAAATTCGATATGCCCGTAACCAATCGCGGCTTCTTCTTCGGGTGTCGCGCTGATATGCCCTGTGTACATGAGATAAAGTTTGCCGTCCTTTTCGATAGCGGAACCGGAAAAACAGCCGCCGCCGGTTTCGTAAGGCGCATCGGGCTTTAAAGCAATCGGCAAATGTTTCCAATAGGCTAAATCGTCGCTGACGGCGTGCCCCCAATGCATTGGACCCCATTGCGGCGCGTAGGGATAATGCTGATAAAAAAAGTGATATTGTCCTTTGTAAAAACACATGCCGTTAGGGTCGTTGCACCAACCGAACGGCGCGGCAAGGTGATAGCGCGGATACCAGCGGGCGTCCGTCACCTGCGAAAATGTTTTAAAGTCTAAAGTTTGTTCTGCCATAAAATCACTCCTCTAAATAAATCCGTGATATTTGAGCTGTCGATAAACGGAATAAATCGCGATAGGAAAACCTAAAATAATTCCGCCAATCCTGCCCTTGCCGCCGAGCTGAAAATAATCGTCGACAAGCCCGCCTAAGTACAAGCAAATAAAAATTACGGCGGCGATATAAATCCCAACGCCTGAGAGAATCGCCGCCGCTTTCCAAAAATTATTCATGCCTTAGACAAGCACGCTCGCCAAACGGACAAGTTCAGGGTCGAGCGGCTTTTTATTGTTAACCGAATCGAACAGATTAATCGAAACAACTTTGCCCTCGTCGAAACCGAAAACGACATTGGACACGCCAGAAATAATTGCAAGTGCGGCACGTTCGCCGAGTTGAGAAGCTTTCATGCGGTCTTCAACAGTCGGGGAGCCGCCGCGCTGAATATGTCCGAGAATCGATACGCGAGTATCAATGCCGGTTTTTTCCTGCACAACATTTTTCAAGCCGACGCCAGAGCACGCGCCCTCCGCCACAACGATAATCGTATAGCGACGACCTTTCTTGTAGGACTCGACAATTTCTTCGCACATCTCGTCAATATTGTATTTGACTTCAGGAACGATGATATATTCCGCGCCGGAGGCAATGCCCGAAACCATAGCGAGCCAACCGGAAGTGTGTCCCATAACCTCAACAACCATAATGCGTTTGTGCGCAGAGGCAGTGTCGCGCAACTTGTTAATCGCCTCAACAGCGGTATTGGCGGCAGTGTCGCAACCAATTGTATAATCCGTGCCCCAAACGTCATTGTCAATCGTGCCAGGCAAGCCGACAATCGGAATACCACCCATTTTCGACAGCAGAGAACCGCCCGTCAAGGAGCCGTCGCCGCCGATTATGACAAGTCCCTCAATGCCATGTTTCTGAAGATTGTCCAGACCTTTGCGACGCCCTTCCTCCGTCTTGAACTCTTTGCAACGAGCCGTTCCCAAGAAAGTTCCGCCGCGCTGAATCAAATCGCTGACGCTCTTACGCTGAAGTTCGATTATCTCATCGTTGAGCATGCCCTTGTAGCCGTTCTGAATTCCGAAAACTTTTACGCCCTCATAAAGCGCAGTTCTGACGACCGCACGCGCCGCCGCATTCATACCGGGGCTATCGCCGCCGCTAGTCATTACCGCGATTGCATTTAACACGCTAATCCCCCCACTCAAATCCTTAAAGATGGAAATCTTACGTCGCTATTTTAAAAAATTTTCTAAGAATTGTAAAGCAGAAATTGAAACACCGCTAATTGATTTTTAAATCTGCGTTTCAATAAGCGCAAGTGCTTCATGTTTACCGAGCGGAATATCTTCCAAAATGCTAGGTTCGGGGAATGGGTTGCCATCCTCAAGCATTCCGCGTAGATGTAAATTCAAAGCTTCTTGTGCTCCCTTGAATGCTTTTTTGTAATTATCATTTTGCGTTACACATCCGGGCAGGTCGGAAAAAACTACTTCGACGCCAAAGGAACCGGGTTCAAAAATCGTCGGATAAACGAACAATTCTTTCACGAAATCAACTCCTCATTTAAATACCAGCCGTCTTTTTTCAAAATAGCAATGACTTCACGCGATGAATAAATCTTCACGCCACTCACCTCGCTTTGATTATGTCAATCGCTTATCTTGCGGTCAATTTAAAAGCTCTTCAAACTTTTTTTCAAGCAGACGACAATATTTCACGGGGTCAAGAGCCTCCGAATTTAGGAACATATTGCGCAGATTTTTATGCAAGATGTCCAGCGTATCTTTATCATTGGCGAGGGCAACGGCATTGTTTATATAAGCCTCTATATTGTCAACAGACAGCTCACCTAATCCGACACTTGCAAAAATACTTTTGCCAAAGCGCGTGCTGTGTCGTTCGCCGTAAAGATTTATAACGGGCACGCCCATATAAAGCGCGTCGAGAGTCGTAACACCTCCGACGTAAGGATAAGCGTCAAGCATAATGTCAATCTGATTTAATGCCTTAAAATAATCAAGACCCTTCAAGGCGGGGCGGAAGATAACTCTGTCCATATCACAACCAAAATTTTTCAGCGTGTTGTAAAGTTCATCGACAGCTTTATTGCTTATGAACTCTTGCGCTCGCATTAAAAGTTTAGCATCGGGCACGAGTTTTAAAATTTCCGTCCAAATCTCCAACATGTCGTCACTAATTTTTGAGTAGCGGCAAATCGTCCCAAATGTCACATAACCATTTTTAATGCAAGGTGCTCCGTCGGGTGTAGGAGCGTCTCCAGGTCGTGCATAAGAAAATTGCGAGGGCATATACAAAAATTTTTCGCTGAAATATTGCTCGCGATTTTGATTCGGCGGGTCAAGGTTTTCATCCGTGATAAAATAATCAATCTCATTTAAACCGGTCGTAGACATATAACCAATCCCGCAAATTTGCACGGGCGCGGGGCGATATGCCAATGCAGGCAAGCCATTAAAACCCGTATGTCCCGCCAAGTCAAAAGCAATGTCAATTTCGTCATCGTGAATTTTTTTCGCAAGCTCGACAGCAGAAAGTTTTTTAACGTCAACAAAATGCTCAACGGTTTTTCTGTAAAGCTCGGTGTGACTGTCGTCTCTGGGATTTTTGTTGTAGCAGGTGATTTCAAATTTGCTCCTATCGTGGCAGGAAATAAATCCGAAAACAACCGCAAACGCCGCATGATTCCTAAAGTCGCCCGAAATATATCCTACTTTAATCCTGTCGTGCCGTTTGTGATACGTCGTAAATGGTTTAATGTCCTCGAAAAATTTTTGATAATCGAAATGAAACGCCGTCATGTCTTCGTTAGAAATATCCAGAAAATGCAAGCCTAAAAGTACTGCGTCATAAAATTCAAGCCGTCTGCTTTTTTCTTCGCTAAGCTCGAACGCCCTCTGGTCATTTTCCACGCCTTCAACATGTCGACGATTATCGTGCGCGTACTGCGCCATTTTTCTATGACATTCTGAGATAAAATAATTTTGATAATTTCTCTTTGTGCCTTCAGGTGAATAAATATAATCCATAGCTTCGCGCATTGCCTTATAGGCACCAAGATTATCATCCGTCAAATGGCGGCGGTCTGCTATAGTCAAAAGAATTTCGGCGTTACGTTTGGATTCGCACTGCGCGGCAAGCTCGGCATAATAAAGCGTGCGCTTAAAATCAAAACGGCTATCATAATTGCTCTCGCCCCATTTATTTATCAACGGTAGGTAGTCCTTAGCTCGCTCAAAATATTTATCGGCAAGTTCTTCTGTAACAGGTTCCGGCTCTTGCGGAAAATCTGGTAATGGCTCATTATTAAGCCACGCATTAAAAATTTTTTCGTAAGCCGCCTCTATCTCGCCCATGTAAATCGTATCATTCATTACGGGCGATTCTTCCATTTTCCGGCGAATTGTCAAATGATATTCACGAATTCTATCCCAATCGTTGGCAAGATCAACCGCTTTTTGAATATATTCTTCCTCGCTGAAGGCGCAAAGTTCATCTAAACCAATATTTATAAGCAAAGAATAACCAAACCGCGAATTGTGCCGTTCACCGACAAGAGTTATCACCGGAACGCCCATATACAGTGCGTCGCAAGTGGTGCCGCCGCCGGGATATGGGAACGTATCCAGCGCAATATCCGCCCTCTCGTATTTCTGGACGTATTCTTTCTCTACGCTTTCTAAATCCACACGCTCAAGATCTATGCCAGCCGCTTGTAGTCTTTTCTTGGAAAACTCAAGTCCGCATTTCTCCTCAAACACCATACCTTTTAAATAGAGTCGCGAATTAGGTACAGCGGACAAAATTTCTGCCCAAACTTTAAGTACTTCGTCCGTAACTTTGTTAAAATTGTTAAAGCTGACAAAAGTTACGTAACCATTTTTAGTACAAGGCGCAGGGGTGACCATAAACGGGAAATCATGCCACATGTAGCAGAAATGACTATGCTGAAGGCGCAGGATTTTTTCCGTAAAGAATTTCTCGTTTAAGCCTTCGGGGTCCGTATATTTGTCCGCCAAAAAATAATCAATCGTGTCAAGCCCCGTTGAATTGAACCAACCAATACCAGAAATTTGAATCGGCGCGGGTTTATATGCCATAGCTCCCAGTGAATTATCTGCTGAATGTCCAGCCAAATCAACGAGGATGTCAACTTCATCTTCCATTATCTGATTTGCAATTTCATTATTGGACAAAAATAAAATACAGCGAAAATGATCAACTCCATTCTTTAATTGTTTGGTTATGTTATCCTCGCTATTGTTAGCATATATAAAAACCTCGAAACGGGTCTTGTCGTAACTCATAAAGAGATGAAAGCTAAAGAAAACGACGACATGATAACGAATGTCCGGTGAAATGTATCCGACGCGAATTTTTTTATGGCGGGAATGCTTTTTGCGATTGTGTTTAAGTCTGGGAATGTGCGCGAATAATTTATTAAAGCCGCAAATGTCCTCGAAAATTTTTTCTCGACTGAAATTTAAATTGTGCAGATTGAAAAGATAATTACTGTAATCTTGGTATTGAGTCTTTTTGGCTTGCTCAAGTTTTGGGGAATTTTTCAGCTCGGCAAAGTCAATGTCGATATTGTACTTGTAATGTTCGATAGTATGTTTTACGTCGCCGATATGTCGATAAGCTTGTCCTATGGTGTTATAAATTAACATTTTTGTAAGCAAGTTAGCATTATCCATTTTAAGAGCTTGCTTGGCGATTTTTATGCACTCAAGCGCATTATTTTGGAAGAGACAAGTTCGAGCGCGCAACAACAAACTATATGGGGACGGAGGGAAATTTTTTTCTAGATAACTAATTACTTCATCTGCTTGAGGTAGCATATTGTAATCAGAGTAGATGGACGCAATTTTTTCGAGAGGTTCAGGATCGTCAGGATTTAAGCTTAAAATTTTTTCAGCCGTTTGCAGAATTTTTTCTTTATCGTTAAGAACTTCTTTGAAATTAATTAATTCGTTAGTCAATCTAGAAACTTCACGGCGTTTTTCTTTAAGTGTAAGCGGAATTTTTTTCTGCCACTCCTCAATAAGTTGTTGGGCGAGATTTATTCTATACTCATCAAAATTTGTTGACTCGAATTCTTCGCTGTAATTTTTAGCTTTTTCAATCGCCCATTTCATTTCGGCGACTGCCGCTCGATAATCGCCTTTTTGCGCCAGACAAGTAGCAAGTGTAGCGGAGAATTCTGGAACTTTAGGATAATCTTTAACTGCACGTTTGACAACTTCAAAGCATTCATCAAAGCGTGCCGGATCTCTTTCCAAACACTGAATTAGCAGACGAACGGGACGAAATCTATCTTTAAATCCGGACTCAATACTCAAGCGGGAGTATTTCTCGATATTATCCCAATCCTCCAAAGTGTAATAACAATCTGCCAAATAAGCATAGATTCTTTCAGGCTTATTAGTATTAGCTAATTCCTCAAGCAAAGGTTTCAAATTACGTTCTGCTTTGGAACGGTTAATCGACGTTGAATAACCCGTGTGATAAATCGTCAAGAGATTTATGGGAGCCAATGTTCGTTCTAAAGGTTTGTCCAAAAAATAAACGTCTTCATGAATTTTGTTTACATAACGAATATCAGGAGCATGTTTAAAAATCCTCAAAACATGAGACGAGCTTATAACCGCGTTATCTTTATCCTTGTCCACGTTTATTATCTTCACGTTTATACCACGATATTTTACTCGTTGCGCCATTTTTATAACGGTTTGTAAATTTTTAGCGGTATCGTCTTTAAAATATTCGTCAGCGTCGAGAAAAACAATCCAATCACCCGTTGCCTCACGAAGAGCGACATTGCGCGGCGTAGAGAAATCATTTTGCCAGGGTTCGTGAAAAATTTTCGCGCCGAATTCTTCTGCAATTGCAACGGTCCCGTCCGTTGAGCCGGTATCCACAACGATAATTTCGTCAACGTATTCAGCTAAACTTTCCAGCGAGCGACGCAAATCTTCCGCTCCATTTTTGACCATATAGCACGCGGAAATTTTTACCTTGTCAGTGTTTTTATCAACTTTCTTGTTAATCTTTTTAGTCTTGTGTTTAGCCAAAAAACTCTCTCCTTTCGAAAACTTTTTTAATATTTTACAACGGACAAAAAAAAATTTCCACCCACTTTGAAAACGGGGGAATAGTTGTCGCGATTTACTAGTGGTTGTTGGTAAATTAAAAGTGAATAACAGAAGTAACGAGTAAAACGAAATTTTCAAAGCACTTAGCCAATTCCGACGAGACTATAATTGACGATTTCAAAATCTACGCTTTTCTTAACACCATTACTACAAAAATTTTACAAAACTAGAGCGTGCTGGTAAACGCTAAAGTTTAATCAAAAGTGCAGCAAGAAAAATAAAATTGAGAAAGCAGACAGCTAATTTGTCATAACGAGTGGCTATGCGGCGACTATTCTCATATAATGTTCGCGAGTTGGCTTTGTCGGGGATACTAACAATGCCGCCTTGCTCTTTAATAAAATCGCCAATACGAGCCGAAAAAAAAGCTTTGTCGCCCAAAACCGTTTTGCCCTCCAGTTTGACTTTACTCAAAAGTTCGGTTGCGCATTGACAATCATGAATCTGCCCGCCGGTCAATACCACATTCAAAACTTGCCGCCGCGCTACACTCCTATTGCTTGATTGCCATGTTTTTTCAGAGTCCCGGCGGCGTGCTGATGCACCTTGCATAAGGTTGAATCAATTTCAACGAGCAAGTATTTTTCCGTGTCGGATGCCAACACTTGTAAGATGTTATCGAAAACGTCGTCAGCGCACCATTTTCGGAATTTGTGATAAATGCTGTTCCAATTGCCAAATTGGGGTGGCAAGTCGCGCTATGCGGCTCCTGAAGACAATATCCATAAGATTGCGTTAAAGACCGTCAAAGGATTTAATCCTGGTGGCCCTGTCGACTTGGGCGCCGGTAACAGTGGTTCGATTATTTCTCGTTGCGCTTTTGTAAGGCAGTAGCGTTCGTGGTAAAATGAGTTTGACATAAGCACTTTCCTTTGGAGAATTTTTCAAATTCATTTTACCAAAGATTTTGCTTGTGTTTTATTTTTGCACTTTACCAACACTCTCTAGTTTCAACTTTGATTATGGAACCGTTGACTTCGAGGCGCAAAATATTTTCTACGGCAGAAATTTTATCGGCTTGCGCGAGAATACCAACTATTAAATCTTCGAGGTTTTCGGGCGTACAAAAAAAATTTCGGAAGTGTTCGCCGTTCAAACGTAGCTCAAAAAATTTTTCGACGGAGGTAAGTTTTTTATCATCAACGAAAATATTTTTCCTCGCATCGTAGCGAATAACGTTACAGGCAATAATTTTATCTCTGTTCGCCTGATAACCCTCCTCGCGAAAAAATTTTGCGTAAAGAAATCCTATCAAAAAAATTTTTTGGCTAAAGTGATACTTATCACAACGCAAAATAAAATTATCATTTATATATTGATAATAAATCATTGCGTTCTATAAAAAATATTTATTCCAGTTCTGTCCGCGCAGATTTTATTTTTTGTCAATTAGCAACTTAGGTAAAAAAAATCCCGTCATGTTGACGAGATAAAATTTTTAACCATTGAAATTAAAACTTATCTACGGAGCTTTTGAACTTCTTCCATAAGATATTCGTTTTTAATTTTAATGTAAGTGCCCTTCATGCCGAGAGATTTCGAATCGATGACGCCGGCTGATTCAAACTTGCGCAGGGCGTTGACGATAACCGAACGAGTGATTCCAACGCGGTCAGCGATTTTCGACGCGACAAGAAGTCCTTCATTGCCGTCGAGTTCGCTCAAAATATTTACCGCCGCTTCCGCTTCAGAATAGCTCAATGTCGCCAGTGCGATTTGAACGGTTGCCTTTTTGCGCGCTTCAATCTCAACTTTTTCTGTGTGGTCACGCAACATTTCCATGCCGACGACTGTCGCGCCATATTCCGCTAAAAGTATATCGTCGTCCGTAAAATTATCTTCGTAACGAGCGACAATCAGAGTTGCCATTCTGCGCCCCACGCCGTAAATCGGGACGATTGTAAAATTCTTTCCGTTTACGGGGGAGCCGCATGCTTTATCGGCGTAACTTTTGGGATTGACCTGCGTCTCGTCGAAACGATTGAGCCATTTGACATAGGGCGCGGGGAATTTTCCATTGCTAGTAACGTCGTCGACACCAGAATTATCGTCTTCTTCGTCGATGAGCGCGTAGCCATAAAGCTCACCCTTTTTGCCGGCGATGTAAATGTTCGCCTCAAGGACGTTGCTCAAGACCCGCGAAATCCCGTCATACTCCACATTTTCGGAACGCTGGAGCAGCTTGTTAATTTTCCTCGTTTTCTCCAAAAGCGTTGACATATCAAAACTCTCCTTTGTTAGCCGTCGACTGATAGCCGTCAGCTAATTACTAAATTTGGCGATGCTCAATATCCTACATTTATACTAACACGTTTTTTAATAATGTCAAATTAGTTTTCAGAATTTTTAATAACGCGCCTTGACGATTGACGGCAAAAGTTGTAAACTTTTTTATAAACAGAGCAATATGCTCCGCGAAGTTTTTTTCTATTAAGGGGAGGAATGCCAAATGGGTAACCGCAGGAAAATTGTTGTCGTCGGAACTTCTAACGTCGGCTCGGCAGTCGTCAATAAACTTGCCGACTTCCAGCTTGCTTCGGAAATTTGTTTAATTGACCTCAATCAGGACAAGGCATGGGGCGAGGCTACCGACTCCAGCCACGCAACTGCTTGCGTCTACAGCACCAATATTAAATTCCGCGCCACGTCGGACTACAGCGTCTGCAAAGGTGCAAACATCGTTATCATCTGCGCGGGTCCATCGATTCGTCCGGGCGAAACTCCTGACCGTCTTAAACTCGCCGGCACCAACGCAAAGATCATGAACTCAGTCTTCCGCGCTATTGCCGAACACACCAAAGAGGCTGTCATTATCCTCATCACCAACCCGCTCGACGTTGCAACTTATGTTGTAACAAAAATCGCTGAGGAAGTCGGCTATCCGACCAATTTGATTATGGGCACGGGCACCATGCTTGAAACTTATCGTTTCCGCCGCATTCTTGCTAACAAGTACGAAGTTGACCCGAAAAACATCAACGGCTACGTTCTCGGTGAACACGGCAACGCGGCATTTGTCGCTTGGTCTACCACCGGTTGCGCAGGTTTCCCGCTTGAGAAACTCGACGAGTATTTCCGTCACACTGAACCGCTTGACAAAAAAGCAGTTGAGCAAGAACTCATTCAGGTTGCTTACGACGTTATCAATCGTAAGGGCTACACCAACACCGGCGTTGCTATGGCGGCTGTTCGTTTCGTTAAGTCCGTTCTTTATGACGAACATACGATTCTGCCTTGCTCGGCTCTCATGAACGGCGAATATGGCATTACCAACGTTGCGCTCTCAATGCCTCGCATGGTTTGCGCTGATGGCTTAATGCGCGTCTTTGAAATCGCCCTCACCGACGAAGAACAAGAGAAGATGTACGTTGCTGCTAAATCCGTTCGCAGTGCTCTTGACGGCGCAGGCATTAAATAATCTCGACGGCAAATTTTTCTTGCATAAAAAAAGCCCTTCCAATTTCGGAGGGGCTTTTTGGTTTACAAGGATAAATTTTTCAATCGTGCAAAGCGCAACTCGTGAAGTGCAATCGGCGTGGAAACAAAATCATTAGTACTGTAAAGCTTAGCATATTTTTCGCGGCAATGGAGGACACGCTTGACATAGTCGCGAGTTTCGGCGTAGGGAATTTTATCTGCGTCCGAAAAATTTTCGCTCCAATTATTTTCTTTAATCCACTTGTGAACGTTGCCGCGCCCCGCATTGTACGCCGCCAAAGCCAAAACGTCATTTCCTTTGAACTCGTCCTCAAGCTCGGCAAGATACCACGTGCCGTATCGGATATTCGTTTCAGGGTCGTGCAAATTTTCTATGTCGTTGGCAACTTCTTCTGGAGCCTCGCCTAATTGATACGCTATCCAAGCCGCAGTCTCCGGCATGATTTGCATTAATCCGACTGCGCCGCTCTGTGAATGTGCCGCTTCGGAAAAATTACTTTCGACTTTCATAACAGATATTGCCAAAAATTTATCGACTTTCCAGCGCGACGAATAACTTTCCACTGTCGAGCGGTAAGGGAACGGATATAAAAATTTCTTCTGAATCGCCGGCACGCTTATCAAAAAATATATCATGACTACTGCCGCACAGATTGCCAAAAACTTTTTAATCATCAATTCACCTCCGCATTTTTCTTAATGAATTTTAAATGATTAACCTGTCGCTGTCAAATTTGCAAAAAATTTTTTCAGTGTCTATTCATATCTTAATAAATTTTATGCTATAATGCCTGGCAAAAGGAGGTTATGCATTGCTGACAAAATTTTTTGAGATGATTGGCGGCTTCATGATAAGACGCTTTGAAGAATTCGGCACGATAATTTTGCTTTACGTCGACACAATGAGACAAGTCACGCGCAAGCCGCGAATCAAGCTCATTCTCGCGCAAATGTCGCACTTAGGCGTTGATTCGCTTACAATCGTTTCGTTGACGCTTTTATTTACGGGCGTGGTTTTCACATTGCAAACGGCGCATGAATTTATTCGTTTTGGCGCACAATCAACGGTCGGCGGAGTTATTGCAATCGCAATCGGCAGGGAGCTTGGTCCGGTTTTAGTCGGCGTAGTTTGCGCGGGGCGTGTCGGCGCAGCTATCACGGCGGAAATTAGTACAATGAAAGTTACTGAACAAATCGACGCGCTAAAAGTCATGTCAGTTAGCCCCGTGAATTATTTGATTGTTCCACGCATGATTGCCTGTATGATAGTCGTCCCGATTCTTACAGTTTTTGGCGATATTATTGGCGTCGCAGGTGGCTGGCTCGTCGCCACGCAATATTCGGGTATCAGCTCGTATGTTTTTATGAACTCGATAAAAATGTTCGCGCACCTCTACGATTTGACAGGCGGCATGATTAAGGCGATTTTTTTCGGCAATGTTATCGCGGTACTCGGTTGCTATTACGGCTTGAATTGTCCCGACGGCGCGGAAGGCGTTGGCAAGGCGACTACCAAAACGGTCGTCACGTCGATTATCGTAATTTTTATTTTGAACGCGCTGTTGACGTTTATTGTATACAGATGAGGGCAAAATGATTAGGATTGTTAATGTAGTAAAAAAATTCGGCACGAAAGTTGCGCTGAACAACATCAACCTCGAAATTGCTGACGGTGAGACGCTTGCGATTATCGGCGGGTCGGGTTCGGGCAAGTCGACATTGCTCCGTTTAATGATTGGTTTGATTCAACCCACCAGCGGCGAAATTTGGATTGGCAACGATGAAATTTCCCGCCTCAATGAAAAGGAAATGATGCGCGTCCGTCTTCGTATGGGAATGGTTTTTCAATACTCCGCGCTGTTCGATTCAATGACTGTTGGCGATAATGTTGCCTTTGGACTTGTGGAACATACTAATTACGACAAAGAAAAAATTCAATCAATAGTCCGCGAAAAACTTCATCAAGTCGGTTTGGACGGCGTGGAAAATCGTATGCCCAACGAACTTTCCGGCGGCATGAAGAAAAGAGTTTCATTGGCGCGGGCGATTGCCTTTGGTCCGGAAATTATTTTTTATGACGAGCCAAGCTCTGGTCTGGATCCAATTACAACGAATAGAATTGACGAGCTGATTATTGAGACGCAACGAGCTTTGAAAGTTACAAGCATTGTTGTTACGCATGATATGGTTAGCGCGTGCCGCATTGCCAACCGTATTGCTATGGTTTACAATGGCGACTTAATTGCTGTAGACACGCCTGATAACTTTAAGAAAATTCAAGACCCTCGCGTCAAAGAATTTTTCCGAATCATAGATTAAAAAGCAACCTTAAGGAGGCGAGGTAATGTCAGTTGAAGCAAAAGTTGGAGCGTTCACTGTCGGCGGATTGATGTTATTAGGAGGCGCGGCGGCCGGTCTTGGAGATTTTCATTTCGGTAGCAGTGACGATTATACTTTATACGCGGGATTTAAACAGGTCGTTGGACTTCAGCAACAATCAGACGTTCGATTGAGCGGTGTTTTAGTTGGCAAGGTTACTCAAATTACACCGGAGGGTACAGGAGTTACAGTTACAATGGCAGTTAATCCCGACGCGAAAATTCCAAAGCAGTCAAAAGTTTCGATAACCTCAAGCGGCGTCATGGGCGAAAAATTTATAAACTTCCAACCTAAAGTCGATAACGGCGAATATCTTCAGAACGGCGATTATCTTTACGGCGCGGACGAAGCCGGTATGGATCAAATGTTCGACGGCTTAACCAAAGTTATGGACAAGGTTGAGATGCTTTTAAATGACGTGCACGCGATTATTGGCGACGATACTTTTAAAAAATCTGTCGTTGAGATGAGCAAGAATATGGAGAACGCCTCCGCGAACGTAAACAGTATGACTGGTACCTTTGAGCGAATCGCAACCGAGAACGAGGATTTATTCCACGATATGATTAAGCAAATGAACGGCGCGGTTGCTGGCATGAATAGTGCAATGGCTAATGTTGAGCATATGACTGCTAATCTGGATAAATTCGCCGGCGATCCGCAAACCGTCGAGGAACTCAAATTAACGCTTGATAACATTGCTAAAACTTCAAGCAACGTGGCGAACATGGCGGATAACATGAATAAATTCGCCGGCGATCCAAAAGTTGCCGAAGATTTAAAAGCAACCGTCAGCAATGCCCGCAGTATAACCGAACGCGCCGATAAACTTTTGGGCAAAGTGGAAGGTACAGCCGATAAAATTTCTAAGATTGACGTAACGCCTTCGGTTGATATATTATACAGCGGCAAAGCTCACGACTGGAAAACGAATTTTAATCTGGACGTGACGAGCGATGATAAATCTTTGATACTCGGCGCGGAAGATATTGGCAACCATACAAAATTAAATCTTCAAGGCGGTAAAAAATTTGGGACGGACTTTGGAGCGCGTGCGGGAATTATCGCTGGCAAACCTGGTATCGGACTGGACGCCTACGCCGGAAAAGATTTTAAATTTTCCGCTGAAGCTTACGACTTAAACGACGGCAAAGTTCGTTTGAAATCCCAATTTAGAGTTGCCGACTCAACTTATCTGCTCGGTGAATGGCACGCCGTCAATAAAAAAAGAGACCGCGCTTTTTACTTCGGACTAAAGCAGGAGTTCTAACATGAGAAAATTTTTGGCGATATTTTTTGTGATGATAATTTTTTTTGCGGGCTGTTCAAACGAGGAGCCTGTTGAAGTCAAAACAGAAAAAATTTCAACGAACGACACTTTGACTTTGACGCACGACGGGAAAATTTCTTTAAGTCACGAGCTGATGATTCACTCTAACGTTTCGGGCACTGTCTTAGAAAAATTTTTCAAGGACGGCGACGAAGTTACGGAAGGGCAAAAACTTTTCAGAGTCGGCAATCCGGAGACGGCAACCGAATTAATTCAAGCTAAGGCAAAGTTAAGCGAGTTAATGACGACGTTACCTAAAGAAATGGCGCAGAAAAATCCCGTCGGGGAACTTCAAGCCGAAATTGCCGAACTTCAAGAGCGCATTAAAAGTTTGGAGGAAGATTCAACTGCGGGTACAGTTAACGCGCCGATAACAGGTCAAATGGGTATTGAAAATATTCGCGTGGGTGAAGCTGTACTTGCTAACGAAACTGTTCTTGCAACAATCGGACGGATTAATCCGGCAATCGTTCGCTTTGGAGTTTCAGCGGCGGAGAAAAATATTTTGTCGACAAGCCAGCCAAAAATTTCTCTGAAGTTTAATGACGGTACGACTTATTCCCGCGCAGGCAAAATTAATTTTGTGAACGATACGACTGCCGAAGTAACTTTCGATAATCCCGACGAACTTTTACTTTTGGGCAATGACGTTCAAATTGAGTTTGACGACGTGAAAGTTTCCAATGTTTTACTCGTTCCGGAAAGTGCAATTCAACAGCGCGATGGGGAAAATTTTGTTTTTATAGACGATAATAAAACTGCCGTCTTAAAAAAAGTTTCGCTCGGCGGCAAATTGGGTAATCAATTTATTGTAAACGACGGCTTGAGAGCTGGAGATTCGGTTGTTGTCGAAGGCTTGACCAATCTGCGCGAAGGCACGCCGCTTAAATAATTAGGATTAGAATGGAGTGATGGACATGAGAATTTCCAACCGTATTAAGAAAAAAATTCGCAGGAAATTGGCGGCGGCACTCGTCGCGGGCATGATGATTTTTTCGGCGGGCACGGTCGACGCGGCTGATGTAGTAAATATTTCACTCGACGAGACAATACAGCGCGCCTATGAGAATAACCGCACGATTAAAGAATCTGTTGCTGAACGTGAGGGGGCTTTCTGGAGCTTGAGCGAGGCACGTCGTCAAGGTAATCCGCAAGTGACGTGGAGTTGGAGCGGCGCACGAGTCGGAGGTATGGCTTATGATGCTTCAAACAGAAACCGCGCCTTTTCAAATACCGGTTCAGTTTCCATGCCGATTTATCAAGGCGGAAGGCTAAGAGAGGGACGCAAGTCAGCTCGTTACGCTTTAAGCTCAGCTGATTTGTCGCTTGAAAATACTATGCAAGTTGTTCGTTTGCAGTCGACGATTTATTACTTTGACGTTTTGCAGAGCAGAAATTTAATAGAAGTTTACGAGGAAGAAGTTTTGACTTTGCAGGAGCATTTGCGCAACGTTTCCGCTCAATTCCGCGTGGGAACCGTCGCTAAGGTCGACGTTTTGGAATCGCAGGTCGAACTTGCCAACGCTATGCAAAATCTCGTAAATATTCAAAACAGCTATGACGTTGCAGTTGCTAATTTGAATAATTATATTGGCTTGCCTGCGGATACAGTTATTCGCCCGCAAGATACGTTAACTTATAAAAAATATGATTTGGACTTAGGCGATTGTACTGCTTATGCTCTGGAGAACCGCGCAGATGTTGCAATGGCAGATTACGCCGTTAAGCAAGCCGAATCAGCAAAAAAATCTGCTAAGTCGGGCTGGTATCCGTCTGTCAACGCGGGCATTTCCAAAGAACTTGATACGGAAAATATGTTCGGACACAAGACAAACGATCAATGGTCGATTGGTGTCAGCGCAAGTTGGAATATTTTTGACGGCGGCATAACTCGTGCGCAAGTCAATCAGGCAGACGCGGCTCTCATTCGTGCGCAAGAAGTCGCCGCTCAAACCCGCGAACAAGTTCAGCTTGATGTTCAATCAGCGTTCCTTGACCTCCACGCGGCAGAAAGAAATATCGGTACAACGCAAGTAGCTATCGTTCTCGGTGAAGAGAACTATAAAATCGCGCAAGTTCGTTACGCGGCGGGCGTCGGCACCAATCTTGACGTTATGGACGCTTCCCGCAAATTGACGGAGGCGCGTTCCAATTATTTTACTGCACTTTATAATTACAATACAGCTAAAGCGTCACTTGATAGGTATATGGGCGTCCCCGTGACAATCGATGTTGTTCGCTATGTTGAATCCGAACACGCAGGCAAGACCGCTGCAGAATCTCGCGAAGACGCCGCGTTGACGAGTGAGGCGGCGGCAGTTCCGGAGACGGGTGAAGTTGCGCCGGTCGTCTTGATTGACTTTGAAAATGCGTCGCCATTGCCTTCTGAAAGCGTTGAGCAGGAGATGACTAAGGATCAAGCTTTCCAATAAAATTTTTTGAGAGGAGTGCCTGCCGTGTTAAAAGTTCTAAAAATTCTCGGCGGAATATTGGCAGTTGTTGCGCTGAGCGGCGGGCTTTACATAAATTCACAGCGAGCGGCGATTATCGAAAAGGCTTTGACGACGGCTGAAGAAACTGCTTCTAAAACTTTGGGCGTGCCCGTCAAAATCGGTAGCGTCGACTTAAACGACATAAATTTATTCGACAGCAACAAGAACAGCGATATAACAATTCATGACGTAGAAATTTTTGATAAGCAGGACGAATTGATTGCTCGCGTCGATACGACGGACGTTAGTTTTAAATTGCTTGCCCTGCGTGATGATCCTGTTGCCGCTATTGACGAAATTAAACTTGACGGCGCGACGCTCAACCTTAAACAGCGCGACGACGAATCTTGGAATGTCAAAGATATTAAGCTTGAGAGCGAGGGCGAATCAACTTTTGGTGCGAAAATTTCTTTGACGCACGGAACGATTAATGCAGACTTTGACAAGAAAAATATTTCAGTCGAGGAAATTTCTGCTGAGGCGGACTGCGCGGACATGAATGCAATTCCCGCCAAAGTCAACGCGAAAACTTTGGGCTCAAATGTTGCGGCGTCGGGAACTGTAAGCTTAAAGCAACAAGTCATTAACGCGGAAGTCGACGCAATTAATTTCGATAAAATTCTGCCCTACTTGCCTGCCGATAAAATTCCCGAAGGCGTAGAAATTTTGAGTGGCGCGGCAGAAAAATTTTCTATTCACGTTTTGCACCGCGATGACACGTTGACTTATCTCGGCTCAACCAAAGTTAATGGCGCGGCTGTTAAAGTTGAGGAAACCAACGTTGAGAACATTAACGGCAACATTACCTTCAACGAGCGCGAAATTATTTTGGACGCCTCCGCTACTGCTAACGGACAAACCGCCTCTGCAAGCGGAACAATTCGTCTCGACACTGACGAGCCTTTTTTTGACATCTACGCCGAATCTGATAGCTTTGCGCCCGCCGCGATTATAAGCGACATTGGCATTGACGGCGCGGCTTCTGTTCGTGGACACTTAGTCGGCACCGCTCAAAATCCTCAAGTCGACGCCGATATTTATTCCGATTATCTCGCTTACGAAAATCTTTCCGCGCAAAATATTTCAACTAAATTCCGTTATGTCGGCGAAATGATTTACCTCACCGATACCAGCGCAAATATTTTCGACGGCAATGTCGCAGGAACGGCGGAAATTAAAACGGAAGATTTTTCTTTTAATGCACACGTCAAGGCTAATGGTCTCGACGCGGCGACGCTCTGCGACTTCAGCGGCTTCGATAAAATTGTCAACGGCAAACTCTTCGCGGACGTCGGCATTAACGGCAAAGCCTCTGAACTCGCGCAAGTTAAAGTTTACGGCAGTGCGGGTGCTAAGGGGCTTGACCTAGAGGGCTTCTACGTTAGCGACGCGAACGCCTCTTTTTATTTTGCAGATAACGATTTAACGCTTGACTACCTCAGCGCGAATTTGCCCAATAACGGCACGTTGGGAGTTGAGGGAACAATTATCGACACGACTAATCTTAATCTGAACTTTTACGGCGCACACGTTGACATGGCTCTTTTGAAAAGATTTAACGAGCAACTCGACATGAGCGGGCTTGCCGACTTCAAAGGGACTGTTAACGGCGACACCAACAATCCCAACGTAAATTTGCAACTTTCCGCTATCGACAACTCCAAACGCGAGGGAGAATATTTTGTAGGGAAATTATTTAAGCAGCCCTTTGATTCAATTCAGCTTGCGCTTTCTGGTAGTCTCGACGGAATCAACATAGATAAATTCGACTTGGAAAAAGACGGGCAAGTTAAGTGGAAAATTATCGAAGGCAACGTTGCCTTGACGGGCGAAAAGACAATTAACTTGCAACTCGACACGACGACAGTTAGGGCGGAAGATATTGCCGCACTCGTCGCGCCCGATCAACCGATTACTGGCAACGTTTCAAATACCGTTAAAGTCACCGGCACAATCGACAATCCGCAAGTCGCTGGCAATATTAAGTTCAAACGCGGCAGTTACAACGGTTTCCTTTTGAGCGGCATGACGGGCGATTACTTTTTGGACGGAGATGTTCTCCGACTCCAAGACTTTGAAATTACCTCGCCTATGGTTGATATGGTTTTGAACGGCACGATTAATAAAAATACTCGCGTCATGGATTTTGTCGTTCAAGGCAAAGATATTCGTCTTGAGCGGTTCAAAAGCAAATTGCCCGAAAATTATACTGCTGAAGGTCACACGACTTTTGAGGGTACTATAAAAGGTACGCCTGACGTCCCGATTTTCGACGGCGAACTTAAAGCGGAAGAAATTACTTTAAACGGCATTGCACTAACTGACGTTTACGGACACCTCGAATCCAACGGAATGAATGTTTATCTGGACGATTTCCATTTCAGTGACGGCGAGGCAAGCTGTCAAATGCAAGTTTCTATGAATCTCGACACAGAAAATATCAACGGCGAAATTGACGTAATCAACGCCAATATCGGCAGAATGTTTATTCTCGCCGCGCAGAAAAATGACATCCTCGACGGCACTTTGAACAGCAAAATTTTGGTAAGTGGCACGTTAAGTAAGCCGACTGGTTCCTTGACTGGTGAAATTTCTAAAGGCACATTGGCGAAGCATGATATTCACGACGTAAAAGTTGACGTGCGATTACTCCATAATATTGTTTACGTCAATCAATTCGAGGGCAAGCAGGGCGACAAGGGAACTTTCGATTTGAACGGCTCGGCTGATTTAGGCGGCGAACTTGGTTTAAGATTGGTTGCTAAAAATTTGGAGCTGGGTATTTTCAGCGCGGCGGCGGGCTACGATATTGATATGGTTGGCACGTCGAATATTGTTGCAGACCTTAAAGGCACGGTTGATAATCCTTTTGCTGAAGTGCTTTTGACGGCAACGGGCGGTATCAGAGGTTCGACATTTGACCTTTTGCACGGACATTTTCTGTTAAAAGATTGGCGCGTTAACGTCGAGGACTTGACTGTTCAGCGCGAATTGGGCGGCAAAACTTACGGCGCAAGTGCGCAAGGGTATGTTCCGTTGAGAGCTTTGACAGCTACGAGTAAAGAAAATCTGCCTGCCAATGAACAGTTGGATTTAACCGTATCACTTGACGGCGCGGATTTAAGTTTATTGCCAGTTATTAGCAAACAGATAGCATGGGGTATCGGCGACCTCGACGGCGCAGTTAAAATCACAGGCATCGCGACTAATCCTCAAGTTAACGGGAAAATTTCTCTCAACGACGGTTCAGTTAAAGTTAAGGGCATGAAAACTTTAATTGAACACATAAATATTGCGATGGCGTTTAAAGGCGAACGGTTCGACATAGAAAACTTTTCGGGCAATCTCGGTTCGGGAAATTTTGCGTTGACGGGCGGTTTCAGTTTCCCAAACTTGGAATTCAAGGATTATAACTTTGACTTCGCGGCGGTTAACCTCGACATTGAAAGCAACGTTTTCGACGGAATTTTAAATGCGAATTTTAACTTTAGCGAAGGTACAATTTATCATTGGACATTGCCGAAATTGTCCGGGCAAATTAATCTCGATAAATGTACCTTCGGCGTTCCCGACATTACAACCGATGACGAACCATTACCGAATATTCTTTTAGACATTTCGTTAAATATCGGCGATAAAGTGCACTTTTACGAGCCAAATTTTTTCGGAATAAAGATGAATGCATACTTTACAGGCAATGTGCACTTCGGCGGCACGACACTTCATCCCCAAAATTCCGGTACTATTGTTGTTAAGCGCGGCGGTACCTTGACTTATTTGGAATCAGTGTTTAATATTCGGGAGGGCGAAGCGCATTTCAACCAAGTTGGCTCGTTCATGCCGACAGTACACTTTGCCGCAGATACCAGAATTGCTAGCACGAAGATTTTCTTAAAAGTCGACGGACAACCTAACAATATGAATTTGAATTTGACATCAAGCCCCGATATGACGCAGGAAGAAATTATCAAATTGCTCACCTTGCGCACTGCTTATTCAAAAGGCGGCGATAACACTTTGACGGGAGCCGATGCGTTAGCTATAGGCTTGCAAATTACGGTCCTTTCCGAAATCGAAGACGCCTTGAGACAGACGCTCGGAATTGACCAATTCAGCGTGTCCAGAGGCTCCGGCTCTATGTTCGAGAGCCATAATCCCGGCGACCAAAATGCTAACACTCGCGACAAAGATTATAACCTTACAATCGGTAAATATATCGGCGATAAGTTTATGGTTCGCTACACGCGCGGTTTTGGCAGCCACAGAGTTAATCGCTATGGCATTCACTACGACTTCAACGACAACATGGGCTTGACGATTGAGAAAGAGGGAAAAGATTATATCTTCAGTATTGAAGCGCAATATAAGTTTTAGTTGATAGCTAGTAGCTGTAAAAGGAGGATTTACTTTTGAAAGCTAAAAAATTTTTACGGCGGAAACGAGCGGCATTAATCGCGGCGTTAATGCTTTTGTCTGCGACGGGCGAGGCAGCTCCCGATATCGTCGATGAACCGTTCGGGACAAATCCCGGCACACCACAATTTGACGAACCTATTGCTGAAGTCGATATTCCACTGGAGAAAAAACCGGAGCAAGAACAGCCACAGGAAAAACCTGCTGATTCGTCGGAAGTCGAGGTGGTTGACCCCGAACAGTCAAAGCTTAAGCCGCAACCTGTCGAGACAACGGAAACTAAACAAACTGAACAGCCTGTTGAGAAACCTACAACCGGAGCGCAACCGACGGAACAGCCAGTAAGTGAACAAAAACCAGCTGACGATTCAAAAATCGACACGTCAAAGATTGATACTACTCCGCCCGAAAGACCGACAGTTGAGAAACCGGAGCCGAGTGTGCCTCTTAAGCCTGAACCTTATCGCTCTCAAGTCGACGCGACAATTTTGGAGTACATGAAACAATTCGAGGGCAAAACGATTGTTGATATTGTGTTCGAGGGCGCAAGTGAGGCTACTTTGCCAACAGTTAAAGTTGCCGTGACTGAAAACGTTGGCGACCCTTTTAGTCCGGCGGCGGCTCTGCGCGATAGAAATGCGCTCGTTAACACGGGTTATTTCTACGAGGCTTATCAGACTTTCGAGGAAATTCCGGAGGGCATTGTTATCACTTTCCACGTCTTGGAAAATCCGATTCTTACGGATATAGTTTACACGGGCAACACGCTTTACACCAAAGAGGAACTTGATAATATCATAACCCTCAAGAAAGGCGAAATTCTCAACAGCAACACTTTGCACGACAACATTGCGGCGATTCAAGAGGATTATCGCGGCGAAGGTTTTATCCTCATGAAAGTTACCGACATGAACATTGACAAGGACGGCGTCCTCACTTTGCGAATCAACGAGGGCATTTTGGAAGGCTACGCCGTCAAAGGTAACAAGAAGACTAAGGATAAAGTTATTCTGCGCGAAATGCGTCAAGAAGTCGGCACTCCGTTTAATGCAAAATTGGCGCGGCGCAGTATGCAACGTGTTTACAATCTTGGATTTTTCGAGGACGTTAATATTAAAATGAATCCTGGCGTTGAGCCTAATGCGATTATCATGGAAATTAACGTCAAAGAAAAACGCACGGGCACTTTAGGCATAGGCGCGGGCTATTCGACTTCCGACGGTATTATCGGTATGATTAGCGTAAGTGATACGAACTTTCGCGGGCGCGGCGATGCGATTTCCGTAATGTACGAAAAGAGCGGCGACGAAACCGACGCTCACGGCTACAGCTTTACTTTCCGCCACCCGTGGATGGATCGCCACGAGACCGCGTTTAGAATTCAGATTTACAATCGCACCTACGCTTACAACGACTACGACACGAGGGGACATTTTAAGGAAGAATACATGCGCAGATATTCGGGCGGCGAACTTACTTTAAGCCGACCTGTCAGCGAATATTCGACGAATTTTATCACGTTCCGCAACCGCAAAGATAAATATGTTCGACACGTTTCAAGCGGCAATGTGGGACGGCGCGATACTCCGGAATGGAAAAAATGGCGTAAAGATAATTTTGGCTTGACGCGCTCTATTACCCTCGAACATGTAACTGATACTCGCGACAACATTTATTCGCCGACAACGGGCAATAAGGTTAATCTCTCTTTGGAAGTTGGAAATTTTGGTGGCGATTTTAACTTCCAAAAGGCATCGATTGAACATCAACATTACAGAGTGGCTGGTGACCACGATCAAGTTTGGGCACTTCGCGGCATGTATGGCTACGCTCGCGGCGACATGACAGAATTTAACCAATTCAGGCTCGGCGGACAAGGTTCTCTGCGCGGCTATCGTGACGACCAATTTCGCGGCAACAGACTGCTACTCGGCTCGATTGAATATCGTTTCCCGCTGTATAAAAAAATTCAAGGCGCACTCTTTGCGGACTTCGGCGGCGTTTGGGATACGGGCTTGAGACCGCGCAACATGAAAGGCTCTGTGGGCTTCGGCGTCGCGCTGAATACTCCAATGGGTCCATTGCGTTTGGACTACGGACGCGGCTCACAAGGCGGCAGATTCCATTTCACGGTAGGAACTTCTTTCTAAATAAAAATGGCGTGCAATTAACCGCACGTCAATTTTTTTGCACGCGAATTGTCAAATGAAATGCAAGGACTTTAAAAACCAAACTTCCCACGGTGATTTGTAACCCAGACATTTTCGCGGACGTTTGTTAAGTTGCTCAACCACCGCTTCTAAAGTTTTCTCGCTCAGGTCATTGAAATCGTAACCTTTAGGAAAATATTCTCGCAACAAACCTTTAGTGTTTTCATTGGTGCCGCCTTCCCAAGGGTGATGCGGTGGCGGAAAATAAAACTCTACTCCCAACTCCTTTGTAACGAGCTTGTGGTCTGAAAACTCTTTCGCTCTGTCCGGTGTTATTGAACACAATGGTTGGTTTCTCAACAATTTTATCATTGCTTGCGCAACCGTCTTACTATCCATTACGGCCAATGGCATTAACTTAAGCGACGCGATAATTAAAGCCCACAGGATAAATATAA
>CAMJRX010000035.1 GCA_946408355.1 uncultured Selenomonadales bacterium
TTCATATTCCTATTTTATCAGTTTTGTTTTCTATTCGCTATAGTGTGAACACTATATAGTAACAGATATTTTCTTGCTCTGCAAATTCAATCACATATTGCATGTCAACATGATTCAAATCGTAATAGGAACGAATTTTTCGGAAACCAAAGAATTTCTAAGCAACTATGTCCTGACCTTCCCTATAATCGTTGGGATGATTTTCTTTATTGCGGCACTCGTGGTACTCAGCAAAGGACTCAAGAAATTTTTCCGTACTCGTTCTGAAGAAAGACTTAAGCGATTTAGTGTAGAGTTGGTTATTATTTTTCTGCCGATGATTTTATTTTGGAGCGGAATTGTTGTTTATGCCATAGGAAATATTTTACTCACACAGACAAAGATAATTTTTCAACAAACTACTTTAGGACGAAATATTTTTCAATGTATTGCGGCGTATGAAACGCTGTGATAATTTACATTTCGGATCACGGCGAGGAAGTTTTTGAGAACGGACGCGAATTTACTGGACACTCAATGGAAGAGAGCGACAATCGGAGCATGATAGAAATTCCCGCGATTATTTGGTGTTCGCAAAAATTTCGCCAAAGTTATTCGGAAAAAAATTCTGCACTCAACGTCGCACTAGACCGCCCCTATCGCACAGATTATTTGATTCACACTTTGCTTGACTTGTTAGACATTAGCACGACTTCCTTTGAACCGACCAAAAGTATTTTAAACGCAAGATTTAATTCGTCCCGTCCGCGAATTTATAACGGCGAACCATACGTTAAGGACGATTAAAATTATTTAAATTCGACAAACTCGTTAATATTTGCGCCGCCCTTAGTCATCGGCTCAACAAAACTTCTCCAGACATTTAAGACTATGACGCGAGGATTATCGGTGTCTTCAAGGGCTTTATTCAACGCATGGGCAAAATCTTCCTGCGTAGAAACCGCCTCTGCCTTTATCCCAAAACTCTGTGCATAGGCTACGTAATCCATTTGATAATCCAATTCGCAGGCAATGTAGCGTTCCTTATAAAAAACTTTTTGCAGTTGGCGAATCATGCCAAGACTTGTATTATTGACAATCAGCGAAATTATCGGAAGTTTAAGGCGGGCGATTGTATAATATTCGTTGCCCGTCATTTTAATACCGCCGTCGCCAGTGACGCATATGACGCGCCGATTTTTTCCGTAAGCAAGTTGGGCACCCATAGCGGCGGGCAATCCGAATCCCATTGTCCCCAAGCCGCCAGAAGTCAACCACGTGCGCGGCTCTTCAACTCGTAAATGCAACGCAGCCCACATTTGATGTTGTCCAACGTCCGTTGCATAGGCAAAATTTTTTCCTGCAGTTTTTTTAGCAACTTGATTCATTGCCCAAGGAACCGTTAAGCGATTAACTTGATAGTCGTAGTCGTATTCTTCCTGCCAACTTTCAATTTGCCGCCACCAATCTGCACGATTTTTATTAGCCTCATGACGCATTAAAAGTTTCAAGATAACCTGCATGTCGCCAGCCAAGCCGAGACTGCCCTCGATATTTTTATCAATTTCGGCAGGGTCAATGTCAATGTGTATAAACTTTTTAGCCTGCGTGTATTTGCTAACATTGCCAGTTTGCCTATCTCCAAAGCGACTGCCGATAGCAATAACCAAATCCGACGCCGCGATTGCGTGATTAGCCGCCTTTTTGCCGTGCAAGCCCGCGAAACCCAAATTTTGCGAATGAGAGCGCGGAATTGCTCCTATACCCATTAGCGTATTGACGACAGGTAGATTAAATTTCTCAATGAAAGCGATAATTTCTTTTGACGCGCCCGCCGAAATTGCCCCGCCGCCAACAATTACTGCTGGTCGTTCAGCTTTGGCAATTTCTTCTGCCGCCTCCGCCGCGCAGATTATAAAGTCTACGTCTGGTTGAGCAATAATTTTTTGTTTAACCTCTGGCGGTCGATAATCCACCTCTGCGAAAAATAAATCTCTAGGCACGTCGACAAGTACCGGACCGCGTCGCCCTTCCAATGCAATTTCAAATGCCTGCCGAATCGTCGGGATTAAAAGTCTCGCTTCCATGACTTTGAAATTGTGTTTTGTTATCGGCATTGTTATATCAAGTATATCTGTCTCTTGAAAAGAGTCGCGTCCCAAAAGTGCAGTGTCAACTTGTCCCGTTATCGCAACTAGCGGAATAGAATCCATGAACGCCGTCGCTATTCCCGTAACTAAATTTGTTGCGCCGGGTCCCGATGTCGCTATACAAACGCCAACTTTACCTGTTGCTCGTGCATAACCGTCCGCCGCGTGCGCCGCGTTTTGTTCGTGTGTTACTAAAATTTGTTTGATTTCCTTTTCGTCGACAAGGGCGTCGTACAGTGGCAAAATCATTCCACCTGGATAGCCAAAAATCATATCGACGCCCCACTCGCGCAGACATTCGACTATTGCCCTTGCGCCTGTCATAATCATAGCAATTTCTCCTTTAAATATTCAATAAAATTAATTAATAATTGGTTCGTCGTCTGCGAATTGTCTGCATAAAAATTTTATCTGCAAACCATTTCTTTAATCACCTAAAAAAATTCCCCCGCCGTGGAGGGCTTTTTATTTATTTAATAGTGTCGTCATCTTCTGAGTAGTTTGACATAAAAAATTTTTTGTAATATTCAACTTATCGCATTTAAATATCGTCTTTATCTATTTTTAATATTATCACAAACAGAGGATTTTGACAATAACCGATGATTAGTAGAAAATATAAGAAAAAAAGATTATCTGGAGTGTCAAAATTATTCAACAAAATTAACCGATACACAATAATTATGAATTTTCTATTTGTAATTGACTATGTTGAGCAAATGAATTATATTGCCAATTATGACATTCTTAAATTTTATGATATAAGGAGTAAGCATGAATATTTGTTTGCTAATAAAAGATTTTGCGGTTGGGAAGAAATTTTTGGCTGACGGACGCCCGACAAAAAGCGGCGCGGAAATTCACGGAGAAAATCATGCGCTACAACTCATAAAGCTCGGACATCGCGTCACAATTATGACAAAGAAAAGGTTTTTCTTCACGGCGGCACGAGAAAATTTAAACGGCATAGATTTAGTAAGATTACACCCGCCGTTCCGTTGGCTAGAAATTTTTTTACGACTTTTAACGACACACAACGACATTGACGCATTTTATATAATCGGCACGCCGAAATTTTCCGTATGGGCAATTTTATTTGCTAGACTTTTTAATAAGCCGGTGACTTTGGCGTTAACGGGTAAGGCTGAAATTTTTTCTGCCGATAAAAATTGGCGGAATAAAATTTTGGCAACGTGCACGCACTATATTGCGACGACAAAAGAAATTCACGACGGCTTTATAAAAAATGGAGGCATTGCTCTTGAAAAAATTTCAATTCTTCCGCACGGTATAGACACGAATAAATATCCGCAATCAAACGAAACTTTACGGCGCGAATTAAAAATTTCTCATGGCGTCGACCCGAATCAAAAAGTTTTGCTGTTCTGTGCTAGAATTGTTAAGGATAAAGGTGTCGATACGTTGCAGGACGTGTGGCGAATTTTGCACAAAAAATTTCCCGACGCGCTTTTATTTGTAGTGGGCGGCGGGCTTAATGAACTTTTGGACGAGTTACGAAAAAATTCAGCGGAATTAGATAATTCTATAAAAGTTATTGGCGAAGTCGACGCGCCACAAGAATTTTATCAAATGGCGGACGTTTATATTTTTCCGTCGCGACATGAGGGCTTGCCAACATCACTTTTAGAGGCAATGGCAAGCGGACTTCCTGCCGTCACGAGCGACATTGGCGGTTGTGAGGACGTGATTCAAAATGACATTAATGGCTACCGCGTTTATTCGGAGGACGTCAACGCTTTTGCGGAAAAAATTTCTTTACTATTCAATGACGATGAACGCAAAAAAATTTTCGGCGAGCAAGCGGCTAAGTTGATTCGTGATACTTGCGATTTTTCAATCGTCATTCCAAAGTTAGCAGAAATTATCGCGGCGAGGTGACATTATGGATGATAAAAAATTTTTTGAGGCGGCGGAAGCTTACGGATTATTTGAACTTATAGGCGCAGAAACTGACACGGAAGAAATTTTGACGGCGGGCAATTCTTTTTTCGATAAAAGTTATTTTGGCACGCGAATTTTGATTTTGGCTCCGCACCCCGACGACGAGATTAATATTGCTGGCAATATGATTTTGACTTTGGCAACGGCTAAAGCGGAAGTTTTCGTTGCATACTCGACCAACGGCGACTTTGAACAAAAAGTCGAAACCAGAGCGCAAGAGGCAGTTGACGCGCTGAAAATTTTAGGCGTACCTCGCGAAAAAATTATTTTCTTAGGCTACGGTGACGGACATAAACTTTCAGATATGCCGACGCAATCGCCCGCTGGTCACGTCGAAACTTACGCGGCAGAAAATTTCGTTGACTACGCAAAAAAAACTTTTGGGCGTCATAGTCCCTACACGCGGAAAAATTTCAAGCGCGATTTGAAAAGTTTGCTCCTTGAGTTGCGTGCCAATATTATTTTCTGCGTGGATTCTGATAATCACCAAGACCACCGCACGCTGTCGATTTTGTTCGAGGAAGTTTTAGGCGAAATTTTATCGGAGCGCAGTGATTATCGCCCTGAAGTTTATAAAAAATTTGCTTATGCGACCGCGTTCACTGCCGCCGCCGATTTTTACGCGCCAAATCTTTTGTCGACGCCGAAACCCAAAATCGGTGAGACTGACACTTACGACTTTGATTTTATCGACCGCGCCAATTATATTTGGGAAAATCGCGTTCGATTCCCCGTCATGCACAGTCAAACACTTTTGAAAGGCAATCCTATAGCTGAGGCAATTTTCGCGCACAAATCACAGCGCAACGAGTGGAATTCTTTACGCATTATTAATTCCGACGAAATTTTTTTCGAGCGGCGCACTGATAGCCAAACTTTTTCTGCAAAGGTTACGGCGACTTCCGGCGACGTAGCTAAGGTTAAAGACTTTAAAATAATTGACACTGAAGACATTGCAATTTCGCCCGCGCAGATTGCAAATAATCTTTGGCAAGGCAAGAAAATTTTTTTCGAGTGGAAAGAACCTATTCAAGTTCAGAGAATTGTAATTTATGGCAACCCGCTTGACGACGCGCCCGCGAAAATTTCTTTGCGTCTTGAATTGGCAAATATGCAAGCCGTCATTGACAAGAAGGAAATTTCTTTAGATAATGTAAAAAAAATCAACGCGGACCTTCCAACTCATGGACGCCCGCTGATTATTGACACGGAAAAAATTTTTGTGACGCGAGCAGAAATTTTAGCCGTTGACGCTGGAAAAAACTTTGGATTAGCAGAAGTTGAATTCTTCGCCAATGCTGAACCGTTGCATAGAATTCCGCCGTTCATCAAGCTCACTGTCAACGATAATTTTTTCTACAACTACGCCGTGCCCTATGAGGTTGACAAAATTTCTATCGGGCTTTATCGTTTCCACGTCGACGCTCCTGTTAAAGTTACAGCGATGGCGGGCGACGAAAATATTTTATCGGAAATTATTGACGACGAATTGATTTTAAATTTAGGCAAGGCAACAGAAATTGTTTTGACGGCGGAGGTTATCGGCTCGGATATTTACGACCGCGCAATCATTCGCCGCGTAGGAGATTTGGCGCAGATTCAATTAAAAATTTGGCAGTGGCTGGATAAATTGAGAGTTCATAAATTGAGGAACATATGAGCGTTTTAAAAATCAACGAGGAATTATTTATCGGGTCGGGCGGACATCAAGCAACGTATATTCACCCGATTGACCCGCGCAAGTGCATAAAAATTCCGCATATGAAAGACGACGGCGACGTTAAAAAGGAAATGCGTTATCGTCGAATGTGCGCAAAAAAATTGGCGAAATCTAAACTCGTGACAGAATTTTTCGGGACGGTTGAAACAAATTTGGGGCTTGGCTATGTTTTTGAGCGTGTCCTCGATTATAACGGCAAAACAAGCCGCGATATGAAAAAATTTTTGCCGACGATTAAACCCAACAAAGAAATTCTTCACCGAATCTGGACAATCTTGCTGAACTTTAAATCGGACTTCCTGCACGAAAATATTGCAATCGTCGACACCGATATAGAAAATTTTATGGTGCAGGAACATGCGCCTGGAGCTTATCGCGTGCGAATCGTCGACAATATCGGGACGCCCGTTTTAATTCCGCTGGTTTACTGGTTTGACTTTGTGGCGGCGTGGAAGGCTAAGCGTTATTGGAATAAAATTGTTGCGTGGCTGGCAGAAAATTATCCCGAAATAATTCCGCCCGAACTCGTCGCGCAACTTAGAAAAACTTAACTTGAAAATTCATATTCGATAAAATATAATCCGCAAAAAGGAGATGACTTGTATGAAAAAATTTTTTACGCTCGCGGCGTTTATCTTCGCCGTGATGATTTCGTCGTCAGCTCTTGCGGCAACTTGGACAGAAATTGACACGAGCGATAAGAACACTAAAGTTTACGTCGACAAAAGTTCAATAAAACGTGGCGTTCATTGCGCGGCATTGGGCGTTGACAGGGCGGACGGTTTCAGCGCGAACATTAAGTTGGAATTCATCATTTCCGACAAAGAAACGTTCACGATGATTAACACGATGGGTTTCTTTGAAGACAACGGCCTCAAGAAAAAATGCTACATCAGCGAAATCGACGAGAACGGAAACCCCGTGCAAAATTCTTCGATCAAGCCGGAAGTTTCAGCCGCCGACGGGAGCGACGGAGAAATTTGGCCGGAAGTTTACGAATACATTCAAAAAAATTTGCCGTGAAAATTTTTTGCAACGAAATAAATTGCTCCTCCTTTGCGGGAGGATTTTTTTGTGTTAGAATTGCTCACGAAATAATTCAAGGAGAAATGAATAATGCCGCTAAAATTTTTTCCGAAAATTTCACTCGATACGGCAATGTATAAAGTTATGTTGCTTATGGCATTCGCGGTGCCGTTGTCTACAGCCGCCGCAAGTATTGCAGTCGGACTCGGAACGCTTTTAATAATCGTGTGGTCGGTGCGCCATAAAAAATTGCCGCCGTTCGACTCAAATATTTTGGAAGTGCTAGCAGTTTATTTAGTCTTGCAAGTTTTTATCGCGGCGATGTCGTGGGAGTCTTGGAACAGTTTCCGCGAAGTCGTCGGCGAAGTGCACAGATTATTTCCGCTGATATTCGCCATGACATTTATAAAAAAACGCGAGCAACTTTGCGGCGTGTTGATTGCGTCGCTGTTGGCATTTCTAATCAATGACGCGGCAGGCATTTATCAATACGTCGTCAAGGACGAGCCGCGAGCGTTCGGATTTAATCACACGCCGACATTTTACGGTTCGTTTATGCTAATGCAGTTGCCGCTTTTGATTTACATTGCGCAACTTGAAATTTTGTCGACGCTTTGGCGGAGATTGGCGGCAGTTACGGCGGTTTTGAGTTTAATTTGTCTGGTGCTGTCGATGACGCGGGGCGCGTGGTTGGCGTTTGTTGTGGTTGTCGTGATTTTCGTCGTGCTTGAAAAAAGATACCGCCTCTTAACGGCTAAAATCTGCGCGGGCTTGGCGGTAGTGTTTTTAATCGTGGCGTTAGCGTCTCCGCAAATTCAAGAAAGACTTTCGACTATGACGAGCACGAAATTTCAGAGCAACACCGAGCGCGTCTTAATGTGGAAAGCGGCGGCAGAAATTTTCCGCGATTATCCGATTTACGGCGTCGGGCAAAAAATGTATGCCAACGCTTACAACAAATACTACATAGCCAAAGAAGCGCGAGAACGAGCCGGCGTAATTGGAGAAGTGGGACATACGCACCCGCACAATAATCTTTTGCACAGAGCGAGCGAGGGCGGCTTGATTGGTCTGGCGTCGTTTATCGGGCTGTATGTATATTTCTTCTGGAAATTTTATACTCAATACAAGCGCGAAAAAATTTTTGCATTCGGCGCGGGCATAACGGCAATTCTAATTTTGGCAGGACTTCAACTTGAGGGCTTGACCGATACAAATATGAATCAAGTACCGATAATGCGGGAATTTTGGTTGTTAGCAGGAACATTAATTGCGGCAGAAAATCTTATTAAGCAGAGGTGACTTTTTTGACTATAGATGAAAAAATTTTTGAAGAACCCGAAGGCGAATATTGGGTAGACGCAAAATTGAGCAAAGCACGCCGAATAGCATTAGAAAGATTTGCCAAAGAAAAACTCGGCGTGAAATTTTCGCATATAGAAACGCTTGACATTGCCTTAACGCACAAATCCTACGCGAATGAATTCGAGCCGCGCATAAAGTACAATGAGCGACTTGAATTTTTGGGCGACGCGGTTTTGGGCTTGGCGACGGCAACATATCTTTTTAAGCATTTCACGCATTTAAAAGAGGGCGAACTCACTAAGACGCGCTCCGGAATTGTTCGGCAGTCGACACTTACACGAATTGCCAAAGAAATAAATTTGGGCGATTTATTGTTACTGGGACCTAGCGAGCTAATGTTTGATCGTGGACGCGATTCAAATCTTGAGGACGCATTGGAGGCAGTTATCGGCGCGATTTACTACGACAAAGGTTGGGAAGTTGCCCGCGACTATATCTTCCGCCAATTTACGCCTGAATTTGAACGCATTAAAGTTACGGGCATTCCAAAGGATTACAAAAGTAAGTTGCAGGAAGTTATTCAGCACAATCCGCCGTTGAAATTAACATATGCCGAATTAGGCGCAAATGGTCCCGACCACGATAGAACTTTTGAGGCGGCGGCGTTGATTGACGGAAAAATTTACGGGCGCGGCGTCGGACGTAGTAAAAAAGCCGCTGAACAAGAAGCGGCAAGAAAAGCTTTACAGAAAATGGGCGAGATTGATTAAATGTTATTCCAGTCATTGGCAATGTGCTTGCCGATGATTTTTTTTATTCTGTCGAACGGATAGGGAACCTCGTATTCGTCGAAGTAACCAATTTCAACAATTCGCGCTTGATTAATGTCATTATAGCGACCAACAGGCACGTCAACCACGTCGCCAATCGCAAGCGTCTCATCTTCGGTGCTGTAGGTGTAGTGCTTGTAGCTGTCCTTGAATTGAACTTTGCACAAAATATATTTGCCTTTGGGCAACGCAACTTCAACCAACGACGGAGAAAAAATTTCAGCAGTCAAATCTGCCGCGCAGGCGTGAAGCTCTTCAATAAATATCGTTAGTCCCGGCAAAATATTTTCGCTGTAGGGTGCCTCTAAAGTTTCCGTCGAGCTGTCGTGTCGAACGAATTCAAATTTTATTCGCGGCTCCGAATCATCAATATCATCAAGTTCTATGCCGTCCAAAAAACTTTGGCAGAAGTCGAAAATTTTTTCAGTCTTATCGCCCAAGTCGTAGATGTGCACAGAATTTTTTTTGTTAAGCGTTAAAGTTTTCTCGTGGCGGTCAAGCGTTAAAGTTTCCACAGAATAATTCATTTTGACTTTTTCGAGCCGTTTGCGATTGATAAACTCCAGCTCCGGAATCAATTTGTCGAGCCAATCTAAAAACTTCTCCCAATTTTCAGGGTAAGCGTTCGCGCCTTGCCCACGATAAATTTTTTCGCCGTCCTTGAAAATTAATTGCCACTGCACGCCGTCGGGAATGTCAGACGAATAATTTTTCTCCCACGCTAAAATATTCAGCGCGTCGAGTTCTTTAAGCCACTCTGCAGACATTTTTGCGGCGGGCGATTTTTTTTTGTCTACGCTTAATAAGCCATTGCGCAAAATTTTATAATTTGCCGTGCCTTTGACGATTGCAACTTCAACTGTCTTGTAGCCGTCGAAAAGGTCGCCGACCGTGAATTTTATATACTTAGCCATTATTCAATCTCCCACAGAAAATCAACGGTGTCACTTGCCTTAATCTCGTCGGGCTTGAAATCAAATGAATTTTTTTCCCCGACCGCGCTTTCTGCGCAAAGAATATTTTCGCGGTTAATGTTCAACACGTCCCAAGAGTAATTTATTTCGAGGAGCTTGCCGAGATTGACACCTAAAGCCGCACAGAGAATTTTAGCTTTACGGCGGGCGTCGCGGGCGGCAGATTTTAAAATTTTGTCGCTGAAACCGTCAACGTCTTTTATCGTGAACGCAATAGAAATTTTCGGCTGGGCAAGGCTTGCGGCAATCGTATCGGCAGCGGCATTGAGTTTGGCGTTATCAAATTCAAACGTTAGCTTTAAATCGTGGCGGCACTCGAAAGCAACAAAAATTTGGCGATAACGTTTGGTAGTGCTGTCGCGATATTCCTCGTTCTCGTAAATGGCGCGAACATTAAAATTAGTCGTCTTCAAATCGTCGGCTTTGAAACCCGCCTCGACAATCGCCTCGCGGAGCATGTCGACTTGTTGACTGCCGATTTTTACTGCGGCGGAGTATTCTTTGTTCTGCGCGATCAAAGTCAGCGACAAAACGACGGTATCGGGAATCTGCGCGGCGTGTCCGGTTCCTCTTATGTGAATTGTGCGTTTTTCTTCCGTCATGAAATTTTCCTCCCAAAATTTTCTCACGCTAAAAATTCTACAAAAATTTTTCTCACCCTGCTTTGACATGACATAAAAATTATTCTAAACTTGCGTGCAGATTTTATAAAAGGTCGTGATAAAAAATGTTGCGAGCACTCGCAATGATTTGGTTGATTTGGGGCTTAAACTGGGTCGTCATGAAAACGGCGAATACTTATTTTCCGCCGATACTTTTTGTGACGTGGCGATTTGGAACGGGCGCATTAATTTTATTAGCGTTTGCGTATTGGCGAAAAATTCCGTTACCTGACAAAAAATTTTTGCCGTGGATAATTTTAACGGGAATTTTAATGCTCGTGCTAAACAATATCGCCGCGCAGGTCGGCATGCAATCAATAAGCGCGGGCATGGCGGCAGTCTTAAACTACACCGCGCCGCTTTGGACAGCAATTTTAGCGCACTTCACATTGAACGAACGATTAACGCGGCTGAAATGCTTCGGAATTTTTTTGTCAATACTCGGCTTGTACGTGTTAATGGGCTTGCAGGACGTTGACGATTTAGGCGCGGCGTTCATAATAATTTTGGGCGCAATGGTTATGGGCGTGTCAAATATCATCGTCAAACTAAAATTGAGCAAAAATAATATGGTTCAGCTGACGACGTGGCAAATGGTTTTCGCCGCAATCGTATTGGTCGGCTATTCATCGCTTGTACCGCAAGGCGAAATTAATTGGTGTTTACCGGCTGTGCTCTGCGTAATTTATAACGGCGCGTTGGCTTCGGCGTTGGCGTTTTTCCTGTGGAATTACGTTTTAACACACATTGAGGCAAGTACCGCATCAATCGCAACGCTGGTCGCACCGGTCGTGGGCGTATTGGGCGGCGTGTTTATTTTGGGCGAACCGTTCACCGTGCAAATTGTTTTGGGCATGGCGTTAATCTTCGCGGGCATTTTGATAGTAGTTAAAAAGAGAGGAGCCAAATAACTTTGACACTGACTGAAGAAATAAATAAGCGTAGGACGTTTGCAATAATTTCGCACCCCGACGCGGGCAAAACTACACTTACTGAAAAACTTTTGCTTTACGGCGGTGCAATTCACTTGGCAGGCTCAATTAAGTCGCGTAAAACTCAACGGCACGCAGTTAGCGATTGGATGGAGATTGAAAAGCAACGCGGAATTTCTGTTACGAGTTCCGTTTTGCAATTCGACTATGCGGGTTGCCGGATAAATATTCTCGACACGCCTGGACACCAAGATTTTTCAGAGGACACTTATCGCACGTTAATGGCAGTTGATAGCGCGGTTATGATTCTCGACGCGGCAAAGGGCGTTGAGGCGCAGACTAAAAAATTATTTAAAGTTTGTCGCGAACGGCGCATTCCGATTTTTACGTTTATCAACAAGCTTGACCGTTACGGCAAAATTCCGCTCGATTTAATGGACGAACTCGAAAATGTTTTGGGTATTCGCGCTTATCCGATGAATTGGCCGATTGGAACCGACGGAAAATATTTAGGCGTTTTTGACAGGCAAAAAAATCGTATTGAACTTTTCGCAGAAGATACCACGCACGGACAAAAAGAACGCGCCTCCGAAATTTTTTCTGCCAACGACGCAGAAGTTGTTAAACGCATTGGGCAGGAAAATCTTGACGCGCTCCAAGAAGACTTAATGTTGCTTGACGAGGCTGGCGAAGTTTTCGACAAAGCTAAGATTGACGCGGGTGAATTGACACCTACGTTTTTTGGATCGGCAATGACAAATTTTGGCGTTCAAAACTTTTTGGAAGAATATTTGAGACTTGCGCCGCCGCCCGCCCCCAGACTTTCAAGCGACGGAATCATTGAGCCAGAGGACGAAAATTTTTCTGCGTTCGTTTTTAAAATTCAAGCCAACATGAATCCTGCACACAGAGACCGCCTCGCGTTTATCAGAATTTGTTCGGGCAAATTTGAACGCAACATGACAGTTTGGCACGCGGCAAGCGATAAACTTATCAAGCTCGCGCAACCTCAACAATTCCTCGCTCAAGACAGGCAGATTATCGACGAGGCTTTTCCTGGCGATATTGTTGGATTATTCGACCCCGGCATTTTTGGAATTGGAGATACGCTCACCGACGCCGCCCATAAATTTAAGTTCGAGGACTTCCCGACCTTCCCGCCCGAAAAATTTGCTCGCGTGCAAGCTAAAGACACCATGAAACGCAAACAATTTGCAAAGGGAATCGACCAGTTAACACAGGAGGGCGCAATTCAGCTGTTCAATCAAGTTGGTGCGGGCACTGAATCTTACGTCGTAGGAACGGTTGGAACTTTGCAATTTGAAGTTCTGCAATATCGTTTGAAGTCTGAATACGGCGTCGACGTGCTGTTGACAATGTTGCCGTTTGAAGTGGCTCGTTGGCTGAAATTTTCTGACGGCGCAAAAGTCACTCCTGCAAGCCTGCGCGGATCAGATAGAGGAATGTTCGTTCTTGACCGCGCAGAAAATCCCGTGTTGCTCGTAGAAAACGAATGGGCTTTAGGCTGGATAAGCGACAACAATCCTAAACTTGAAATGAACGCGACACCCTAATTTAGTTTTAAGTCAAAGAAAAAATATTTCGATATATAGGCAAACACAAAACAGGTGGTGAAAATCATGATTGTTAACAACGTAAACTCGTCCACAAATTATTATTCCAACGTGGCGGCGACGAGATACTCAAATTCAATCGGCTATGTTCGCGGCGTGCAAAAGAGCGACGCATTTACTCCGTCCAAAGAGGCGCAGAGTTTTAGCGAAATGCTTAACAAACTCAAGGGCGTTTCTGACGTTCGCGAGGATAAAGTTAGCGAGCTTCAAGCGAAAATTGCCTCCGGACAATATTTCGTTTCGGCGCAAGACATCGCGACAAGTATTTTAGCTAATCGTTTCTGAGGCGGCGGACATGTGGCAGAATTTGATTGAAACACTCGACAAGCTCGGCGAAAATTACGACAAATTAGCTACGCTCGGCGAAAAGAAACGCAACGCATTAGTCGGAATTGACATGAAGGGACTTTCTAACCTTCTCGACGCAGAACAATTAATCACGGCGAAAATTCAAAAGCTGGAGCAAAAGCGCGTTGAACTTTTAAAGAACTTGTCGCAGTCAAATAAAAATGTAACCGAGACAACCCACGCCAAAGATTTTTATAGATTGGCTCCCTCGCTTGACGCAGAAAAAAAGTTGATTCAACTGCACGAACGGTTAAACAAAAACGTCGAACGCGCTTTGACAATCCGCAATAATAATCAAGTTCTTGCGCAATGTGCTTTGGACGCCGTGCAAGGACGACTTAACAGGTTGAGCGGTGCGGCAGTTGAGCCGACTTATTCGGGCAAGGGCGCGGGTATCGTCACTCATCAGAAAAATTTTGACTTTAAAGCTTGAGGTTTTGGCTATGGACGAGACAATTAAAATTTTACGCGAACAAGCGATATTATGCGCTCATCTGCCCGAACTTTTCGACGAGCTAATTAAAGTAATGACAAACAACTCACCCGATGTGCAGGAGCCAATTCGCAAAATAGAATCTACAGTACGCGACCTTTCCAAAAACGAGCAAAAGGCGCAGGATTTTTTAAAGAAAGTCGGAGCGGAGTCGTTCGCAAAGTATATCGCCGCGCAGGACAAAAATATCCAGCGTGATGTGGCGGAAAAACTTTTAAAGAAGGCTGCCGATGCACAACTTCGACTTAAAAATCAAGTGGCGCAAGTCAAGTTGCTCTTAAAAAATGGAAAGGATTACGTCGACTTCAACTTAAATATATTGGCGCGAACTTCGGCAAGCGACACTTACGGCGCAGGAGCGCAAACAGATTCCAGACGGACGCGGCGCATGTTCGAGGCTAATATCTAGGGATTGGAAAGAAGGGATTGAGATATGAGAGCAACATTTTCCGGATTAAATACGATGGTGCGCGGCATTATGGCTAATCAGCTGTCGCTTGACACCACCGGTCACAATATAACTAACGCGGGCACAGATGGTTATTCCCGACAAGTCGTAACATTGGCGACAACTTACAGCGAACAGCGTCCAGGCGCGCACGGCAATGTTATGGTTGGTACGGGCGTCGATGCCTTAGCTGTCGAACGTGCACGCAATATTTACGCCGATATTCAATATCGTAACGAAAATCCTTCCCAGAAATATTACGAGACTATGGCAGTCAACTATGACAAGCTGGAAACGATTTTCGACGACAGCAAAAATTTGGGCATTGAGGCGGCGTTGAATAAATTTTATCAAACATGGGTTGACCTTTCGACGACGGCGTCAAATTCTTCCTCGCGAACTCATGTTATTGAGCAAGGCAGAAATTTAAGCGATATTCTTCAAACGGCAACTTCTGAACTTCAAGAACAAATTCGTTCCGAATACGAAGACCTCAAATCCGAAATAAAACAAGTCGATGACATGTTAGAAGAAATTGTTCTGTTTAACAAGCAAATTACCACGCAGGAAGTTACCGGCGCAACGGCTAATGACTTGCGCGACAGGCGCGATTTACTCGTTGACCAGCTGTCAAATTATATGAACATTTCCTTTACCGAAAACGCTAACGGAGCCTATCAAATTAATTCGGGCGGCGTCACTTTGGTAAATGGACCCACGCGGGCGCATTTGCTGATGAGCGACGGCATTTCTTCCAGCATGTACGGAACTGATTACGGCATAACCGACTACAATATTAAGATTAAGGAAAGTAATATCGTCTTCACGCCGCAAAACGGTATTTTAAAGGCGCGTCTCGACTCCATTGCCGAAGACAAAGCTTATATCGACAAAATGGCTGACATTGCAAGTTATATGTTGACGGCTTTTAATGACCAGCACAAGCAAGGTTGGGACTTCGACGGGCATTATAAATTTGTCGACGCAAACGGCAATGACTTTGCAGTTGCTGACGAATCTACTTTGACGGCGGTTGAATACGTTAAAGAGGACGGCACATATTTAACAGCAACTGAGGCGGCTACCGTAACTTTAACGGACGGCAAATATTATCTTGGCACGGAAGAAGTTACTAAGCTCAATAACGATACAGTTTACACCGACGGCACCAACACGATTATAAAAGTTCCTGACACGATTAATTTCTTCGGCAAGGAAAATATTGACTATGAATATCGCTACGATCCCGATTTCAAGAAAAATTATCTCTACAAATACGATCCCGACGAGACTGACGAGAGCAAAAGACTTTTAAGCGGCGTGCAGATTATTGCGGCGTTGGAAGTCAATTCAAAATTCGCAGAAAGTCGCGGCGATCGTTATGTTGGAGCGGCGACAAGCTACGACGTTTCAGAAAAGCAAGATGACACTATGGCAATCAACCGCAAATATCTGAACAAAGAATGGGGCAATCGTACTGGCGACGGAACCAACGCCGTTTACATGAGCGAGCTTTTCAACATTTCGCAGGAAACAATTATCAACGACGGCAAGGCTAATGCTCTCGTTTCTAAAAATTTGATTCTGCGCGATTTACAGGGCAATCCTATCGACGCGGAAGGAAACGTCATCACTTCAGATTATGTTTACTCGACGCCAACGACTACGCTAAGCGTTAACGCCTATTATCAAAAATCCATGTCGACTTTGGGCATTGACGCCTATTCAACCGACGTGAATTACGAGGGCATGCAAGCTATCATGACGCAAGTAACAAATTGGCGCGATTCAATGGCGGGCGTTGATTGGAACGAAGAACTTACAAATATGATTAAGTTCCAAAAAGGTTTTGCGTCATGTTCGCGTTGCTTGAGTGCTATGGACGAATGTTTAGAGCGTCTTGTCAACTCGACCGGCGTTGTCGGCAGATAATTAACAGGAACTAACAACTAAGGAGGGGATTTTTATGGGTGTAAGAATAGGCAGTATGCATTTCATGTATAACTACCAGCAATCGCTCAATAACGCCTATCAACAGCAGGGCAAACTTTTTGAGCAAGCAGACGGCTCGTCACTGCACCGCGCCAGCGATAATCCGATGAATTATTCCAAACTCCTGCGTTATAACGTCAGCGAAAACGAAAATAATCAATACATGGAAAATATTAAAACGGCGTCTTCGTGGATGAAACACTCTGATGACGTAATGATCCATATGACGGAAATGATGCAGACGTTGAAGGAAAAATCGATACACGCGGCGAATGCTGATCCTGCTGAGGACGATTACGCCGCAATTCATAAGGAAATGTTCGCGCACATGCAAGAGCTTGTTTCGGTGACGAATACTCAACTTGGCGACAGATATTTATTCGCGGGGCAAAAGGATTTGACAAAGCCCTTTGAAATGTCGCTAAGAGAATACGATCGCGGGCTTGCTAAAAATCTCGACGTATCGCAATCGGCGTTCTTCAAAGGCACCGACTCCGACTATAACACCGAGCTTTTCCAAATGTTGACTGTCACGGACGGCAACGGCAATACTTTCTACCTCGACACGGAAAATTACAATCTCTACAAAAAGGAATTTATCGACGAGGGCTATAAAGAAATTATCGCGCATGGTTGCATGACTATTGACGAGGCGGAAGCGTCAACGGATACTGAAATTCAAAACTTGCTTGCAGAGGGCAAAGCTGGCACCGCCGCCCAATTCCAAGTTGCCGATTATTTTACCAATCAAGGCTTGCTTAAAGACGAAACTAATAATAAAATAACTATAAACGGCACAGAGTACACTTTCACGACAGTTAAGCAAAATATTGTTACTTACAACGGCGACGAAAATCTTATCTCAATGGTTAAGCTCAACGGCGCGACGGATCCCAATTCTGATACTGTTAACTCGACGGGCGGCGGCATGTTCGGTAGAGATATTTTTGACAACGCCAACTCCGGCAATGAGGCTTCGGGGACGGCAATGCTTAACGAGCTTTTCTGCCTTTGCGCCAAATGCAATGATTGCGACGTTCACTGGATGTCCTCCGACGGCGTGACGATTGCCGATGTTGCGCATTCAACAATGTTAGTTCAAGAAACCAAAGTTGGCGCACGTCAACAGCTTTACAGTCAAGTTAATACCATGTTGGAAAATCAAGCCGACAATATCACCGAAGAAATAACCAACGTAAGCGGCGCGGACATTGCCGCACTTGCAACTAAGCTCATGCAACAGACTACTCTTTACAATCTGTCGCTGTCACTTGGCGGAAGAATTCTGCCTCAATCCTTAGCTGATTATCTCTAATCTATAATCTTTGAAAACTAAAAACTTAATCCTGCAGGCGTCAACGAATTTTTTTGCGTTGCCGTCTATTGGTGTTTATGGATTTTTATGCTAGGCAAAAATTTCGTAAACAAGCAGGAATATTTATCGAGAGGAGGGAATAAGTCATGATGGTGAGGTTAAATACTCGACATGAGTTGCCGCAAATAGCTATGCGGACGACGCGAGGACATTTTGACGAAACGGGAATAATTCAACCGCAAATTCGCGGAAAAAATCAACAGGCGCGGTCGAATAAAACTGTTACGCAACCTAGCTTAACTCTTGACAGCTACCAAAGCCGCAGAGCTTACGGTTTCAAGAAAATGGGCGATTTCACTGCTGAACGCGGTCAAAGAGGCATTTCGGACGCACAAGCAGCCACAGGTCGACATTCAAGCGAGGCGTGGTCAAAAGCAACCACTGCAGCGCAACGCGGCGACGACGTTGTCCAAAAGATTAAGGCGGATATGTTTGCCGATTATCAGGCGCGACCAGTTTTCACTACGTCTGGTATACCCGATCCTCAAATGCAAGGGCATCCTAACGAGGTTGTCGGTGAACCGGAGTTAAGTGATATTTCAGTCGATATTGAAACCGCGCCAAGTGCAAGGATTCATTACACGCCGGGCAGTGTGGAAACTTATCTTCAAAACGAAGGCTTTATCCGCCACTGGGTTTCTATGGATCATTATGATATTTACGCCTAGCCGAGAAAAGTTTTTCATTCTGTCGTGGGAAGTTCAAAGGAGGAAAGTTGCATGCGCAAAATTTACACTAGTAGATTTGGTGAGATTGAGGTTGACGAAAAGAAAATTGTTCATTTCAAGGAAGGCATTCCCGCGTTTGAAAACGAGCATGAATTTGTTATCTTGCCCTATGAAGAAGACAGCCCATATTATTTTATGCAGTCGCTCCAATCGCCGGATTTGGCTTTCTTGCTGACAATTCCTTTCCTGTTCTTTAACGATTATTCGTTTGAGATTGACGACGCGACGGTTAAAGAACTTGACATTAAAGACAGCGAGAACGTTTTCTACTATTCTATGGTTACAATTCCGAACGGCTCGATTCGCTACATGACGGCGAACCTTTTGGCTCCGATTGTCCTCAATGGCGAAAACATGCAGGCGAAACAGGTCGTTTTGGAAAAGAGCACCTACACGACAAAGCACCGCCTCTTCCCCGAAACTGCTAAAAAGGAGGAATGACTAAATGCTGGTCTTGACGAGAAAACCTCGTCAGCAAATAATGATTGGCGATAATATCATAATAAACGTCGTAGAAGTGCAGGGTGAAAATGTGCGTATTGCGATTGATGCGCCGCGCGACATAAAAATCTATCGTGGCGAAATCTATCGTGCTATACAAGAAGAAAATCAAAAGGCGGCTCAAAAATTGGACGTCGATTTACACGGCGCACTGCCGCTTAAGGAAAATTAGCGGGCAACCGCAAAACAAAGGAGTGTTTTATTATGGCAGATATGGTAACAGCGGCAGTCGGTGTAAATTCGGCTCCCAGCACAAAGCCTGTCGGAGAACAGGACTTCGCGCAAATTAAACCTGTAACTACGAGACAACCCGTAGACAAAGTGTTGACCCCTGCGGAAAAGGAACAGCAGGAAGAACAACAACCGCTCTTGCAACCCGGCACAGTTCCGGAGGAAACCGTCAGCCAAATAACCGATGCTTTCAACGAGCTCATGGACAAAATTGACTGCAACCTCGAATTGAACTACAACAAAGAGGCTAATATGATCAATGTTAAGGTCGTCGACAAGGACAGCGGAAAAGTTATCAGAGAATTCCCGTCCGAAGAAATGATCGAAAACATGATTAAGGCTGAAAGAAATGCCGAAAGCTCGCAGCAAATGCGGGGCGTGTTTGTTAACAGGATGGTTTAAACCAGATGCCCTTTCTAAGGAGGGATTAAAATGGGTGTCAATGGAATTTATGGTTTGTCGGGTTCGGGCATAGATGTCGAGTCGATGGTTAAAGTCGGCATGATGAGCCGCCAAAACGAATATGACAAGATGGCTCAAAAGTTCACTAAGAACGAGTGGATTAAAGCTGACTACCTCGAACTTAACAACAAAATCACTACGTTTAATGCGTCTACTCTCTCGCAGTATAAAATGTCGACAACTATGAACGCCAGAACAGCGGAAAGTTCCAGCTCGGCGATCAAAGTCACGGCGAATTCCACTGCGGGTCTTATGAATCACAAAGTTGATGTCACTGAACTCAGCTCGAACGCTTACCTTATCAGCACTGCCGACAAAATCACGCGCTACAAAAGCGGTAGTGATTGGAGTGTGGATGCTAACAGCACTAGTATTGAACTCAAGGATATACTCTTTAGAGAGTTCTCCATAGATACGAGTGCCAACAAAGCTGTCTATAGTCCGCTGGTAGATCCGAGTACCGGCACTTCTAACGTTGGTACAATTCGCGCCGACTTAAGCAGTGAAGCGAAAGACAAAGCGATCAGTTTCTTTATAAGCGACGGCTCTACTAAGGAAAAAGATGATAGTGGCAACGTTAAAAAAGACGCGCAAGGAAAAGAAATAGTTAAAAAGGCAGAAATCTACTTCACTTTTGAAGAGATAAATAACGGAGCTACGTTGAATGATTTGGCTTCCAAGATTAACGCCGCAGGTCTTAATATCAAGGCTTCTTATGATAGCGTTCAGGATAAATTCTTGTTTTACAACACTAAAGGCGGCGCGGAAAATACAATCGAGATAACTACGGGAAAAAATTCTTATTCCAGTGACGGTACCGCCAATGTTTCTTATGCCGGCACGGTTGCAGCGAGATTTCTTGATTCTTTAGGACTTTATCAATCTAGGAACGGCGTGCTTTATTCGCCAAGTGATGGAACCACAGAAAAATCCAACGGTGGAGCGGCGTTGAAATTTGGCGGTGAAAACGTCTCTAAAACAATGAAGGGCACAGACGGGAGTATGTGGATTGACGGCGTAAGGTACACGACGACGGAAAATAAAATTACTGTCGGCGGCATAACCTATACCGCGCTCAATAAAACTTCTACAGAAACAAAACAGACTGACGGCACATACAAACTTGATTCACTTGCAAACAGCGCAAATGTTTCCGTCACGCAGGATACCGATTCAATTATGGATAAGGTTAAGAGTTTCGTTACTGATTACAACAAGCTCCTTGCCGACCTCTATGCGAAGTATGACGAAAAGCCGAATTCTGATTACAAGCCGCTCACTCAATCGCAGAAAGACCAAATGAAGGAAGACCAAATTACTAAGTGGGAAGAAAAAGCTAAGGCAGGTCTCCTTTATCACGATTCGACGCTCGGCAAGGTTATTCAAACTATGCGCAGTGCAGTTTCTGAAAGCGTTGACGGTATCGAGGGCAAGTACAATTCGATTTACAGTTTGGGCATTTCGACGACGGGCATTAAGGGACAGTTGGTTCTCGACGAGGATAAACTCAAAACTGCTCTCGCCAATGACCCCGACGCCGTTTATAATGTCTTTGCTAAACTCGAAAGCACTACCACGAACAATGCCAGCGCGGTTTATCAAACGGAAAACGGAAAAGTTACAACCAAATCTAACGGCAACGGTATTGCACAGCGTCTCGGCGATATTTTCGTTGAGGCTAATAAACTCATTAAAGAACGTGCCGGCTCCTCAGCGGACATTACCGAAGACAGCGACTTAAACAATCTCTTGCGGCAGTTGCAAACCAAGATGAGCAACTTTAAACGCGCAATGAATTCGTTTGAGGACGCACTCTATAAAAAGTATGACAATATGGAGTCCACGCTTGCTAAGTTGGGTATGCAATTAAATTATGTCATGGGCAATCAATCGTAAGTTATTATTAGGATAGAATAGAAGGTGATGTAATATATGGTGAACGCGGCAGAGGCTTATAGGCAACAGAGGATTTTGAATGCGCCGCCGGAACATTTGACGCTTATGCTGTACAACGGATGTCTGAAATTTATCGATGACGGCAAAGCGGCTCTCGAACAAAAAAATTACGAGGAAGCTAACAACATGTTGCAGAGGGCGCAGCGTATAATTTCCGAGTTTCGCTTGACGTTGAATTTTGATTATGAAATTTCTCACCAGTTGCTCCCACTTTACAACTACGTTTATGACAGGCTGGTTGAGGGCAATATCAAAAACGATTTTGCGCAGATTGACGAGGCTAAGGGGATTATCACCGAGTTGCGCGACGCTTGGTTCCAGGCAATGAAGACTGCCAGAATCGAGAAAGGCGAAGGCACGGGCGGCAAAGGCTATGCATGACGATAAAGCTACGGTCGATAAAGAAGAAACTTTGAAACAAGCGCGAACACTTTGGCAAAAATATTTCGCGTTGACAAAGGAACTTCTAAAGTTCAGCGACCAGAAAGACAGCGAACTATTTATGGAACTTGTCGACCAACGCGACCGGCTTATCGAGAAGATGAAGGCATTGCCCCAAAATGATTATCGCGAGTCCGAAGAATGCAAGAAAATGATTGAACAGATAATTCCTATGGACAAGCAGATAATTTATCGGGCTAAGGCGTGGTTAAACAAATCGCGGCGACAAAATAGCGCGGTGCGTTCCTACGACTTAATCGAGTCGGCGGCATTACGCGGAACAGTTTTTAACAGACAATATTAAAAAACTTAAAAGACCGATGAAATTTATCACCGGTCTTTTTTGGTAGCATTTTTATTGTTAATCGACGCTAATCAATTCGTATTGAGGATTGCCCATTTTAAGTTCTGCCATAGCTGATAACTGCCGCAAGCCGTGCCGTGATTCGATACGCTCGCGCAAGTCTTTTGAATCCGTCGCCGTATAAACTAAATCGCAACACGCTTGATCAATCGCAAGAATATCATTCGACGCCAAAATTCCAACGTCAGCCATAGTCGGTTCAGCCGCCGAAGTGCCCGCGCAGTCGCAATCGACACTCAATCGACGCATGACATTTAAAAATACAATCCGTTTGCCAAAATAATCGCAAGTCGCTTTGCCGCTGTCCGCCATTAATTCCATAAATTTTTCTTTGAGCGGCATAGTACCATCAAACCACACCGGACCGGGAGGCGGCATTTCGGGCAGTTTATAGCCGTGAACTTGAACTTTGCCGACTTGCCCGCTCGCCATGCCGATTGCGATATTTTTAAGTGAACCGCCGAATCCGCCCATTGCGTGTCCTTTAAAATGTGTCAAAACAACAATCGAATCGTAGTTGATGAGATTTTTACCCATAGTGACTTCTTTAAGGTGTTTACCTCCGTGAACGGGCAGATTGACGCCACCGTCCTCGTCCATAATGTCAACGTCGCAAAAGTCCCAACCGTTCGTCCGTAAAGTTTCGCGGTGTCCTTCAGTGGTGTAGCGTGCGCCGCCGTAAAGCGTATTCGTTTCGATAATGTTGCTGTTGGGAATTTGCGCTTGAAATGCTCTAACCATATCACGCGGCAAAATGTTTGGTCCATGCGGCTCGCCCGTGTGAAGTTTGATTCCGACTTTGCCGTAAATTTCGCCATTAATCCTGTTGTAAAGTTTTATAAGGTGCGGCGCGTCGATTTTGTCTGTGAAGTAAACTTTAGCCGCCGTGCCCGAAAATTTTTGTCCGGTGACGTTTTTACTGCCAACGACCGGAGCCGCGTTGAGCTTAAGAATTTTTTTAGGCTTAGCCTCCGCGACGTTGAATTGACCAACAGCCGCGCCGAAAGCCGCAACGCCCGCCATTTTAAAAAGTTCTCTTCTGCTAATGTCCACGATAAAACCTCCTTAAATTAATCCGAGCCGCTTAAGATTATCGGCAACGATAGATTCAGTTCGCGAAAAATTTTTCTGCGCGGTTGAACCTTGTATTGCAAAGCCCTGCAAAACTTTTGCGCTCGGACAAGTTAACATAATATTTTGGTCGGTACTCGAAAGCCCGCTCCCGCCATGTGTGCAGAACGGGACAATTTTTTTCCCGCTAAAGTCGTAGCTCTCAAGAAAAGTGTAAATAACTTGCGGCGCGTCACCGTACCAAATCGGATAGCCCACAAAAATTGTATCGTAGCCGGAAATGTCAATATCTCCTACAAACGGCGGACGAGCTTTAGTCGCCTTTTCGCGGCTTGCAATAGTTTTGCACTCTTCGTAGCTGTCGGGGTAAGGCGTCACGGGTTTAATCTCGAAAAGATTGCCGCCAGTTTGTTTAGCGATAATTTCCGCGACGATAGCCGTATTGCCTTTGGTGATATTGCCAAGCCCGTATTCTTCGCCCGTGCGCGAATAGTAAACGACAAGAATTTTTTCATTCGACGCGGCGGCAACTTTACCGAACGAAAGCAAAACTCCCGCCGTGCCCGCCATTTTAACAAATTCTCTTCTGTTAATGTCCATAATAATTTCCTCCTAAAAAAGTTTTCGTGTTGATTATAGAATTTCGAGTTAACTCCATGCAAATATTTTTTTAAAAGGAAAAACCCCCGACAGATTTCGCCGGGGGTTTTTTTTATTACCGAACCGCGCAAGACGGACAAGGGTTTCAAAAATTATCCGAGTGTGGCAAGATAATCCTTAATCTTGTCGCCGTCTTCCATCTCCATAACTTTGTCGAGGATTTCTTTAGCCTTCGTAAAGGTGATGTTGCGAATACGTTCTTTGACACGCGGAATGGAGGGCGCGCTCATCGACAATTCTTTAATGCCCATAGCCATCAAAATAATTGCCGCGTTCGGGTCGGACGCCAT